>JBGCEF010000030.1:0-9093 GCA_045106175.1 Bdellovibrionales bacterium
CCCCATACCAATCGTAGAAACTGCACAACCATCTTCAGAGGCTAGGTCAATAGTCCGTATACCAGCATTTAAAACATCTTGCGTCGCATTTTCAACTAAATCTGCTAAATCGCCGCGATTAAAAGAATATCTCAACAACATAGCAAGGCTTAGGATGGTCGCCAAAGGATTAGCCTTGTTTTGGCCCGCAATATCCGGCGCAGACCCGTGAACGGGCTCGTATAGACCTGCTACACCCTCTGTGCCCAATGACGCGGAAGGTAACATACCAAGCGAACCAGTAAGCATCGCGGCTTCATCAGATAATATATCGCCAAACAGGTTATCAGTTACAATGACATCAAATTGACGCGGGTTGCGGCATAATTGCATCGCGCAATTATCGGCATACATATGCTCCAAATCAACATCGCTGTAATCTTGCGCATGAAGGGCAGTCACTTCTTCTCGCCATAATTTCCCACTTTCCATCACATTTGCTTTTTCACATGAATGAACCTTATTGCCGCGCTTACGCGCCAATTCAAAAGCAACTTTTGTAATACGGCGAATTTCAGACGTTGTGTATGTTTGCGTATTAAAACCGCGCCGCTCACCATTACCTAAATCTTCAATCCCGCGCGGCTCACCAAAATAAACGCCAGAGGTTAATTCCCGCACAATTAAAATATCAAGCCCCTTAACAATCTCGGGCTTAAGCGTAGAAGCATCAACAAGCGCATCAAAAACAATCGCAGGCCGCAAATTTGCAAATAAATCCAACTCCTTGCGAAGACGCAACAAACCAGCCTCCGGACGTACGTTATAATCAACATCATCCCATTTCGGCCCACCGACAGAGCCCATCAAAATTGCATCCGAAGCCCTGCATTTCTCCAAATCACCATCAGAAAGTGGAACGCCATGAACATCATAAGCCTGACCACCGATTAACCCGTGGTCGACTTCAACTGATAAGTCGCTGTTATCACATAGCCAAGCTAATACTTTTTCCGCTTCTGAAACAATCTCCGGCCCAATCCCGTCACCTGGTAATATCATTAATGTCTTTGTCATCATCATTCCTTTAATCTGTCGCTACTTTAAAAAACACTGGACAAAACACAAGAGAAAGTTGCATAAACAAAATTATACATAATAAAAAGGTGTTCTATGACTGATAAACCCTCAAAACCAGCCCAGCTAACTGATCTACAACTTTTCGCGGCAAGGCGCGCAGATGCGGATGCAACAAGACGAGGGCGCGAAGCAAATGAAGCAAACGCAGCCCATGTCGAGGCAAGAGCGACTTTAGCGCAGCAAGTTAAGGATGCAGAAGACAATGAACGCGATTATAGTCCGCTAGTGGAGAGGGTCAAAAAATATTATGATACAATGATGATGTCAGAGGGTATTTGTTTGGATGTTCATCTAACAGGCAGACGAGATGACCCCATTCAAATTTTCCAAGTAACAGAGGAAAATAGAACAAGAGCAAGCCTTGATATCTTATTAATAAGTCTAGATTTAGATAAACCTTTTTCAGGGCAATGGCCTAAAAAATTAGATGGTTTAGATGCATTTACAGCCGTGAAAATACAATCTGAGCGAGGCGGAATGTACGGAATAGACTCTCGTTGGAGACAGCATTTATCAAATCTTCCGCAAAGGTCGCCGGGAAAAGGGGTTGCTAAGCGATTTGATGAAGAGAGCGGTTCTTTAGTAATCTGGGATACTGATGCAAATGGTGGATTAGTTCCACTTGAGCAGTTTGAGCGTTAAACCCAAGGCTGTTCGCCACTGCGTTTTTCTTCAAACGCATCAATATGGGTGCTTTTTTTCATGGTTAGGCCAATATCATCCAAACCATTTAGCAAACAATGCTTACGGAATGGGTCAATATCGAATGCAAAGCTAAACTGATTGCCACGCGTAATGGTCTGTTTTTCTAAATCAACCTCTATAAGCGCATCTGGCTCCGCCTTTGCGCTGCTCATCAGTTGATCAACTTGCTCTTGTGGTAATTCAATAGGTAAAATACCGTTCTTAAAGCTATTGTTAAAGAAAATATCTGCAAAAGATGGCGCAATAATGCAACGAAAGCCCATATCCAAAATCGCCCATGGCGCATGCTCTCGCGATGACCCACAGCCAAAATTCTCGCCAGTAATTAAAATTTCCGCACCTTGGTAATCGGGCTTATTCAGTACAAAGTCAGATAAGAGATCGCCGTTATCGTCATAACGAATATTATAAAAAGCGGAAACGCCAAGTCCCGTGCGTTTGACGGTCTTTAAAAATTGTTTCGGGATAATGATATCCGTATCCACGTTGATCATTTCAAGCGGCGCGGCTTTGGCGGTTAAAACGTTAAAAGGGTCCATGATTTATTCCTGTAATATGCGTCCTTCTTTATAATCATTCATTTTCATTTCCGCAAAGGATTCAAACAAATTCATATCAAAAATATCAGCCCCTTTCTCATCGCGCATTCTTTTTAGAACAGCAGGCGGAGAAATATCACGATCACCAAAATGCGGACGCCATATCCTCCAACCATCATAAGCTTCAACGATTGCGGCCAAACGTACTGGTGCACTTAACGTTTCCGCTTTAAGGCCTAATGGACCTTCGCCATCCATTTGTTCATGGTGATAACGCATAATATCAATCATAAGATCCTTAAAGGGATGCGTAATCTCATGTAATAATTCTTCTGCTATTTGCGCCCCTAAAAGTGTATGTGTACGCCTATATTTTTTTACCGCACCTGTCGGTTTTTCTTCCTGGTCCCAAATATCCGCAGGCAACATTTTTTTGCCTATGTCGTGCGGCAGTACGGCCCAATACATATTATCCGCAACACTCTGCCCCAAGCCCATATGGAGGCATGTACGCTTAACATTTATCGCAACACGTTCCGCATGCTCATGAAAAACATATGCGTGACCATCAGGTCTCTGCTCATCATAACGCTTAAGCTCATCCATTTGCGCTTCAATAAAACGTCTTATGCGCGCACCAATCTCTGGTTCGCTAAGAAAATCATAGCTTTCGGGCCATACACTCATATGTTTCGTTTCCAATTTATATCGAGTTTTATCTACCGCTATTTGTTTGAAATTAAAAGAAAAAAGTTAGAGTATTTTACAGAATAAAAGATCAAATCTATTGCTCACAGTGCGATGCAGCGTACTTAATTCGGTCAATTAATAGGCATAAATGCTATAATGATGAATATGAACATTAAAAACACATGCGCCATAACCTTTGCTGTATGGGCGTTAGCAAGTTTCTTTCAAACAGCAATGGCTGAAAATTTTCAAAAAAACGATCTGGATAATCAGCCGTTTTTTATACCCGCTATTTACCCTCTTGAAAGTAATTGGGCCGAACAAGATTATAATTTTCAAATACCCGTCACAGTGCCTATTCGTTCTGACCAAGACGCTAAAGAAGTGTCCAATGTTAACGAGCTAGATGTGTCGACAAAAGCGGGCATTCTAAAATCAGATTCAGGGGATATGGTAGATGATCTCATGAAAAAAATTCCCTATAGCAAACAGCTTAAATACACATGGGATATTATTGACGGAGATGTTGATCTTTACTTCGAAAATTTACGCGCCGATCGAAGCAACAGGGGCATTACCTATAAAATGATAGAGCTCCCGATGATTGGAAAAATGCAGGGTTCTGAACTTAAGGCTGATATCGGCAAGGATAGTAAGCTCACATTTAAAAGCGACTACATGCCCATGGTCGGACATATTGATGGCCTAGAATTCAAAGCATCCGCAGGAACGGATAAAAGTGTAATTTCTTTAAGGTACAAAGCCGATATTAATTGGTGATAAAAAATAATTACATAATCAATTTACGATTTTTTTGCATATTACATGCTATCTTTAATATTATAATTTCTGTCTAACATGTGGGGTAAGACAATGAAAAATATGCTTTATCTATTAGTTGCGACATTTATATTCGTGTGTCCAAACCTTGTCGGCGCGAATGATGAAATCCCGTTCGAGGAATTATACGCGGATCAAACACCAATAGAAGAACTGTTCGGAAGCGCCGATATTATAAACGGATTTGAATATCATTTTATCGGTGATGCGGAAGAAGAGGGTGCCTTAAAACTTTTCGTCATTAATATGTCGAGCGACCACGATCTTCACGACCCAACCGCGAACTCACTAAGCAAAATCAGCCCAGCCGCCGGTATTAAACTTAATTTCGAATTTTAAAATTCTCGAATATCTGTCAACTTCCCAGTAATCGCCGCCGCCGCCGCCATCGCAGGGCTAACGAGGTGGGTTCTTCCGCCGCGTCCTTGACGTCCTTCAAAGTTACGGTTGGAAGTTGATGCGCATCGCTCACCCGGTTCAAGCTGATCAGGATTCATCCCCAAGCACATGGAACAACCGGGCTCACGCCATAAAAACCCAGCATCCTTCAGGATATCTGCGATCCCTTCTTCTTCAGCCATAATTTTCACTAAACCCGAACCTGGAACAATCATCGCTTCTTTAATGGTGGATGCCACTGTCTTGCCTTCCACGACGCGTGCAACTTCACGTAAATCCTCAATGCGCGCATTTGTGCATGACCCGATAAAAATCTTATCAAGCGCGATATCGGTCATTTTTGTGCCCGCCTCTAAGCCCATATAATTGAGCATACGTTCCACGGACGCTTTCTTATTCTCATCATCAAAGTCATCGGGTGAGGGGACATGTCCGGTAATCGCAACAACATCTTCTGGTGTTGTGCCCCACGTAACTGTTGGTTCAATATCTTCTGCCTTAAGCACAATTTCACGATCATAAACCGCACCTTCATCGCTCGGTAAGCTTTTCCAATAAGCAACAGCCTTGTCGAAATCATCGCCTTTGGGCGCACGAGGGCGTCCCTTGATGTATTGAAACGTTGTTTCATCTGGCGCAACAAGCCCGGCGCGCGCACCCCCTTCAATCGACATATTGCACATTGTCATACGGCCTTCCATCGATAGGTTGCGAACCGCTTCTCCAGCATACTCAAGCACATAACCTGTTCCCCCAGCCGTTCCGATCTTACCAATAATCGCAAGCACCATATCTTTGGCTGTGACGCCAGCTTGAAGCTTACCATCAACAGTAATACGCATAGTCTTGGCCGGCTTTTGGATTAAGGTCTGCGTCGCAAGCACATGTTCTACTTCCGATGTCCCAATCCCAAAGGCAAGTGCACCAAACGCTCCATGCGTGCTTGTATGGCTATCACCACACACAATCGTCATGCCGGGTAGGGTAAATCCCTGCTCAGGACCGATAATATGCACGATACCTTGACGTTTATCTGTTAAATCAAATAGCTCAACGCCAAATTCTTCACAATTATGGCGCAATGTTTCAACCTGAATACGGCTCATTTCTTCCTCAATAGGAAGGCTGCGGTCGGTCGTCGGGACATTATGATCCATCACGGCAAGTGTATTTTCCGGTTTGCGCACATCACGCCCGGCTATGCGAAGCCCTTCAAAAGCTTGAGGAGATGTGACTTCATGCACCAAATGCCGATCAATATAAATTAGGCATGTGCCATCGTCTTGCGCATGAACAACATGATCATTCCAGATTTTTTCAAACAAAGTGCGTGGCTTATTAGACATATTAATATCTCTTTAATCTTTCATCTCTAAAATACTCATAAAGGATTGGCAGTAAACCAAATACGAGTGACTCATGTCAATTCAAGAATGCCCATTACAAGGGCTAAGTAATAGTGTGAAAAAATAGAGGGTAGTGTAATGGGACTAGATCCAACAACTGAAAGCGCAATTTACGTACTTTCACATCTTTTAACAAAAGACGAAACGCTCAGCGTTCAAGATATACATGCTATTCAGCGCGCAGTATTAGACACAGGTAACGGTAACTTTGACAGGCCAAATGGATCATTTGGTCCAGGCACAAGTTCCGCTGTCATAAGCTTTTTAGGAAGTGAGCACGGAATTCATCTCGTTAATCGCTTAAGCGACCCTGTTCGTGAAGCTTTAATTGCGGAAGGTTATGAAGCAGATTTAGGCTCATTGTCAGGAGCGGTAAATGCACTAGAATCCCCCGAAATGACGATTGAAGGGTTGCTTGCGGCACCATACCGCTTATCAGAAGAAGAAATGGTGTTCTTACATACAGAATTACATAGCCTAGGCATGTATCAGTTAGATAGTCATGAATTTACTGAATATGCTGACGGATCCCCAACAAGTATTCATCCAGATGGCCTAATTGGCAGGGATACTATTTTAGGCATTCAACAATATATTGCCGCAAACCCGGAGGCGGTATTACAAAATCCAGCGATTGCATCACACGCTTCTCAAATTGGCTGGGTTGAAACTTTAACCGATATCGCTGAGAGCTCGACTGGCTACAGAGATCTCGTTGGTGAAATGGTTGAAATAAATACTGGACGCGATGTCTCTTCTGAAAATTATAGATTGCAAATGGTCTTAGAAGTTGGCGGACATGGTGGCCAACCTGACGGCAGCGTTGGGCAAGATACTGAGGCAGCTATACAAAGGGCAGAAGCATCTTGGGAGGAGAGCTCTCTTGGAGGCGCTTGGGAAAATAAAGGACAGGACTTCGCTTCGAATACAGCTGATCCTGTTATTCCTGCTGCTGATATCACACTAGATATTCCAACAGTGACATAAAAACTGTTTAAATGACAAAAAAACCGCCGATCATATGATGGGCGGTTTTGTTTATGTGCTTAGGCTTAAAAGACTTTGACGACTTACTCTGCGCTTGTCTCTTCTGTAGCATCCGCTGGCGCTTCTGCTGCTTTTGCTTCGGCATCTGCTGCTGCTTTTTCAGCCGCTTTCGCGTCTTGCTTCGCCTTTATCTTGGCGTCTTGCTCTTTACGGGCTTCTGCGCGTTTTGCATCTTTTTCCGCTTTCTTCTGAGCGCGTTTTTGCGTCTTCGTTAGCGCTTCTTGTGCCTCATCGACGGTTGCATCAAAACCATGACCCGTTGTCCGCTCGGAAATACGAGCTGATTTACCACGAAGATCACGCAAGTAATAAAGCTTCGCACGACGTACAGAACCTTTACGAACCACCTCGATTGAATCAATACGCGAACTCCAAAGAGGGAAGACACGCTCTACGCCTTCACCATAAGAAATCTTACGAACAGTGAAGTTAGCGTTGATGCCTGATCCTTGGCGGGCAATCACGATTCCTTCATAAGCCTGAATTCTCTCGCGCGTACCTTCTTTAATACGCACATTTACCTTTACGGTATCACCTGCGCTAAAATCTGGGACAGTCTTTGTTTCTTGTAATTTCTGAAGCTCTTTCGCTTCAAATTTTTGTAGTGTATTCATTGTTTTGTTTCCTTATTCTTAACCTCGTAATCAAGCAGTTGCTTGGCAGGTAAATTATCTTTTTCTAACAATCTGAACGTTTATCGTCCAAAAATTTGACTTTTTATGTCAGAGTAGGATATAAATTGCAAGATATTTAAGTTTTACATAATTAGATTGTTGATTGATGAAAGTATCTTTTTGTACAACATGCGGAGACAAACCAGGGGAAACAGTTCGTCTAGAACATCTCATGCAAACGCTTCCCAAAAATCTCGCCGATAATCCTGACACCGATGATGTGCAAGTTGAGTTCATTGTTTTGAACTATGGTAGAAATCCAGAGCAAAGAAACTGGATATTGTCTGACCCTCAAATGCAAGAGGAAATGAAAGTTGGACGCTTGGTCTATGCAGAAACAGATGCGCCAGAGGGCTTCCATCACGCGCATGCGAAAAATATGGCACATCGTCTGGCAACAGGAGATGTGCTCGTGAACGTCGACGCAGATAATTTTGCAGGCAAAGGTTTTGCGGTAAAAATGGCAAAACTCTTTCAAAGGGATATTGATTTAGTAGTTGGGCCGTCGTTTATGGCAATAAAAGCACAAGTGCAATATGATAATGGAGCTTATGGCCGAATTGCATTAAGCAAAGATAACTTTTTAACTTTGGGTGGCTATAAACAACATTTCAAAGGATGGGGACAAGAAGATGCTGATTTTCTAAGGCGCGCGCGAATGGCAGGCCTTGAGTACAAACAGTTCACAGATTTGGAGTTTGCCCATGTTATACCGCATAGTGACGAGATACGTTTGGCTAATACGGGATTGTCAAAATCAGAACAGGAAATAGCTCTAAAGCGAATTAGCCGGAGTTATAATTTATCAGGAATAACGGCAGTTCCAGGTATAATGCATGCAATAAAGGTTTTTGAAAGGCTTCCAGCAATTGCACATGTCTCTCTTGTAGCAAATAAAGGCAAATATTTTGGCGAAGGAGATGTAACACTTTACGTTCCAGAACCTGTAAACAGTCCGCTTGGCCCTTTGGAAACAGGTAGACCTGAATTGTTTAATTCTATTTCGGGAGTCATGGCGATGATATCTGACAGAGTTAGCCCAGATATGATTAGTCTAAAAGGTCGGGGCGTCGAGCTTGAGTAATATCCTTGCTCTGCGAATTTCTCCATTCATCTATCTTTTTATGGTCACCTGATTTCAAAACATCGGGAACATCTAATGCCTCTCCATCTTTCGTCTCCCATGTCGCTGGGCGGGTGTAGTGGGGGTATTCTAATAAGCCATTCGAGAAGCTCTCCTCTGAGACCGTTTCATCGTTTCCCATCACACCATCTAACAAACGAATACAAACATCCATGAAAATCATCGCCGCTGGCTCACCACCACTTAGCACATAATCACCAATCGAAATCTCTTCGAAATCATACGCGTCCAAAACCCGTTGGTCGACGCCTTCATAACGCCCGCACAAAAGAGTTATGTCAGTTTTTTGAGAGAATTCTTGAGCCATAGCTTGTGTTAGCGGCTTTCCTCGCGGGCTTAAATAAATTTTACGTCCGGGTTTGGGGATGGAGAGCAAGGCACCCTCAATAATATCCGCGCGCATAACCATGCCTGCACCACCGCCATAGGGCGTATCATCAACAGATTTATGAACCCCAGATGCAAAATCACGAATATTGACGGCATTATAGCCCCAATTCCCACGTTCCAATGCTTTGCCCGCTAAAGAA
>JBGCEF010000031.1:0-4805 GCA_045106175.1 Bdellovibrionales bacterium
GAGCGCGGGTCATGCAAAAATAATTTGTTCAATTAATCTCCAAAACCCGCATTCAAAAAATATGCAGGCCTCGTCCATTCATTTGTTATTAAGCGGGCACGATGCATTCCATCATGGGTTCCCCGGCTCGGAATGCAGGCAAGACGTACGGACATCAATGCTGTTGGTCAGAAGTAAAGAAGCTGCCTAATTAGGCAGCTTCTTTACTTCTATCTGTGCATCCCCTATTCTTCAATCTAACCAGTCGCATTTCTGTTAGATTCTCCACGGGTGCGTCTTTTCTAAGTTTTCAACCCTTCTGAGTTGGTAATGGAGATTCGATAATGAGTATATTTTACAATCATTTATACGCCACGGCGAAATTAAAACCTTTTACGGTAGTGTCGCAAAATTTAATGGCCACTCAGAGAATGGTGATACCGGCATGACAAAACAATGAAAAATTGTTAGAACTAATCATGGAAAAGAAATTATTAGAGTATATTGAAAAAAATGGTTTAACGTCCTATGCCAACAATACGAAATGGAGTGAACTCAGAGAAAAAATACTAAATTTTGACAAAAAAAACTATCCAAGGTTTAGATCAAAATTACTTTTAAATGGGCATGTTAGTTCTTGGGATGGAGAATGGTTCTACCATTTTAGAGAGGTTTCCTATTCAGAAAATGAGTGGATAGATATATGTCCTTTACCAAGGGAAACATTTAAGGAACTTAAGAAATGTATATCTAAAATAGGATTTGAGTTTGATGAATTAGAAGAAACTTCTCCTACATGGTATAAAAATCAATTTTCCGAAGGGCAGGAATTTCTTTGGTTTTTTAGACTTTACGGCTATAAGTAAGATAGTGTCGCAAAGTTTAATACTTTAAAAAGCCTTAGGAATTGGCTGTTACTTTTCTTGTTCTAAACATCACATGATTTCATTTTCTGGTCGTCATTATACCGTTTCTATTATTTTGCAATGTGTGCGTTTGCGTGCAAACCGCCTGAAACTCCACGTCTTCTCCGACTTGTTCTTTTAGAACAAGTGCTTTAGCCAGGATGATATTACACAGACCATGACGTTTGATCGTGGTTTTGAGTTCATGTCCTACCCCCTGCTCCGCAAGAAATTAGGCATGGATACTTATTTCTGTGATCCACAAGCCCAATGGGGAAAATTTGCGGTTAAGTGAAATAATAATCGTCTTAGGCGTTTTTTGTCGCAAAAGATTAATCTGGATAGCCTTAGTAGTAAAGATTTACAGCGTATTGAAAACATCATGAATAATACCCCGCGCAAATGCCTTGGGTGCAAAACTACGAAAGAGGTGTTTATAAGAGGTGTAAAAAGTATTATTGTATAAAATATGCAATATCCTTTTAAACCAAAGTCAAAATCTAACCTGAAAAAAGGACAATATTGGACAATAGAGCGATCGGATGGTAAGTTTTGTTGTGGAATTGTCTTAGACACAATTCAAAATAATACAACTCTGTTTCTTGCAGGTCTTCTTGACTGGGTTGGTTTTACAAAACCAACTAATGAGTTGATATTAGGAAAACCAATCATCCACCAAGGTCAAGTTCATATTAAAACAATATTAGAATATTATGGATACATAACAGGAGAGCTCAAACTTAACGAGGCACCATTGCCTCTCCTGTGTGTAGAACATTTAGGCGCAGAACATTGGGGACTGCTCCAAGGCTTAGATTTATTAAAAACCATATCTGAAGAGGAAGCTAAAAACTATCCTACAAAGAGTACATGGGGTTATAATGCTATTAATATACATGCTGAAAAAATAAGTTGAGTAATATAGCAGTTTGCATTAACAATAAGACAATATAAGTTGGTCGATTGCTTGATTTTGTAACATTAATATATGCGCCTATTTTATTCGCCGGCCACCTGCGATATTTTGCTTTGTATCAGCTTAATATTCGTATCACTAACGCCAAATTGCTTTGCTAGTGCTGGCCATTTGGAAAGGCTGGATTTTGTGGCATCAATAATCTCAAGCGCTCGGTCTTTTTTGATTTTTGCCTCATCCGCCAGCTTTAACAGATGGATTGTATCAGGGTTTTTACCTTTGCCCATCACAAGCGTGCTTTGTTCACCGCTTGGGCCAGATGAAAATGTAAGATCATAGGCAGGAGAGAGCTTCCATCCTCCATGGCTATCCATCAAATAACTGAAGTTTTTGGAATGATCGTCGCGGTTGTGAGCCAGAACATTAAAA
Source organism: Bdellovibrionales bacterium (assembly GCA_045106175.1). Classification (GTDB taxonomy): domain Bacteria; phylum Pseudomonadota; class Alphaproteobacteria; order Micavibrionales; family Micavibrionaceae; genus TMED27. The sequence continues at coordinate 2,230 of JBGCEF010000031.1, forward strand.
ACGGCCAGTTGATAGATTTTTTCAACCTCACGCATATCGCGGGTCAGCATACCAGTAAGCGCAATCAAATCTTCATAATCCAATGACGGTGTGCGGAAATCCGAATGCAACAATCCACAAGCCGTGTGCATATGGTGTCGTTTATCACCATCACGATCAAACCGCTTAATCGCAAAATAACCCGCACCGCGCTCGGCATCAAAAAGATGAATGTCTGGCATAGCTATGCCAGCCTCTTTTGCCATGAGGGCATACACATATTCAATGGCACCCGCATCAAGCCCATCTTGACTATTTGGGAATTTGACTATCCATGGCGTATATCCTTCAGGCAAATCATGGACGCCATGAATGATTTGGTCCCGATTGTCGTTGACACCAATCAGTGCTTTAGGTCGTGCGCCCGCCGAAGATCCGTTCAAGGCTATTAATTCAGCCAATACGTCATCCGACGTTCCGTCCAAAACATCTTGCGCTTGCAAGGCTAGGTTATCAAGGTTTATGTCGCCCTGTGTGTCATCTGCGCTGTGATCAGGTTCAAAAACAAGAGCGCCAAGGGCATTTGATCCCACATGCGCCAAGCGATCCAATGGTGTAATATCCGAAGGCAATATTCCTTGCGATCTTATGAAACGATCAAACAATAAACGTCCCCAGCCGTCAGGCAAACTGTCGTTAAACACACCCGGCAAACCTTCAAAAAGATTATAGTCAAAGCTCTGCACACCTGGTAGCAACGGCAAGCGCAGCGGTGATATTTCTATTCCACTTTTTATAAAAGCACTATCATATTCAAAATAAATCTTGTGTTCACGCACGGCCAATCTGCCTACATCTTGTAAGCCTTTGCCAAAATTAATACCGACTTTTACTTCTGTTGCGGAGAGATAATTATTCATTTGCGTGTCCCTCTCTTGCGGGTGGGTTTGCTGCTTTTTTCCAACACATCATCAATTGATGAGAAAAACGTGTCTTCGACTTGCGCGGCTTTAAGGATATCTTCCAATCCGCCAAGCACCATATGGAGTTTAAGAAATGACTCCAGAGAGAGGACGCCTGTGCGTTCGAACTTGCGAAGCGTGGGCAATGCGACACCAGAGCGCTCGGCAAGACCTTCCTGCGTCAATTCCATTTGCAGACGCCGCGCGCGGGCTTGCTCTGCGAGCCTTTTTTGTGCTTTTGCTGGCGTTATAAGTAATACCATTGTATTTAAAAATCCAATTAATTCCTATATATTGATATTATAGTATTAATCACAAAAAACATCAAGTAAAGTTTCTAACATCTAAAAAAGTTCATGAACATTTTTTTACAGAAGACTAGGACGAACAAAATCGGCTAGATACTCTGCCAAATCCAATACAGAACAAGACCAATCACGCCCCAAGTGAGCTATGTGGCCTTTTCGTGTTGTAATGCGACTTTGTGGGCACATGGAAAACCTACTCAATTTTTTCATGATCTGGAGAAAGATTTATCCTGCATTTCCGATTTAAGACTTCTTGTTATTGATAATGTTGCTCTCGTGTATGAAGGGAATGAAAACGATAGGAATGAGGTCACGCGCTTTCTACACGCGCTTAACGGCCTTGCCCTGAGGCTTGGCATAGGAATAATTCTCAGTACACACACAAGCAAGACATACGGCGCTTCCAACCAAGTGGCTAGCGGATCGACTGCATGGCAGAACGCCGCGCGATCGGTTGTCGAACTTAAACCCGAAACAGATAACGATCCAGCCAAACTCATCCTCAAAAAGGCCAATCATGCCAAGCCTCAGCAAACTATAGAATTATCATGGGTAAATGGCGTTCTTGAAAAAGCGAACGATCACGCAGGATCTGAAAGCAAAAAGCGGGAAATAGACCAAGAGCTGTTTAATCTTATTGAGGAAGCATGGGAACAAGACCGGCCCTGGTCTTTGGCCTCGCAAGCAAAGGCACGATATCTGCCCAAAGTATTAATGGATAAATTCGGTCTTCGTCAAAAAGCTGCTTTGAATGCAATACAAAAATGGATCAGTACTGGCCATTTAGTTGAAGACCAAAGAAATAGCCGAACTAAAAGAGGATTAAAAATTAAAAAGCACCCCTTTAAAAATCAAGAGGTTAGCTGTGTGTAGTAGTCCAAATTTTCATGAGTATAGTTTCGCTGTAAGGGTTTGAAAAATAACAAAATATGAATGTGTGTTTATGTAAGGGTATATACTACTCTATTCCTCTTAACGCTCCCTCGGAATGGGCGGCGTCTATTGAAAGTTTGTCAAATTCCTCATCAACTAGGTTTTTCCAATTTTCATACTCAGGAGCTGTAGGAGCATAAGTAAGTATAATGCTTGCATAAGCTTTGCGATCCTTGTCAGGCTCAAAAACATTTATTGTTAGCTCATATTTCCTATCAAAAATAACCTTATAAAATTCATAGTCCGGCATGTAATTTTCAAGGTTTTCATCCATATAACCAGAGAAGTTTATATCTCCACCATATTTAGCCTCAAAGACCGAAGCGTAATACTCCGCATGCTCTTTAGCTGCCTCATATGTCTCAAATTCAGTTTTGCCGTGTACCCCGCCAAT
>JBGCEF010000032.1:0-41287 GCA_045106175.1 Bdellovibrionales bacterium
CCTCCGCTACCAATTTTTCCATTTAAAATCATAAATTTATAAAGAATAATTATAAGAACCTATCTTAAATAGGCATGCTATAAATACAGTAATTACAAACATCTCAAACCAAAAAGAACATCTTTAATTTTCGAAAGCTTCTTCAGCTTGATCCGTCTGCTCTAAAATATGATTACAAGCATCGGTTGGTATAACAGAAAGCTGAGAAATTAAACCTGCTTTAGTGGCGGTGGTAAAATTATTCTGTGCTTGCGCATTATTTGAAGGGATCCAACCCTTTTCAAATATATCAAAAACTTGAGACAATAATTCTATACCATTCTCTTTTCTCTCAAACTCTTTGTAAGAATACATCAACAATGGATTTATCTGCATCTCCAAAAGGGCACACTCACAATATTCTATATTATTATCATTAAGCGCACTCTGCGTCTGCTCAAGACAGCTTCTATTCAAAAGCTTTACATCCGCGTAATCATCAATCACAGACGGAGTATCAGCATACGCTGAATACGAAAACAATATTAAAGCCAGCAGTAAAATCTTCATAACAAAACCAAATAAAAAATTAGAAATACATATTAAATTTGTATCAACAATTCTGCAAGTTCTAAGAAAAAACTAAAAATAATAAATACAAAATAAATCCCATCGTATCACAGCCTTTAAAAGAAACAAAAAAATATGAAAATAAATTGCTAAAAATACAAATGGATAACCCAGTTTTTTCTCAAATTATTAATTATTATTTTAATGTATTTTGATAGGGTTATTTATGGATCGTATATTGCTAATATCTGCGCTGTTATTAGCCATCTGTATAAATCCCTCTGTAGCACAAGTTCCAGGGGACGATTGCAGCAGCTTACCTGCGGGTGCAACACGGCTTAAAGAAGATCAAAATGGCGATTTACGTGATGTCATCCTTATCTGCGATGGATCACTATGGCAAACGATGCAATTCGCGGTTGATCGCATCCAAGACACCGATAATGATACAAACGTCATCGTAGATACATCTGATGACGACATCATCAGAATGAACTCACAGGCAAAACCCATTTCAACTGTTTTTGCGACGGGTTCAGACACAACTTTCAACTTAATATCATCTGCTGCAACACCAAATATGGGTATTGTCTTTGAGGAAAATGTTACTGATTCTGCTTTTATAGGATTAAATGCAACAGGGGAATTTGAGATAAATACAATTACCGCTGGAAGCGATATTATTTTCAGGGCAAACGGCATTGAACGAGGCCGGCTTCACAACACGGGTGAATTCACAATCAATACAACCGCCCCCCCGCAAGCGGCTCTAGACATAGACGGCTACATGAGAGCTTTGGGGTTATTACAAAACGGCTCCTTTAATGCCTATTTACTATTTTCAGGCGACAGTCTTTCTATTCGGGCAGGAGACTTAACAAATGCTGACACCTATTTTGATGCACGGGGATCAACATTAGAATACATCAGGATTGCAACGAACGATAATGATAACCCTGCAGAAATTATATTTGGCGATGATAACTTATTCGTAAATCAAGTCACCGATCGCATCGGCATCAATAATAACGACCCTAAAGCAACGTTAGACGTTTCTGATATTATACAAATCGGAAACACAACCGTATCATGCACGAGCTTAGTAGCAGGAGGACTAAGATACAATCCAACTTTCAAATGCTTAGAAGTTTGTTCAGGCTCAGGTTGGGGATGTAACACAGAAGTACAATGTGCAGATGACATTCCTGACACTTTTTCTTTTACCGACGTTACCAACGCAACGACAAGTACTCTTATTGAATCCAATATTATCCAAATCACAGGGTTAGCAGAATGCTCAATCACAGCATCTATAGATGGATCAGGAACCCCCGAATATAGAATTTGCAACGATGCCGCATGCACAAGCGTCGAACATGATTGGTCAAATTTGGTCAACGGGTTTGCAAACAACCAATATTTACAAGTAAGGCTAATATCAACAAGTTTAGGACAAGACACACGATCCTTAAGTGTTCGCGTTGGTGCGCGCTCAACAACATGGAGTGTATCAACCGCCGGTGCGTGCCCACCAGACGCAAGCCCAGTTCCAGGAAGCCTATGCGCTGACAACACCGTATATGTAGGAACAACAGTGGACTCAAGCGGAAGTAATTATAATTTTTACGCAACACCATGTCGACACTCCAGAACGTATGAAAATGGAACCTGTGTGGGAGTTGTCGCGACAATGCCGTTTAACAACGATTCAACCAATTACCAATTAGTCGGTGCAAATCACCCCAATGACGGACAGCAAAACACAACAGCTTTTGTCGCGGAAACGTCAGCCACAAATCCCGAAGCCCCCTATTTTGCACCAAATTACTGTAATGATTTAGGACAGTTTGGTGAGGAATATGCCTATGGATACACCGATTGGTATCTTCCTTCACAAAGCGAAGGAAATACGATGTGCCCTGTGTTTCAAGGCGTGTTAGACTGGAGCACGATATGGTTATCTACTGAAGCTAGCTTTGATAGAGCACGATATGAACGAAGCGACTGCTTTTCTGGTTCCGCAGGAAAAAGAACGCAATACTCCGTACGTTGCGTAAGGAGGGTATTACAGTGAAATCTCTACTTTTATTAGCAATGCTATTCACATTAATAACCCCTCAAATTGCAACAGCTCAGCTTGTAGGCACTGATATATCCGCAGGAGATAACTGCTCTGCATACAACTCCGGTGATACCGCATTAACCGCTGACTCTGATCTTGATCAAAGAGGGGTTGTTTTAATATGTGATGGGTCTGCATGGCAAGAAATGCTCGAACCAAGCTCTATAATGCTAGAAACAATAATAGACAGAGATTCCGACACCTTTATTAATGTTGATAATTCAAATGATGATGTCATCAGATTATTTTCAGCAAATCGTGAAATTGTAAATATGGGCGCATCAGGCGCAAATGATAGTTTTGTAAGAATACTAACAGACTCAAGCACCGCTAACGCTGGTTTCACCCTAACGCCCAACACAGTCAATAGCGGCTATATTGGATTAGGAACAGGATCACCAATCTTAAACATTGGCGCACGAAGTACCCTAAACACAGTTTTAAAAACTCAAGGTGTTGAGAGAATGCGCATAGATCCAGCCGCCAACAGAATTATACTTAATCAGGCAACTCCATTTTTTGTTTTTGATGTCAATGGCGATATTCGCGCAAGAAGGTTGGTAGATTCAAGCCTCGACACAAGCTACATAGACATGGAAACCGCTGATCGAACAGTTGTGCGCTTAGATAACAACCTAAATTATTTAGATCTAAACGGCAGCGCACAAACAATTTCAATCGGAAATACCGGAGACTTTAATACCCCCGATGAAATAGAAATTGGTGTAGATGACAACATTTGGGTTGAACGGGATAACTCCACCGGAAGAAGAATAGGTATCATGACATCAACACCCGATGTAGCGCTTGATGTAGCCGGCACAATAAAACTAGGGTCACAAAACGTAGCATGTGATAGCGCTCTTGAGGGTGGAATAAGATGGAACACAACTGATAACTGTATCCAAGTCTGTGACGGCATCGCTTGGGAATGCTCTCTAGAGAATTCTTGCACAGATGAACTTCCCGACGAATGGACATTTAATGATGTAACGAACGCTGCTGCAAACACAGCTATTGAATCCAACATCATACAGGTTACTGGAATAGACCCGTTGTGTCTCGCACAAGTCAGGGCAACAGGTAACGGCAATCCGGAAATCAGAATATGCAATGATGCAAGCTGCAGCGTTGTAGATCTTACATGGACATCACAGCTAACAACGATGCAAAACAATAAATATCTTCAAGTTAGAGCTACTTCGCCTAACGCTGGTCTAGTAACGCAATTCACATCATTGCGCATTGGCGCACGCTCAATGAATTGGCTAGTACAAACGGCTGGAGATTGTACTGACCCAAACCCTGTTCCAGGAACAATTTGTGCCGATGGAACCGTTTTTATAGGAAGAACCACAGATGGTTTTGAAAAAATGTATACAACCCGTTGCCGCCAACCAAGGCTTTTTCAAGGGGGAGCCTGTAGGGGGTATCAATTTAGAGTGCCATGGAATGATTATTCAGACAACTACACAAACGCTGTTGGAGCATCCAGTTTCTTTCAAGGGCAACGCAATACAACAGATCTAGTGAATACTGATTCAAACACAAACCCCGAAGCAAGAGAACCTTATCGCTACATGGCTGCTGAATATTGTGACAAACTTGGCGATTTGAATGAACCTAGTGCTTACGGCTACACAGATTGGTACCTGCCCTCTCAAGATGAAGGCGATGACTTATGTACTATCATGCGTCCTCTTGGCTATGACTGGAACACGATATGGCTGTCCACAGAAGCAAGCTCTGACAGAGCGCGTTACGAACGAAGCGATTGCTATTCAGGTTCTGGAGGAAAAAGAACTGTATATAGTCTGCTTTGCGTACGAAAAGAAAGTACGGTCGGAACGGATATTAATCCAGACGCCTTTAACTTCACAAACCAGACCAATGTTACGATCAGTTCTCTAACAACATCAGATACGATCACAATATCCGGAACTGATGCCGCTAGCTTAGTAACACTATCAGGAGCAGGAAATCCTGAAATGAGCTTCAATGGCGGAACTTCATGGGTAACAACAGGAACCATTAATGTCGATGGTAATATTACCGTACGACTGACTTCCTCCAATAATCCAAGCACGACGTCTTCCGCAACAATTACGATTGGATCAACAAGCACAACTTGGGATGTAACCACAGGGCCATAAGAAAATGATACAACCAATGCTAAAAATAACAGGTATGTTTTTCTTAATGACGCTCATCATACTGCTAAGCGTCACTGTAAAAGCTCAACCTACCGGAACAGATCTATCGGTCGGCGATTCTTGTGCGACCTACCCTCAAGGTGCCACAACAATGACAGCAGATGCAGATTTAAACTTTGTAAATGTCATTTTAATCTGTGATGGAAGCATATGGCAGCCATTGCTCGCACCAAGTTCAATAAGCTTAGACCGTATTCAAGACTTAGATAATAATACTGCCGTAGATGTAGATAATAGTGACGATGATGTCATTCGCTTTTTCTCAGCAGGAAGAGAAATCGCAAACACATACGCACTGGCAAATGATGATACATTCTTTAAAGTAAGAACAAATACGCCAGGATCAAATACAGGGATATATTTCGAAGATAGCGGAACTGATAAAGCCTATATTGGCCTTGGCTATGGCACACCGGGGTTAAATATTGACGCGATAACATCAGACTCTGGCCTTCGCCTAGATACGCAGGGATTTAGTTCTTTGAGTATGGATCAAAGTGGTCAGTTCGGAGTAAATATTGCAAATCCGACCGCAGCATTTCACATAAACAGCTATCCCTCAGCATCAAGGCTCTTAAATTACAACGACACGACAAGCAGCATCGACTTATCAACAGCAGGAGACATTGTTTTTGTTCATGACGGCGGTCTTCCATACCTTAATTTTGATGGTGCAAATAAACGACTTGGCATTGGCGAAACTGGTGATCCAAACAGCCCATCAACGATAAATCTAGGCGGCGTATTATGGACAGATAAAGTTAACTCCAGAATTGGTATCAGGACAGCTACGCCAAGAGTGGCCTTAGACATCAATGGAGCTATGCGCGTTGGATCAAACGCTGATATCTGTGATGGTGATCTGGTTGGCGGCATCCGATGGAGCGCTGCAAGCACATGCGTAGAAGTATGTGATGGCACTGCATGGGGATGCTCACTCGAAGCATCCTGTTCCTCAGATCTACCCGCAGATTGGAGCGTCAACAACAGAATCAATCAAACGACATCATCATTAATCACATCAAATATATTTCAAATCACTGAAATCGCAGGCTGCACCGTGGAGGTTAGCATCAACGGTGATGGTAGCCCAGAATACCGTATTTGTGATGATAGCGCGTGCGCCACTGTCGATCAAAATTGGACAGCATCTGACTCTAACATTACCAATAATAAATATGTCCAAATGAGAACAACCAGTTCCGCTAATGGCGGAGAAACAAACAACATAAACCTTAGAGTTGGATCCCGCGCTAACTTATGGACAGTGAGCACAGCCGGCAGTTGCACCGATGTCGCCCCTCCGGTTGGTACAACATGTGCTGACGGTACGATCTACATGGGGAAAACATCAGATAATTTTGTCAAATTTTACACAACACGCTGTTCTGCGCCAAGAACATTTGACGGTAGCAGTTGCGTTGGAACAGTGTTGATGACAGATTGGAACAACGGAACAACAAACTGGGTTAACACAAGGGGAGCCTTTAGCTTTTTTCAAGGGCAACGAAACACAACTGAACTAGCGATAAAAGGCACTAGTGGCGATATCGGAGCACCATACAGAGCCGCACAATATTGTGACACCCTTGGAGACACCGGTGAACCGGAAGCCTATGGCTATACCGATTGGTATTTACCATCCCAAGATGAAATAAACCAAATGTGTGGAACACTACGAGGCTTAGGTTACGATTGGTCAACAACATGGGCATCAACAGAATCAGGCGTAGATAGAGCGCGCTATGAACGAAGCGACTGCTATTCAGCTTCCACAACGAAAACAACCGATTATCGCGTAAGATGCGTTAGAAAAGATAGCACCACCGGAACAGATACAACCCCTAACCCATATGTTGTGCCTGATCTAAATACTGTGGACCTTGTCTCTCTTCAAACATCAGAAGAGATCTTAATAAGAGGATTAGAAGCCGGCACCACTTATAGCATTACAGGAGATGGTACTCCGGAAATCAGCGTAAATGGAGGTGTAACTTGGGCAACTGAAGGTTTCATGGATTTTGATGATTTCATTCAGGTTCGTTTAACTACACCCAACACAACCTCAACAACGTCTAATGCTACAATTACAGTTGGCGGTGTAAATTACGTATGGAGTGTAACAACAGGAGATGGAACACCTGACGCTCTAAACTTCACCAATCAAACAGGTTTCGTAGCAGGAAGCCTTTCATCTTCAAACACTATCACCATATCTGGAATAGATGTGAATGTCCCTATAAGTGTAACGGGTGATGGAACACCTCAATTAAGCATAAATGGTGGCCCTTTCACTACTTCTAGTCGTATCAACAACGGAGATACGCTACAATTAAGAGCAGCTAATGCAAATACAGTACTCACAACAAATACTATCACCGTTAGTGTAGGAACACTAAGCGAAGACTGGACAATTACAACTGGAAGCTCACCAGTGTCTACGCTCACCCTATCAAGTTCACTCCCTGCTCATAACGCAACAAATGTTGCACTAAGCGATAATATAATATTAACCTTTAACGAAGATCTCTTGCCATTAAGCGGTAATATAGAAATTAGAGACCTAACTGGCTTTCAAGATAATCGAACGATTGCTATCAATGATCCGCAGATTGTTATTTCTGCTAATACGATCACAATTAACCCAACAACAGATTTTGATTTAGGAAGAATCTATGAACTCACGATGGGCTCCAATGTTATAGAAGACCTGTCTGGAAGACCTTTTGGAGGAATTAACCCAGGCACTCTCAATTTTTCAACACCACCTATTACATCGCTTGCTCAAATCTCTGGCTATGCAAATGGTATATATAACGTTGAAGCAAACGCACAATCTTTCCAAGGATACATATATAATGAATTAGGTTCCTCATGGCTTCTGGTTGGTAAAGGAAGACAGGGTTGGCAGTTTGACGCAGATGGGCAAGGAACCCTTACGGGCGTCACATCAAACCTTGGAACAGTCGCTGGCTTCACACCAAATGCTTACCCCGAAGCCATCATTAATGATCTCATCACCAATGCGTCTATTGATCTAACGGGTGTTGAAATACTTATCCGACGTGCCGCAGACATCGCAGGAACAAATTATCAAAATGTTTTATGGAGACCACGCTTTCAGACCAACTGGGTCTGGAGCTTTGATGCAACTGATTATGCCATCGTTCATGATGTTCAAGCATCTATCCTTGGCGTAGCCAACAGCTCGAACAGAAATACAAGAGACGCACAGCCAGCAAACGATCACAGACGCATTTTTACATGGCCTTGGTCATCACATGCCTCACAAAAAGGCTTCTCATATGGCTCCGCAATTAGTGGCGTCAATAACAATGACCCCGACACCTTTCTATGGGAAAACACCAGCGAAAATCATGCAATTCCATACGCCGAAGTCTATATACGCGTAGAGTAACCCTAAAAATAAGAGAATATTTACTTATCTATAAAAGTAAAATTTGAAATAAATTCAAAACGATAAATCTTGCAACCTTAGGTATTATTGCATTAAGGTTTTCTTAATACTTCAAAAAACAAAACCAATACTTTGTTGCGTCTTTAATTAACAGCAAACAAATAAAGGAGATCGTTCATGCGCCATGAACCGATAAGGATCCTCTATGTCGAGGATGACCCATACGATGTCACAATACTTCAAGAAACGCTAAGCCTGTTAAAACAACAATCGGAACTTTCTGATTAAAATTGCGTATTTCTTTAACTGTCTCTGCGCCATGACTATCCGGTAAATTCAAATCCAACAAAACAAGATTAAAATTATGCTCAGCATATGTCTTATACGCATCCTCAAGCGAGCGAACAGGAACAACTTTCGAATCTGGCCATAAATCACGAACACGGCATTTCGTTAAAACCGTATCAGCCGCACAATCCTCAACAAGAAGGATCGTATATAAGCCACCATCATCATTCGCACCGACTGTTTCACTATTCATACAAACTCCTTTAGCCCAAATAAAATTAACACGCAAAAACACGCGCTAATAACCTCAAGTTGTAATTCTAAAATAAATTTATGATGAAATAAATAGTCTAAAAAATAAACAATAAGGACATAAACAGGCAAAACGAATTGCACAATTCATCAAATTGATCATAAAGCCTTACAATGAATTCAAAAAAGACTTAAGCAACTTTATCAAGATGCAAAAGCTGATCGTTCAACATACGCACAACATCACGCCCACCAGCGAGCGCATGTACAGCTAACGCTGGACCCTGACCTTGCTTGTTAACAACAATATCACCAACGCCAGCGATCGGCACAACTTTGCCCGCTGCTGTTTTATATTCTGTAACAAGTCCAGCCATCGGAACACCAATTTGTGCTTCGAAAGGATCCGTCCCCGGAATAATAACCTTATTATCATCTTGCACCACAAGGCCACCCGACTTTTCATGAATAGGCAGTTGATCGTCACCAAACATGCTATGAAGGTTTTCAGGATCAAAACCAACCGCTTGAATAACCATATCGGCCTCAAGAACCTTCCCATCCGCAAGATGAACTTCTTTAACACCATCATCGCGTTGAACGATATGATCAGTCGAAGCATTAAATTCAAACCCAGCACCCTCTTCCGTAGCCGCTTGCACTTCTTTACCACCAGCCGCCATCTTTGACTGATCCTTGTAATAAACAAGCGTCGATGATTCCGCGTTTTGTATTGTCTTCGCCGTGCGCAAACAATCCATCGCCGTATCACCACCACCAATCACAACAACGCGTTTACCGTGAGCATCCAACGTTAAATCATCGTAATTGTGCGGTATATGAATACCTTCCAAACTCTGGCGCGACAAGAAATCAAGCGCCTGAATAGTATGCTCTCCACCATTTTCAGCTGAGATTGTACTTTTCGGCTTATACTTTCCTGTTGCCACAATAATGGCATCATGCTCTTCCGCAAGCTGTGAAAAAGCAACCGTATTATCGTTAGCCACATTGCCAATCGATGTGTTCATAACAAACTTAACGCCTGCTTCTTTAAGACGCCCTGTATAACGCTCAACATCTTCAAAATCCATTTTCAAACGCGGAATACCAATCGCACCAAGACCACCCGCAACAGGCGCACGATCATAAATGGTAACATCATACCCCTGCTCAAATGCCATCTCCGCTGCCGCAATCGCACCAAATCCTGACCCAACAATCGCAATCGACTTATCAAGTTTTTCTTTTTGCTCTAAATCCGGAACCCATCCATTCTTCCATGCGCGTGCATGCGTGTCATATTCAATACCACGAATAAGGATAGAACCTTGCTGCGTGCCTTCATAAATACACGACCCTTCACACAATTTATCTGATGGACAAAGACGCCCTGTCAAAAGCCCCCAACGATTTGTCTTCCATGATTCCTCAAAAGCCGCCTCAAATGAACGATCAGCCTTATCTACCTCACCATTTTCAGCAAACGTAACACCGTCTTGATAAAGCTTGTTAATCTCAGGAATACCATTTTCCATCGGACAACCAGATGTATGACATCCCGCAGACCCACAGCTGGTACAATCCGTAGACGCATTAGCGATCAAGGCTGGTGTAACAGGCAATTCATAAGGAGCTTCCCCGCGCGCTTCTGGAGCAATCGTTTCAAGATAACGTTTTTCAACAGTTAATTGTGTCATATCTATCTCCTAACCTTTTGCAACGTCTAAAACGGGCGCTGCTTCGTTACTATTGGCGGGTGCAACACGTTTAAAGTGATGAACCGCATTATCCCAGTCATCAAGCAAAGCTTGCGCATAATATGATCCTGTTTCACGAATATGTTCCGCAATCCGCTCACGCAGCGCATCAGCCTTATCAGAAGCCCCGTCAAGGCGCTCGATCTTTTCCGCAACATCTTTATTCGCTTTGGATTTAAGCGCATCATCAGGATCATAAACAAACGCTTCACCGCCGCTCATCCCCGCACCAAAGTTTTTACCAACACTCCCAAGAATAACAGCCTGTCCACCGGTCATATACTCCAAAGCACTATCACCCGCACCTTCGACAACTGTTTTCGCACCGGAAAGACGAACACCAAAACGGTTCCCTGCACGACCAGCTGCAAACAAATCACCGCTCGTTGCACCATAAAGGCACGTATTACCGATGATAATATTATCCTGTGATGCTTGCGAAACGGAGCTAACTGCTTCTGGTCTAATGCTTATTGAACCACCAGATAGGCCTTTACCAACATAATCATTAGCAACGCCCTCTAGTCTAATATCAACTCCAGAGCGCGCAAACGCACCTAAAGACTGCCCTGCAATACCCGTTAAATTCAATGTCGCAAACTGCGTAGATGCGTCTGCTCTACCTTTATATTCTCTCGCAATTTCACCAGAAATACGCGTACCAACATTACGGTGCTGATTAGTAACCTCATGATTAATAACAACATTATTTCCGGCCTTAATCGCATCACCCTGCGCACTAACCCAATCACGATCCAATGATATAAAATTAGGGTTCAACGGGTTACGGTACTCACTACGCGGACCATCGACATAATATTTACGCTCAGCCTCACCACCCATGAAAGGCAAAATACCGGTTAAATCAACACCAAGATTTTGCGCTTTTTCCTGTTTCAATAAATCAGTACGGCCAATCACTTGATCCAATGATGTAAAACCAAGAAGCGCAAGGTTTTCACGAACATCTTGTGCAATATTACGGAACATACGTTCCACGCCTTCTGGCGTTCCGGTAAAGTTAGCACGCAAATCTTCACGCCCCGTTGCAACACCAACTGGACATTCACCAGTTTGACATTTTCTAACAAGCCCACACCCCTCGGCAATAAGGGCCTGAAGGCCAAATCCGAATTCTTCTGCCCCCATCATAGAAGCCATAACAATGTCTTTACCTGTGCGAAGACTACCATCCGTCGTTAAACGAACCTTGTCACGAAAGCCCTCTTTCGTAAGCGCCTGATGTGTTTTCGCCAATGCTGTCTCAAATTCTTGTCCGGCATGCGTAATAGATGTTTGCGGAGATGCGCCCGTCCCGCCACGACCACCAGCAATATGAATAACATCCGCACCCGTTTTAGCAACACCAACCGCAATCGTATCAACACCGCTAGATGCAACCAACTTGACCCTTACTTTTGCATCGGGATTAACCTCTTTCATATCAAAAATAAGCTGAGCCAAATCTTCAATCGAATAAATATCATGATGCGGCGGCGGGGAAATAAGTGTCGTGCCTGGTTCACAATGACGCAACTTGGCAATTTCAACACTGACCTTTCCACTCATAAGCTGCCCGCCTTCACCTGGCTTTGCACCCTGAGCGACTTTAATCTCTATCTCATCTGCACTTGATAAATAATCTGTCGTAACACCAAAACGCCCCGAAGCAACCTGCTTGATCTTGGATCGTCTCTCTTCATCCCAAATACGCTGGGGATCTTCCCCACCTTCACCGGTGTTCGATTTACCGCCAATGCGGTTCAATGCAATCGCTAATGTCTCATGCGCCTCGGGTGAAATTGACCCCATCGACATCGCCCCTGTCATAAGACGTTTCATAACCTCTTCAACAGGTTCAACATCGTCAACAGAAACAGGTTGATTAGCATTAGAGTGATCAAAACCCATCAAATCGCGAACATAGATAGGGTTTTTGTTAGCCTGATGATCAATGAAACGGGCATATTGCTGGTAAGTCTCATAACTCTCTGCTGGGTCGTCTTGATGAACAGACTTTTGCAAAAGATCCGCTTTCCATTTATCAATCGCATGCGGAAGCTGGTCTTTACGAAGACGTATAAAACCACCTTTTTCTAAAGTATCCGCGCCAAGCCCTCTTTCATGTTGTGCGATGATACGCTCCTGAAGATGGTAAACTCCAAGACCACTAATCGGCGTTGGAACACCTGGGAAATAATCACCCACAAACTCATCGGAAAGCCCCAGCGCCTCAAACAAACGCGCACCACGGTATGAATTCACATCCGAAATACCCATTTTCGACATAATTTTCAAAACACCGGCATCAATCGCTTTTGTGTAATTCGCAACTGCTTTATCCGCATCAACACCATCAAGCTTACCATTACGCTCAGCCGCCAATATTGTTTCTTCTGTCAAATACGCATTCACAGTATCCGCGCCCATACCAATCAACGTGGCAAAATCATGCGGATCAGCCGCTTCTGACGAACGCACATTGAGAGATGTTCTACCCCGCGCGCTGCTATCTATAAGCTCAGAGTGAACAGCACTGGCAACAAGCAACATAGGTATCTGAACACGATCCGCACTGGCATGCTCATCTGTCAAAATAATATGTTGGCCTTTTAAGGCTGCATCTCTTGCCTGTGACTTAATCTCCTCAATACGATCAAGCATACCAAATTCCGACGCGCCCGCATTAAAGGTCGCATCAATCTCAACAACATCATCACCAAGCTGATCTTTAACCTTCGCAAAAGTTGCATTTGAAAGAACAGGACTATCAAGCTGCACAAGGTCTTTCTGCTGGCTTGCATCACCACCAATATTAAATGATCCAAGCGTTGTAATCAGGCTCGTAACATTTTCTTCACGGATAGGATCAATGGGTGGGTTCGTAACCTGCGCAAATTTTTGTTTGAAGTAATGCGACAAAGGACGATAAATGCTCTTATCAGTCAAATAAGCAGGTTGCGCATCATCACTCATCGACCCCAATGGCTCTTTACCATCTTTCGCCATGGGTGTAATAAGCATATCAATTGTTTCTTGGGTATAACCAAAAAGCGCCTGACGCTCTAAAAGAGAACCATCATTAAGATCTCTCGGCGCTGCTAAGTCTGCTTTTTCAAGCTTTTTAATATGCTTCAACGCTTCTTCAATATTGAGCTTTTCTTCAAGCCCAACAACGGCCTGTTGCTTTAGCTCCTGATCATACTGAACACCGCCATTTTCGATATCAATCCCTAAAAGCTCACCCGGCTCAAGATTTCCGCGCTTTGTAATATGCGCAGGATCAATCTCAACCATGCCCTCTTCAGAACCGGCAACGATCAAGCCATTCGTCTCATCAATAACATAACGCACAGGACGCAGCCCATTACGGTCTCCACCAAGAACTAATTGTTTCGCATCAGACATAGCCAACGTTGCGGGCCCATCCCACGGCCCTGTCACCGCCGAAATATATTCATACATCTGACGCTCAGAATCAGGAATTGAAGTATCATGCTGGAATGCAGGCGGCACCAAAATTGTTTTAATTTCTGGTAATGAATAACCAGCCAACGATAAAGCTTCGATAACATTATCAACATTCGCGGAGTCTGAACCACCAGGTTGGATAATCGGCAAAATATGATCCGCATCTTCCCCGTAAGCTTCACGGATCAGATTGTCGAGGCGAGAGATATTATTAACATTCCCCTGTAAAGAATTAATTTCTCCATTATGCGCAAGAAAACGATAAGGATGCGCACGTTCCCATACAGGTGTCGTGTTTGTCGAAAATCTCTGATGGAACGCAGCATATGTTGATTTAAGCTCAGGATTCTTAAGGTCCGTGTAGAGATCTCCCAAATCAGTCGCAAGCGACAACCCTTTATAAACAATCGTGTTAGAGCTCATCGACGGAATGTAAAATGTCTCTGAAGCAGGACCAGCAAGCCCCTCATCAGCAACACGTTTTTCAATCACACGACGCGCAATATAAAGCTTTTTCTCAAACGCTTCCGCGCTTTGTCCCTCTTGCGCAGGGATAATAAGCTGCTTTTGTCTAGGAAGGCTAGCCTTAGCCCCCTCACCCAAGACATCTATATTAAGCGGCGTATCTCGCCATTGCGTATCCGAAAAACCAAACTCACCTTCCAAAACGTTTGTAACAATCGCTTCTATGGCGAGGCGCTCTTCTTCGCTATTTTGTGGCAAAAAGAATTGTCCAACAGCAACGTCACGACCATTAAGATCGGTCGAATTTTCTTTACCATACTCTGATTTGAAGAAATCTTGATCAAGACTAATCTTGATCCCTGCACCATCTCCGGTTTTACCATCCGCACCAACACCGCCGCGGTGCTGAACAGAAGCGATAGCTTCTAACCCTTTTTGGACAATAGCATGGCTTGCTTGTGCACGTGTACTGGCGACAAAGCCAACACCACAAGCATCTTTATCATTGGCTGGAGCAAAATCGGAGGCAGGATTAATAGCGTTCATAGAAAACCCGTTCAAAAATTATTTTTTTATTGATTGAAAAATAATTAAACAACACCAATCAATATGTAAAGAAAAAAGAATAAAAAATACATATCATGCTATTTTTCTTTCATTAAATACCGCGCTACTGTAATTCTCTGGCCGCCAATTCATAACCATAATCAGCATCAGCACTAAGAGAAGCGCGCCTGCTCCTAGCAGCTTGCAAAAGTGGATTTGGCACGGAACCGTAAGCATCTTGGTCCATATATAAATCAACATTATTCCATGTCTGCGAGGCACGTTGGGACGCAGTAACAGCAAAACGCTGTTCCTTTGACAGCTCCGCATGACGGCCCTCTGCAACATCGCACAAAACTTGAGATGCCAACATTTCTCGACGATTACCATTATTGTCCTGATCAACATGCGGAAATAAATGGTTGGTAGCCTCACCAATTAAAAAACGACCAATTTGTCCATCTGTACGTTCATTATGCAAGGACGCGAATTGCTCAATCTTATTTAAAGCTTTTCTAACTTTTTCAGGCTTTGTTCCCATAGCTGGTAATGAAGCATCAATATTTAAAGTCAGCTTTGAAAATTCTTCCGCATATGTCACAAACAAGGCCTGATCATAATATAATTTTGCAGCAAAAGCTTGTTGAGGCGTAATCGTATCTTTGGACCCTTCATAGGTAAAAAGCGGAGGATCTTTTTTCGGATTAGCAGATGGAAAAACTTCAACGCTTTTTCCAATTCGCATCGCTTTTTCATGCGACCAATCTCCTGCGCCCAGACGATTCATTGCAAACGGCATATCCGATAAACTTGCGGTCCTTAAACCGTTTTTAATCATAGATGACCATAAAGGGTCTTTCAAAAACTCCTTAAGGTCACCATCTCCAATTTCACGGTTAATATAGGCTTCATGAACGGCGCGCAAACCTTCACCATCAAATGCCCATCCATCATGAAATGTTCGCATATGGCTTATCGCAACCGTTGTTCCGATTGCACGCAAATCATAAAGGGGCTTGTCTTCACTTGTGGCAACTGCCGCAGCTTCAGAAGTTGCATCATTAACAATGGCCGCTTTTGAATCTGGGCGCGCCGCTTGATTAGCATCTCCTGCAATCTTCATATTCGACGCCTGATCAGCCACCTCATCAGAGATACGCTTTCCGTCTTGGTCAACGGCATCACGCATGTTTTCGTATCCACGCATCATAACATCTTTCGCAATACTCTCAAAAACGCTACGCGCACCTTTTGAGAATTTAGCGGCTTGGTGAATATATGTTCCTCTTGGAACTTTTCCCATTAGCTCAAGGGAACGACCAATCATCTCCCCAATCATTTTAAGATGATTACTTGAAATCCTGTTTGCATTCGCGCTCATAAAATCTGCCGCACGCCCCTGCTCAGTATTAGACGCAAACATAACATTAGCCAGAATTCTCTTATCATTTTTGTCATCAGGGTCCAAAGCACGTCCATTAAGGTGCCATTGAATGGCTTGTGCCTTCATACGCCCGGGTATGTGCGCATTACCGCCACCACGCGTTAAAACCTGACCATTACCCCACTTGATACAAATCGTTTGGTTAGTTTGAACGGCATATTTCATTAAATGATTAATCGCGCGTGCCTGAATAAACATAGCCGCAGGACCTAACTGCTTCACAGAATCACTACATGGCAACATCGCCCCCAGCTTTTCCAAATAATCTTCCAAGCGCGGGTCATTCTCAACAGCACGCTTAAAGGATTCTTGTCCGCTATCTTTACTGAAATCAATAACATAGTCCGCTGAATCCTCAAGCGTTTCCATATCCTCATTCAGCATAGTATGCATCATGCGCCCGACACCAAAAAATTTCTCTCCCAAAAAATACTCATATTCTGGCGACATCTTCTTCGCCTCAGCCACAATCGACATACCAAATTTATCAGGATGAATTTTCTGAAGTTCAAGCCTTTCACCACGTTCACGCAGTTGATTAGGAAACCCCTTATCGTCTAACCCCTCTGGAAAGACACGATAATAATGTTCAAGCGCTTTACCTGGTTTCTGACGGGCGAACTGACCCACACGCTTCATCATTGCCATCTGTTCTTCATCCGACAATGACGTAAAAACACGGCTGGCAAGTGAGCGTTTCATTGAACCGGTTAAATACGCACGCTGAAAATCTCGGTCACCAAACAATGTATTCATAATATCAACATCAACAGGACCCGGCGCACGCTTTTCAATCTTGGCCGTCGTAAATGTATTTTTGTATTGACGCATTACAAACAGCGTATCTTCAAGTTCTGCCTTGCCCTTTCCTTGGGACACCTCTTCAACAACATGGCGCAGCCCAACCGTTAGCTTTTCATACAATTCCTTTTCAGAATTAACAGAAAAATCATCATTTTTACTGTAATCAACACTAAGGCCATCATAAACTTTTGAATACTGAGCCTTAAGATCCTTGTAATCAAAATCTTCATCACCCAATAAAACATCTTCGATACCTTTCAGACGCTTTTGAACTTTTTCTAGAGAACTTTTTGAATTTTTAAGGCTCTCTGCTAAATCTGGTTCAAGCTCTATGGCTCTTTTGATATCTGAAAGATGCTCATCAATCGCATCGCGCGTATACCCAACCATACCCTCAAGAAGCGCAACTTTATCTGCATTTGGCTTGCCATCACAATCACCAGCACCATTCCATGTGTGATACGGCAATGTCATACGAATATGCCCCTCAAGCAAATTAGGTGCATACTCGGAATAATGCTTCTCTAATGATGCCTTCAATGCGCGATACGTCTTTCTCTGACCTTGCCTGTGCAACTTTGCCTGGTCACGATCATTTATCGTCTCTTCACGCACAGTCATTTTTTCTTTACGAGTAAGATCAACATCAAACATTTTATCAATAATCTGCGCAGCCGCAGTCGGACGCTCATCAACTGGAAGCTGATTAATCGCCAGCAACTCCCGAAAAAGCTGTTTACCATCATCGCTTAAATGCTGCGTAGGGTGTGAAGTCCCTGTTTTCCAGTGCTGAATAGTACCGATAATATTACCTATCTGCTCGGCATTGACCCCATTATCTTTAGCCTGCTTAATCATATGGTCAATGTCATATTCATTAAACTCACCATTAGCATTCAAAACAGCTATAATCGCTGATGAAGATTTAACTGAATTTCTAATAGTAAGAAATTTGGAGTATTGCGCCATATCCTCAGGAGAGAGCGCATTAACCCGATTAGTAAGAATATGCTCGGCATCTTCTTGCAAAAGAATATCATCAAGATCTAGATATAAGGATTTGGCATCACTATCAGGCATCTTGTGAATTCGCTCACGAATAACCTCTTCACGCATAAACGCATTAATATCTATTTCATCAAATCCAGATAAAGCAGAAGCAGAAACAGGATCGTAAGAAAGGGGTCGCTCATTTATACTCAATGTATTCTTCCATAAATTTTATTTAAAGGATGAAAGTTTAATAAAGAATATGGAAAAATTTTGCAAACCTAATGTCTCAAAAAGAAATAATATTATAATTTTATGTCGTTTACCCCCAGAAAACGTGAAATATAAGCCTTGAATAATGGCATAGCCAACACTAAGTTGGCTCATCAATCCAAACATATTATGAGAAAATATGAAGATTATATCGACACTTTTTTTATTGGCATGCGCCGTAATTGGCGTGGCATCCATCAATAAACAAACGCATGCCGAAGACAAACTAAAAGCGATCACATCCTTTACAATCATTGCTGACATGGCACAAAATATCGCCGGCGACGCAGCTATCGTGGAATCAATCACAAAACCAGGCGCTGAAATTCACGATTATCAACCGACACCGAAAGATATAATTCGCGCACAAGACGCAGACATCATTTTATGGAATGGCCTTAATCTTGAACGCTGGTTCGCACGCTTTTTAACCGACATCAAAAATGTCGAAGATGTTATCGTATCCGACGGCATAACGCCGCTAGCAATATACGATGGCCCATACACAGATAAACCAAACCCGCATGCTTGGATGTCTACGCAAAACGCGCTGATATATATTGAAAATATCAGAAAAAGCTTTGTCGAAGCAGATCCCAATAACGCAGAAACCTATAACAAAAACGCCGCAGAATATTCAGAAAAAATCCGCACCATACAAAACACACTAAAAGAAACATTAAAAAACATACCTGATAATCAACGCTACCTTGTCACAAGCGAAGGTGCGTTTAGCTACCTCGCACAAGATATGGATATGCAGGAAGTTTATCTATGGCCAATAAACGCAGACCAACAAGGCACACCACAACAGGTCAAAAAGGTAATTGATAGCGTCAAAGAAAATAACATCCCCGTTGTGTTTAGCGAAAGCACAATATCAAACAAAGCTGCAAAACAAGTAGCAGCAGAAACAGATGCTATCTATGGCGGAGTTTTATATGTCGATTCCTTAAGCGATCCTGATGGCAAAGTCCCAACATATTTAGACCTTCTGAAAGTAACGACTGATACGATTGCAAAAGGGTTTAAAACGGCCTTAGAAAATCAAGAATAGCCCATGCAAGAGATAATAAAACTCAACAATGTCGGCATCACATATCCCAATGGCCATGTGGGTCTTAAAAATGTAACGGCCAATCTACACACGGGCGTAATATGCGGATTGGTCGGTGTTAATGGCGCAGGTAAATCCACTCTCTATAAAGCGATCATGGGATTTATCACGCCGACATCTGGCAACATCACAATAGCAGACCAAAGCATCAAAGCTGCCCTCAAAAAAAACATGGTGGCATATGTACCTCAAACCGAAGATGTCGATTGGAACTTCCCCGTCCTTGTCAAAGACGTAGTTATGATGGGCCGTTACGGTCATATGGGATTTTTACGGCGCGCATCTAAAAAAGACCATGACTCCGTTGACGCCGCACTTAAACGCGTCGACATGGTCGATTTTAAAGATCGTCAAATCGGAGAGCTCAGCGGCGGCCAAAAAAAGCGAGTCTTCGTCGCACGCGCATTGGCACAAAACAGCGATATTATCCTTCTGGATGAACCCTTTACTGGCGTCGACATCAAAACCGAAGAAGCCTTGATTGATCTATTTAGAACGCTCGCAAAAGATAATAAACTTCTTTTAGTCTCCACGCACAACCTAGGAAGCGTACCCAGCTTTTGTGATGAAGTCATCCTCATCAATAAAACTGTTCTGGCATACGGGCCCGTAGAAACAACATTCACCAATGATAATCTGGCTAAAACATTTGGCGGCATGCTTCGCCACCATAAACTATTTGGCTCTGACTTGCATGATGACGATGATATTCGCGGTGTCACTGTTCTAACCGATGATGAACGCCCGCTCGTTCTCTATGGCGAAGATGGCGGACAGAAAATTGTAAAGTCCAATAAATGATCGAATATCTTTTAGAACCGTTTCAATACCAATATATGGTCAAAGCCATGCTCGCCTGCATGATCGTTGGCGCAACTTGTGCCTTTTTATCATCTTATCTTATGCTAAAAGGCTGGTCACTGATGGGCGATGCTCTGGCGCACGCCATCGTTCCTGGCGTTGCGCTCGCTTATGTTCTTTCGCTCCCCTACGCCGTTGGTGCTTTTTTTACTGGGTTGCTAGCCTCGTTCAGTATGTCAATCGTCAAACAGAAAACCAAATTACGCGAAGACGCCGTAATCGGCCTCATCTTTACAAGCTTTCTATCCATTGGATTAATCATAATCTCCATTTACCCAACATCCGTTAATTTAAATGCAATTATCCTTGGCAATATTCTAACAATCCCGAATGAAGATTTATGGCAGGTCACAATCATTTCTGTGGTCTGCCTTTCAATATTAACGCTAAAATGGAAAGACCTTAAGGCTATTTTCTTCGATGAAAACCACGCACAAAGCATCGGAATATCAGTCAACAAACAAAAAATTCTCTTCTTCACACTATTAAGCGCAGCCTGCGTAGCCGCCCTACAAACAGTCGGAGCATGCTTAGTAATAGCCATGCTCATTACACCCGGCGCAACCGCTTATCTTCTGACAGACAAATTTGGTAAGCTCATAATACTTGCTATTATTCTTGGCTCAACTACAAGCATGCTTGGCGCGTATCTGAGCTTTTTTATCAACACAAACCCGGGCGGAATTATTGTTTGTTTACAAACACTTATATTCCTCATCGCCTATATGTTTGCCCCAAAATACGGAACACTTAGCCAAGCCAGAATACAAAAAAGGCATGGTAACCATGGATAATATTATCCAATTCATCACTGAGCCTTTCGCGTATGACTTTATGCAACGCGCACTCATCATCTCAATTTTGGTTGGTAGTGTCTGCGCCATATTTTCATGCTTTTTAATTCTAAAAGGATGGTCCTTAATGGGTGACGCCGTCTCCCACGCCATTTTACCGGGCTTAGCCATCGCATATATGACAGGGATTCCACTCGCAATCGGCGCGTTCATTGGTGGGCTGTTCTGCGCAGTTGCAACAGGTCATATCAAAAACAGCTGCCGCGTTAAAGAAGACGCTGTGATGGGAATTATCTTCTCAGGCATGTTCGCATTTGGCTTAGTGTTAATAACACGCATCGAAAGTGACATTCACCTGATGCATGTCTTATTTGGAAACGTCTTAGGAATTTCACACAGCGACATGGTCGAAGCAGGAACAATCGCAATCCTCTGCTCACTTATCATGCTTATCAAACGCAAAGATTTCATGCTGTATTGTTTTGATGCAGGACAAGCCAATGCCATCGGACTGCCGGTAAAACTCCTAAACTACAGCCTCCTCATTTTATTATCACTTACAATCGTATCCTCGCTAAAAGCAGCAGGGATTATCCTAGTCATCGCC
This sequence comes from Bdellovibrionales bacterium, assembly GCA_045106175.1. GTDB lineage: Bacteria > Pseudomonadota > Alphaproteobacteria > Micavibrionales > Micavibrionaceae > TMED27. The sequence goes on from JBGCEF010000032.1 coordinate 21,975, forward strand.
ATGCTCATAGCCCCCGGAGCGACCGCTTTTTTAATAACAAAATCATTCGATCACATGTTGATAATTGCACTATGTGTCTCGCTTATCTCGTGTATCACGGGTGTTTTCTTCAGCTATCACGCTGATGTATCAACCGCGCCACTGATTGTTTTAATACAATCTCTCATGTTTCTATGTGCGCTTATACGAAGTATTATGCATCAGGAAAAAATAAAAACGACCGCACATCAGAAAGATGGCACGCTACTCTAATGAAATATACAGTCAGTCAGTGATCAAAAAATATTTAAGCCTGATCCACAAAAAACAGATCCGAATACGTTTCTTCATCCATAATTGTTTTCACGTCAATATCTTCTGCAATATCAATAAGAATACCATTCGGATCTTCAACAAAAAAATGCTTACGACCGCACGCCGCATCGCTCGGTTCGGACAAAAGTTTTAATCCTTCATGATAAGCATAATCATAAAATTTCAAAACATTCTCAACGGGATAGTTTAATAGCACACCTTGAACAGGCTTCCTGTAAGCATCTGGTAAGGCCTTATTATTGCTGTCCATAATACCTAAAAAAACATCTTTATGATCAGAGCGCTGCAAAACTGCAAAACTTTCCATTTCTAACTGTGGTGAAAAAGCAAAATGATCTTCATAAAACGCAAGTGTTTCACGAAAATTCTGACTGCAAATAATAGGATAAGAAAACTGTGAAAACATAAAATGATCCTTATTGTTATAGCATCCGTACAATCATTGATGTGCTAAGATACTTCTATTAGTCAAATATAAGACATTACTTCTGATCGGTGCAAACTTAGTATTGACATTTTGTCAGTAAGTCAATAATTTTTCTATAGTTTTTTAAAAAAATAAAACAAATTCAGATACTAAAGAACACTAAATGAGCAAGCGCCCGGGGAAAAACAAAGAAAACTTAAAAGAAACACACCGCGTTTTCCTCTTAATCGCACGCGAAGAATTTGCAGAACATGGATATGCGGAGGCATCGACAAGCCGTATCGTCCAAAAATCTGGCATGGCCCGAGGTTCCCTTTACTACCATTTCGGCGATAAAAACGGCCTTTTCAAAGCTGTATATGAAGAAATCATGTATGAAGGACTAGATTTTGTCAGCAACGCTATGGAAGGCGAGAATGATAAATGGCAAGCCTTACATACAGGAATACAAGCATTTCTAGACCTTTGCCTCGACCATAATTTTCGCAAAATAACACTGGTTGAATCCCAAGCCGCTATGTCATTCAGCGAACGCTACGCTATTCACGAAAAAACATTGCTCGGTAAGCTGAGAGAACTATTGCCAGACTTATTCGAACAAGGCTACTTCCCTGAACACACAGAAGACACAATATCTATCTTATTATTTGGCATGCTAGCGGAAACAGGCCGGACACTCGATATCGTTAAAGACAGCAAGCTAAAGAGAAAAATATTCGGTCGCGCAATCAAAAGCACATTGAACTTAATGCAGCCACCAAAAAAATCAAATTAACGACTACAAAGACGCTTGTTGTTTTTGAAGCTGACGAATAGATGTGTTCAATGCCGTAGCTTGTTGATTAAGGGCCTGTGTACGAAACGCGACAGAATTAGCATCGGCATAAAACACAACATCATTTCTATTTTGAAAATAAAGCGCCGTTAACTCGTCATAACGCTGCAAAATAGATTGCTCAATACTGAAATAACGAACATACAAATCAACCTGCTCGGCTTTTACCTTGGACCAAGCGCTTAAAATATTTTTTTGCGCTGACGCGGAACGCCCTTTTATCAGGTTTTTCAACTCCGCATCTTTATTAGCAAAAATCTTAATAATCCTATCACTGCGCGCACGTAAGTCTGCGGTCGTTTGACGCATAATCGTGTAAGTATCTACAATCGTTTTTGGATCCGATAGATTCTTTGGCTGAACAATATCACCCAATGCCTTACGACGCTTACGATACTCTTGCATCTCCAAAAAAACATCGCTCAACAATTCATTAATCGATGCTTCAACTGCTTTTCGAAATTTGACCGTCGCCTCTTTATTGGCCCGGTTATGCTCCGCAACGCCAACAACGGTACGTGATTGACCCGAGGCGCGATGAAAATCATTTAAGAAATATTGCCCTTTATAGAAATAAAAAACGCCAAAAACAAAACACACCACAAAAAGAACGTAGAGCACTTCTCTTTTTTCAATATGTCCGGCCATTGGACACCCCTCTCACAATCAAATAACAATTAATGATTATGATTAGCACGAAGTGACGGAACAAAAAACAAAAACAATCCAAACAATACAGTCACAACAGAAACAAACAGATATAACCCCTCGATAGAAACACCTTGAGACAATATAAACGTCGAAATAACAGAAGACACCAAAATAAACACAGCATCCATCATGTTAGAGCTTGATATCACACGTGAACGCACCTCTTTCTGCGACCTCTCTTGCACGATCGCACGAAGGGGAATTACAAAAAACCCACATGCAACAGCCTGCAAAAACGTATCAACCATCAAACGAACACCGTGAATGTTTGAAAAGAAAACACGAACATCATGCAACGCATCACCGTTCCCCGTTGGATAAGCCGTCGTCGCAAAATATATATCAATTCCAAACACCCCCATAAACACACACGAAACAGGAACAAGCCCCCCATGAGCGCGCGCACCTAGAAATTTATGGTTTAATAAGCCCCCAACCGCAACGCCAACAGAAAAAGCCACCATAAACAAAATCAAAACCACGTTATCCGCACCCAAGCTTTGCTTAGTAAAATTTGGAAATTGTGCATGAAACGTTGCTGCTACAAAATAAAAATACGAAACGCCTATAATTGAAATTAAAACACCGCTCTTTTGTTCCAGCGCGAATTTCACGACAGCAAAAGCTTTTGCAACAATATTGAAAGAAAGCTTGATATTTGAATCTTGCGAAGGGGCAGACGGAATTTTAAGGGCTGATAAATAACCAATCAACGACATGGATAATATAATACCGCCGCCTATCAACTTCCCATGATCCATGAGAGCCAAAGCAGCGCCAAAAATAGTCCCGAACAAAATCGCCATATAAGTTCCCGTGCTAACCAAAGCATTTCCACCAATCAATTCATGTTTTTTAAGATGATCGGGTAAAATAGAAAATTTACATGGGCTAAAAAACGCAGATTGCGTCCCAAGCAATAAAAGCGCGACAAAAGCAAAATATAGATTTTCACTAAACAAAGCGGCAACGGCAATAATCGCGATAATGACTTCAGCAAGCTTGATCCATTTAATCATCACCGACTTATCAAATTTATCGCACATCATGCCCGCCAGCGGCGAAAACAAAATAAAAGGAAGAATGAAAAGCCCCGTAGCAACAGCGACCAAAACCCCAGGTTCCATCCCCTGCACATCCCAAAGGCCATATGCAATCAAAACAACCAAAATTGTTTTTAAAAGATTATCATTAAAAGCACCCAAAAATTGCACAATAAAAAGGGGCAAAAATCGTTTGGTTTTCATTAAAGAAAATTGGCTAGACATATCTACACACTCTTTCGAAACATTAAACGCTCACACATAACACCACCAAAACTATCATCATAGCGCTTAAAAATCTCATAACCTTCCGATAACAATAAAGAAATCATAGAATCGTTATTGGCGCGACATCGAACAATTATGGACCGATAATGCGAAGCCAGGACAAACTCAGTGATGAAATTTAAAAGCTGACGACCAATCCCTTTACCGCGCAAATCTTCGCTAACAACAAATTGCGATAAATAAAAAGTACGCTCTTTGCCTTCCCCACTATCACCACCAAATATAAACGCATTTATGGCTTTATCTTGATCATGGTGCAAACCGAAAACAGATGTATCATCTGTGTTTTCTTGAAAATAATGCATCGCACTTTCATGTGTCCAATTCTCACCCTTATCAGGCGCATTAAACGCCTGACAATAAAGATAAGCAATATCTTTTAAATCTTTACACGAAGGGCTCTGCGTCGACGAAAACACAAGATCAAACTATCCTTTTTTGCGCCAAAAGCTTACCTGAGAGATCTTATACTGGTATTGACGCGCATTTTCATAAACAAAAAACGGGATATCGCTTGGGGCTTCAACCATTTCAAACCCCTCACCCAAAGTATCTGCAATCCCTTCAAGGGTAGTGTAATTTTCACCAGTATTCGCCTTGAAACCGCCCAACCATTTTTCTTTCGGCGTAAACTCCTCAAGCCATGTATTAGGAGAAGCAATAACTAACACACCGCCCGAACGAATTCTCTCAGAAATCTCTCGTAAGAATTTCTCAGGATCGTACAAACGGTCAATCAAATTACCAGCAAAAACAAGATCATAATCTGTGTATTTGTCAGCCAAATTACATGCATCACCTTGCATAAAATTAACACGGTCTTTCACGGCCTCATAGCCATCAAAATTATGAAGCTTCACCTCTTTGTATTGAAGCAAATCACCTTCATCTGCAATCACATAACGCTGCGCGCCACGTGTCTGCAAATTCGTTGGTGTCTCAATCAAACGCACAGAAAAATCAACAGCATCTACAACCTCAAAATCTTTAGCTAATTCAAAGGCGGAACGCCCAGTCGCACATCCTATATCAAGTGCACGTTCAAACTTTCCTTCATAAACGCTGCGCACCTTTTCAATGCAAGAGACCGGAAAGTTAGGCACACCCAAAAATTCATCTCCATATTGAAATTCAATATACTCAGAAACCATACGATCCGTTTCGTATATATTTACATCTGGCTCTGGCAATGGGTCCGCTTTAACGTACCTTAATCCTGAATGTTGAAAGAAATGGCGACGAAATGCATAACGAGAATCTCTTAACGCATAGTTACCCGTAGACGCCCAACACCCCCCTTTAAATATATTATGCTTACCATCAAAAGTCGGCGTTGAAAAATCATCATAAGCCTCGTGAACCTTAAAGCCGTCATAACCATCAATCGGCGTCTCCGTCCATTGCCAAACATTACCAATAATATCAAAAAAACCGCCTTCAAACGCATGACGATTAACAGGACAAGAAGACATTTCGTGTTCTAAATTAATATTACCTGGCGCTTCGCTCCAATTCGGCTGATCCGATGCTTCAAAATCACGTAGCACCATCCACTCTGCTTCGGTCGGCATACGAATATATTCGCCTGTTTGCTCAGACTTCCAGGCGCAAAATGCTTTAGCCTCCAAATAATTAATATCAACGGGCCAATCCCATGGCATATCAATAACCGATAGCATTGTGCGATATTTATAATCCTCGCCATCTTTGCTCCAAAAAACCGGATATTCAGCATTGCGATACGACACCCATTCCCAACCTTCTGCATCCCAATAATCTTGATTATGGTATCCGCTCGCTTTTATAAACTCATAAAACTCGCCATTGGACACAAGATATTTCGATGCATGAAACGAGCTAACATCAACATCCGCTGCCCCATATTCATTATCCCATCCATAAAAAGAGTTATCATCACCCTTTCCTAAGGTGACCGTCTTTCCTTCAACAGAAAGCATCGTGTTCTGAGGCGCCTTTGCGCGTTCGTGACAAATCTGCCCCCAAAATGGATGCGGTTTTACCCGATCCAGTGGTAATTCACGAATAAGGACAGATGATGTCTCCAAATGAATACGCTCATGTTCAATCCCCATCATCACGATCCACAAAGGATCATCCCAAGTCACTGGAACCTTGACCTCACAAGTGCGTATAAAACGGTCAACAACTTCACGGGTTTTATCGCGATGTGCTTTCACATCGGCAACGCTAGGCCAAGCATAATGCGCCTCATTAAGGTCATCCCATGACATCTCATCAACCCCAATCGCAAGCATAGATTCAATCGTCGAATCAACACGCTCATCAATCATCTTTGAAACGTTCAGTTTGTTAATAAAGAACACGGAAGTGTGCCCGTAATAGAAAATCAGCGGATGACGCAGCGGGTTAGCACGCTCCGTAAAAGCATCATCACCATTCAAACATTCGAAAATGCTCTCATATAAAGAAAAACTTCTGTGAAAATAATCAAGGACTTGCTGTCTTAAAACCTCTGGATCTTCCTGATCCAACTTAACCGTTTTAGTAACCCGAATATCTTTATAATTATCATCAGATGAATCATAAGGTTGATCAAGTGGGGCCATGGCTCTTCCTTTACAGAATTTATTTTTGATGCATATTAAACAATAACTTAGGAATAAAAAGCAAAATACAAAATTAAATATCTGTCATGTTTCAAAAATACTAGCCATCACTTGATTTCCAGCGGTGTTATACTTAACCTCATCAAAGCATTTAACAGCCTTTAAAACACCATATCCATGAACAAACGAATTGCGTTCACTATCAAACGCAACCCATGATCGCCAATCAAAACCATCTCCCTGATCGGTAATGCGAACGGAATAACGACCATCTTTATGAATAAATTGAACTTCTACCGTCTGAGCTGATGCATCACTCTTCTCCTGAAGCCCCTCAACAACGTCATTATAACGACCCGCATTAATTGCTTCGGTTTTGTCATCATATCCAAGCCCCAAATTACCATGCTCAACCGCATTCATTAAAAGCGATGCTAGCCCAGCAAGCGTGCGATGGGGATTAGGAAAAAGACATTATAATAAAACGGCTAAACTTCGCGCCTCGTCCATCGTTCTCAACTCAAACGAAGAACTCAACATCATATTAGCGGGCGTAAAACCATGATCAACACGTTCTCGAACAGCATCTCGCATTTTGGCCTTTTCAATAGAAAACTCTAACGCATATTGTAATGCCTCCAAGGCAAATGGTTTGGTTAAATAATAAAAGACACCATGATCGATCGCATCCCGAATATCTTGCGGCGTTTTGGAACCAGATTGCATAATAACAGGAATGCCGAAATGCTGATCACTGTCATTCAAGGCCTTAATCACTTCAAAACCATCCATATCAGGCATATGACGATCAACAAGCACAACACCAATATTATCGCCGCCAATTTCAAAAAACTGTATCGCCTTCTCACCATTTTCTGCAATCACCGGTTTAAACCCAGCCTTTTCAATCATCCCCTGAAGAACAAGCTGCATTGTCGGGTCATCATCAACAACTAGAATATATTTTCCATCCTGCGATCCATTCATAATCTTATTCAAACCTCATCATAAAAAAACATCACGGCAAACTCAGCTCACTAGCAACCCAATCTAATATTATATCGATATCATATGGCTTTAAAAACACTTCATACTCTTCATCGATTAAACATGCATCCATATCAGATCTTGCCCGATCCGCATAACCAGTCGCAAATAATATTTTCATACAACTATTAAGTAAAAGAGCTTTTTTCGCAAGCCCTACTCCATTCATGGTCCCCGGCATAATAATATCAGTAAACAAAAGATCGAAAGGCTTTTCTTGTTTCAAAATATCTAACGCAACATCTGCATTATGCGCTTCATAAACATCATACCCAACAGATCGAAAAGCTTGCACCGACATGTTGCGTAAAAGCATTCTTTTGCATATTGAAAACATACAAAATAATTTTAAAACCCTCTAACATAAAGAGTATTATGGTATTCATAATCGTAGAATAAAACACAACAATAGGGTATGTTCTAATCATGAAAACAATCAAAAAAATGCTTGGAACTACTGAAGCCACTATTTTTGTACGATCAAACGAATTAAAACGCCGCAACATCATCATCAATGGAAAACGCACGAGTGTTACACTAGAACCACAAATCTGGTCAATTCTTCACGAAGTCGCCGCAGAACATGAATGCACAATTCATGACTTATGCGATTGGGTCTTCAACGTAAAAGCAGAAAAATCATCATTAGCATCAGCAATCCGGGTTTTTTTAATCTCCTACCTCAACATAAAATGCACTCAAAAATGACAAAGGTATCAAATGCACAAAATCTTATTGATTGAAGATGATGATGAAATATCAAAAATGCTGACATACTTTCTAGGCCGTCATAGTTTTGAAATCACGCACAAATCTGATGGAAAAAAAGCCATTCAAGCCCTCCAAGACAACGTAAACTTTGACCTAATCCTAAGCGATCTGCTAATGCCGGAAAGCGACGGCTTTGATGTGCTGTTTTACCTCAAAAAGAATAACATCAATATTCCAACAATCATCATATCAGGCGGCGGCGTTACAGTGAACCCAACACAAACATTAGAGTCTGTAGAAACGCTAGCAACACTCACAATCCCAAAACCCCTCGATCTTGATCAATTACTCTCATCTATCAAACAACTTTTAAACATCTAGCTTTAACGATATAGCTATAAATTTGTATAGACATAATATTAATAACATAACATAACTCAAAAAAATAAAATTGAGTTATGTATGTCTTTATCACCTTTAATCGCTGACTTTGACGCTGCACGCGACACAGAAGCAGCCATGAATTTCTGGCCAGAATCCCCGCTACAAACAATCGAAGAATTAGCATCAATAGAAACCGCAATTTTTGAACGCAAAGATACATATACAAAAGATGAATTTAAAGAAGCGAAAGCCGCTGTCATCAAAAAATGTGAGCGTCTAAAAGATACAATATCGACTGAATTTGAAGACTATCCGGAAATGAATTGGCAATTCAGCCTTCTACTCAGTAAATTAGGCATGAAAAAAGAATGCATACCTTTTTTAGAAAAAGCAGCAGAGCTGAGCCCGTCTGATCAAGCAAGAAAACGAAAACTAGCAAGCGCATTAACCAAAATAACAGACGATAAAATCGCCTTAACACGCGCAATTCAAATAGCGGAAAATGCCACCAGCATTAGCCCAAATGCCAAAAATTACAGAGTCCTAGCCGAAGCACTCTTTGCAAATGACGCATTCTTCGACGCAAAAGATAGCTTCATTGCTGGCGCAAACGCTGAGAATTCTGTTACTGACGAACCCGGGGGATATTGCGAAAGACGCGCCGCAGAAACGCTTAGACGCAAACTTGAATCTCCTGAAGAGGCACTAGAATGGGCACAAAAAGCCTATGAAATAGACCCAGAAAACAGACGCAACTGTGAAGAATTCGGCTTGGCACACTTCGAACTTGGTAATTACAAAAAAGCCACCCCATTTTTATTTTACGCGCATACTGAACAACCAAATTTTCGCCTTACACTTCATCGCTTAATTGATTGCCTGATCAAAACAGATAAATTTGAACAGGCTTACGATTTTGCAATAAATCTAGAAAGATACGCAGATGAACGCGAAGTTAGCATAAGAAGGCAAGTAGAAGTATACAGGGCCGCACAGTGGGCACCCGATGAAGACTTAAAGGAATTGGAAAAAGTCATTAAAGAAGAATTTCCAGACAGTCGACAAACAAATGAAGAAATTGGACGCTATTTCTTCGAAAGAGGCGCAACAGAAAAAGCAAGGTCATACCTTGAAATCGCCGCTAATGCCGAAGGTGGATTAAGAGCAAACGCTCTCGCTCGGATGCTCGATGAATGCCGACCTTGAAGGCCTCCTTCATAGAGGCATCTTTGGTTTATGGCACAAATGCTAAAAAGACTATCCCATTCAAATAATCCAGCAATCTGATTGCTACATTATCTCAAAAAATACATACCAGCTTAAAGCATTGATAGGATTCACATTTTGCCTTGTTTCAGTTACAATATAAATAAGGTAATTCGCCATTTTATATGAAAGAAGCCCGTTCTTGGCTTTTGATAAAATAAAAACAATGCTCTTAACACTCTGCTCTACCATTTTGGTCGGAGCGACTGCTTATGCAATGACGCCAAATTCATCTATTCGAATTGGTATCTTTAACACACAAAAAGCAACACAATCATTTTACGAATCTCTTCCTCAAAATCTTCGAAACGACATAAATCGTAATCAGCTATGGTTAAATGCAACAAATAGCCACTCTGGATTTACGCAGCATCAACTAGAAATTACAGATTTAACAGTGCAGCAAGCAAACGATCTATGCGACGCCGTTAACAACAAAAATGCTCAATGTTTATCGTCTATCCGAAAGAGATGGCCATTACAGCATGAACAGCAAACATCAAAACCCACACCACCACCAAAAAATATAAATTTCCAATTTAAAACAACAAATACTTCATTGTTTATGTTGCAACCACTAGCCCCCCTCAAAACAACTAAAACCAACGCCAATGGCTTTGATACGCATCTTGCACAATCAGAGACAACCGAAGAAACACCCCATGAAAAGAAAATAATCTCCTATAATCAAAACTTCACGATCACCCCTTCAAAACACGACACACCAGAAATTAAAGCAACCAAAGAAATGTATAATGCTGCACGCAACCGCTTCATTAATATGCTGCGTCAGATTGGAAATGGCGTCAATGAAGGAGAAGGTAGTGAGGCCGCACGCGCAGAGCTTATAGCCGTTGGACGCGAACTATTCGAGGTTGCTGGAAACACATACCTTTCAGGTTTTTTAGAACGCGAGATAGGGCAAGCAAAAATATTATCGCAAGACGCAGGCGCAGGCGAAACATTCATTCACCATGTACAAAATAATATCGACACAAATGCGCGTCATGCAATTAGGGAATTACTTGATGATCTCATATCCAACGCATCCGGTGCACGCGAAATGGATGATGAAATTGTGCGAAAAACAATAGACCGCTTTATCGTCTCTGGTGCACAAAACCTTATTGATGCGGGGCTAAGCGCCGCACGACGAAGTGACTTATATGCACTGCGCAACATGGAATTAGACTATAACCTCAACAATTTTGAAGACTCATATTTCAGCGCATTAATAACGCAGCCTATCTACCAGTCTCCTGATTTACGTCACAATATATTTTTACAGGGCGGCGGTATCATCAATGAGCAAAGCGTCGATATAGACGATGATGAAAACCGTCACACACTTAACATCGGTGCGGCCTATCGTTATCTGACTGTTGATGAAAAATATTTACTTGGCGGGAACATTTTCTTTGATCATCAATGGCCATATAATCATTCCCGCATGAGTGTTGGCATCGATGCTAAAGCAAAAAACCTCAATCTGGCTGCAAATTATTATTATCCTCTTACTGATTTCAGGGATAGCAGAACTGATAGCCAAGGTGTGCAATATGAAGAACGCGCCTTAGAAGGGTATGATTTAGAACTTGGATACACGCCCCCCTTCCTGCCTGACATGAGCGTCTTTGGAAAAGGATATCAATATTTCCGTGAGACAGATGATGATATTCGCGGACTTGAACTAAGTGCAGAATATAATATACGCGATAATTTTGTGCTTAAAGGGGCACTTATCGAAGAAAATGGCGGTCGCGACGGCTTTGAGGTTGGCGTACAATATCGCATACCACTTTACGATACAGATAATCCAAACTTAGCTCTGGCAAGTATTAAAACCGCAGCCGGCAATGACAGTATGCGCAGCAACATATTTAACAAAGTTCGCCGCGAAAACCGTATTCGCGTCGAAGAACGCGTTAAAGCGAATGAAGCAGAAACACTTATCACCGCTCAATTTAACGCATCAAGTATAGGGCTCCCCTTTATCGTCGGCACCGCAGCAACAGGCGCTGGCGTAAATTTACCATTTGATACAACCATCACAGTGCCCAATGGCGATTTTGGCATTATTAATTTCAGCAACGGCGCAATAGCGAATATCTCCGCATCTGGAGGTGGCGATGTCATTTTAGAATTCAATAACACCACATTAACGGTCACGACAACCAATGGAGGGTTTGTTCAATTTATCTCGGGTAGTGGCGGTATAAACACAATCAATGTTCCTGGCGGGACAGTTAACCTTCTAGGAACAGATATTGATGTGACTGATGATGGAACAACCACAACCATTCAGGTGCGCGCCGGACAAATCGAAGTTGTGCCCGATGTCGGTGTTGCAGCTCTAAACGCTAACCAAGCCGACATCGTAAGCCTATCTATTGCGAGTGGCGCAACATCCCTCCTCGTTAATCCTGCTCTTGAAACACGCCAAGAAGCGGCCTTTACAAATCTCGATTTCATTAACCCAGATCCCCCTGTAGATACGAGGGCAGCACCCTTCATTAACCTACTTCCCACACTCATAACAGGGCCACAATTCATAGGAAATAATGCTGATCTACGCCTTACATTCACACAAGCCGTAACGGTTAGTGGTTCGCCGTTTATCAATGGGCTTGTTGATACAAACGCCCGCACTTTTACCTATGACGCTATAGCAAGCTCTCCAACACAACTTGTCTTCCGCCATACATTTATTGCAAGTGACGTCGGCGCAACAGCTATCACTATTCAAAACCTCAACCTTAATGGTGGTACAATCATTGGCACTTCAAACACGCTTAACGCCGTTACTGCTTACACCGATACTGTTGTCCCCATCAACGACACAACAGCGCCAAGCTTAACAAGCTCAACCCCAGTTGATAACGAGCCAGCCTTTAATTCTGGCAGTGATATTATTCTTAATTTTGACGAAAACATGGTGGCAAATATCGGAAACATTACGCTAACCGACACCACTGATGGGTCAAGTTCAACGCTAATCCCAATAGGAGATGCGCAAGTCTCTATTACCGGAAGCACTGTCACAATTAACCCAACGGGTGTTCTGGATCTCGCTACTGATTATGATCTAGTCATTGGCTCTGACGTCCTACGTGACACAGCGGGTAATGCCTTTGCCGGCATTGCGACAACGCAGCTAAACTTTACAACATCCAATGACATTACCCCACCAGCATTAACAGCAACAACGCCCGCAAATAGTGCCACAAGCGTAGCACGAACGGCCAATATTGTGCTTTCATTTGATGATAATGCAATCATCGGAAGCGGCAATATTACCATCCACCGAACTGCTGATAATGCAGTTTTAGAGACTATTGCCGTTGGCAGCGCAAATGTTACCGGCGGTGGAACAGCAACAATTACGATCAATCCGACAAATGATTTACCTGCAGCAACACAAGTATATATCCTTATCCCAAGCACAGCATTTGAAGATATCAATGGAAATGACTTCGCAGGCATTACAGCAACAACAGATTTATCTTTCAGAACATTTTCCCCGCTTGATTTATCGAACCTAACATTATGGCTTGATGGAACAGACCTAGACGGAGATGGCGCACCAGAAGGCGCTTCAGAAAGCGGAATTACCGCTGGTGAAATTACAACATGGGTGAATAAAGCAGGCGGAGGTAACGCAACTTCAAGCACTGGATCAAGACCACAATTTGCAAACCCAGGAGCACAATTTGTCGGCACAACAAACAGCTCAAGTGCTGGAGATTTCATGCAAATCGCAGGCGGCGGCGCAAGCGGCCGTACTATCATATTCGTTTTAGAAGGCGTTACGCAAAACGTATCAGGAAATGTAAATGCCTTACTTGATAGTGCCGGCAGAGATTACACATTCCTAAGAGTAATTAATAATGACTATAAAATGAGCTTTGACGGTGCAACAAACCGTGAAGGACAATTTTCGATTGATGGGGCAACCGGATTTGTTGGCCCCGGCGAAAACGTAGGTGCACCAGGCCCCTTTCCTGCAGACGCGCTTTTATATGCGGAATATACAACACTCCCCACAAACCATGAGATCTTAGGAGGCCTATCCACTGGCAACACACCAGTGGATACAACACCAGACTTCAGGTCAAACATGATTGTGCGCGAAGTAATAATGTATAGCGATACAAAGACAAGCGGCCTTGCAGGCATCGATGAACGTGAACAAGTCGAAGGTTATCTCGCACATAAATATGGCATTACTGCTCGTCTTCCTAGCGGGCATCCCTTTAAAACTGTCTCTCCATAAATGCAAACTCTATGCTTAAATTTAGTGACCGGTTAACAACTCTAAAACATCTCTTTCATTTTATTTTCGGCACGGCTTTTGCTCTGTTTTATAACAGGGCAAGAAGGATACTATGCTCAGAAATTAGGCTTAAATGCCTGATATATAAGGATGAACATGCACACGACAGGAAGACGTGAGATGACATCGTTGGATCATTATGGCAACTCCGGCAAAAACTGCCGACTGGGTAAGCCTTTTTGCATGCTTATTTCAGGCAATTTCTTCCTGCTATCTTTTTGGAAAAGGAGGTGTAAATCATGACTGATTTCCTTCCTTTAAATAACGCTATACGTAACAACTTAATAGCGCTTCAAAAAACACAAAGGCTGGTTGATGATACGACATTACGACTGGCAACTGGTTTAGATGTAAACTCCGCTTTAGATGATCCGGATAATTTCTTTACTGCACAATCCCTACAATTCCGCGCAAACGATTTAAACCGTCGCCTCGATGGCATTGGCCAGAGCCTACGCGCCCTCGAAGAAACTGATATCGGTATACAAGCGTCTTTAGAGCTTTTGGATTTAGCGGATGCCTATCTTTTGGATGTGTTAAAACAATTTCAATCTGGCGAAATTACGTTCGGAGTAGGTGCACCAACAAACGTAACACCAATTCAGCCAAATGCGGCTGATTTTATAAGTTACGCAGGCGCTCAAGATAGTGGCGGCCCAGTAGTAGTGACAAATGCCAATCAAGATTTTGAACTCTCCGGAAATCTATGGAAACGTGTCTTTATTGATTACACTATTACGCCTGATACCGTGCTAGAATTTGAATATGCCAGCACGAATATCCCTGAAATTGCATCCATCGGTTTTGATAATGATAACACGTTTAACAACGACGATGATCGTTTCTTCTTACACGGCACTCAATTAGGCGGGCTAGCCTATTCAGCGCCTATTCCAACATATCAATATACCGGTGGTGGCGCTTTTGAGAGCTATTCAATTCCAGTCGGGACATTTTTCACAGGAAACTTTGATTACATTACCTTCATCAATGATGACGATGTTGTTCCAACGGGCAATTCGTTTTTCCGAAATGTAACATTAAGAGAAGGACCAATAGAGCTTTCATCACTAGCACCCACATCTATTCAAGAGGGCTATGAAGCCATCTTGAGCCAACTGGATCAATTAGTAGAAGATGCAAATTATCGCGGCATTCACCTTTTAAGAGGCGAAGATTTAGACGTTATATTCAATGAAAGCGGTTCAAGTCGATTATTGATCGAAGGCTTGGACGGCACCTCAAAAGGCCTCGGCTTACTATCCGGTGATTTTAATTCTATTGAAAGTGTAGAAAACAAGATTACCCAAGTCAGAGAAGCACGTGAAATATTGCGCGCGTTTGGATCAACGATTGCATCGGACCTTAACATTGTTGAAACAAGAGAGATCTTAACACGTGAACTTATTAACACCCTTTTAAGCGGAGCTGACGATCTCACTCTTGCTGATCAAAACCAGGAAGGCGCAAATCTTCTAGCTCTTCAAACACGCCAAACATTATCGCAAACAGCCCTATCAATCGGAGCACAAAGCACAGGAAGCGTTTTAAACTTATTCGCCTAGCTGTACGCAATAGAACCCGTGCTGCCGCCGTGAACGGTCGGTGTCCTAAACCTCTAGACGAACGAGACGCAAGAAAAATATGCCTTAAAGACTGGCATTTGATAAATGATATAAGCCCATAAAATCAAGCAATTGCTTTCAAGAAAACAGCTATTTTCCGTGATTAATTGGTTGTGAAAGAGCAATGTGCGATTAAGCAATAATTTTAAATTGCAATTATGCCAGCCGCGCACAACGAAGAAAGTAAACTCTGCAATGGCTGTGCTTAAAGACTGCGACTAACTTTTCCGCATTAAAAATCTAACCAAATTTCCCAGCAATGTAGTCTTTAGTTCTTTGGTGCTCAGGAACGTTGAAAATATTTTCTGTTTTATCTGCTTCAATGATACGCCCCATATGGAAGAACGCCGTATTACTCGATACACGTTCGGCTTGTTGCATGGAGTGCGTAACAATAACGATTGTAAATTTTTGTTTTAGCTCAGCAATAAGCTCTTCAATACGTGCCGTTGCAATCGGATCAAGAGCGGAGCATGGTTCATCCATTAAAACAACCTCAGGCTTAGTGGCGATGGTACGGGCAATACAAAGACGTTGTTGCTGCCCGCCTGATAAAGCCGTTCCCGGAGACGATAACCTGTCCGAGACTTCATCCCATAAACCAACGCGCTTTAATGTTGTTTCAACTAACGCATCAAGTTCATCTTTATTCTCTGTTAAACGGTGAATTTTAGGACCGTATGCCACATTTTCGTATATAGATTTTGGAAATGGATTTGGTTTTTGAAACACCATACCTACCTTTTGACGCAGCAAAATAGTATCGACATTATCTTTATAGATATTAAACCCATCGAGCTTCACCTTTCCTGCAATTCGACAGCCATCAACGTAATCATTCATGCGGTTTAAACAGCGAATGAACGTTGATTTTCCACATCCCGATGGCCCAATTAATGCTGTTACCTTATTGGCCTGAATATCAAGATTTACATCATACAAAGCCTGTTGATCATTATAAAACACGCTTAAATTTTGTGTTTTCATGCGAATATTATTGTCTGGGCTATTGTTTGTCATTTCTGCATTCATTGTATTGTTACCATTTAATTTCAAAGCGTTTGCGAATGTAAATTGCCAACAGGTTAATCAGGATCATAAAAAATAACAGTACCATAATCGCAGCGGCAGTTTTTTCGATAAAACCAAGCTCAGGATTATTGGACCACAGATAAACCTGCACAGGCAGTGTTGTTGAGGGATCTAACATGGTCTTAGGCACGTCCGCTATAAACGCAACCATACCTATCATCAATAATGGTGCAGTTTCACCGAAGGCACGCGCAATACTAAGAATAACGCCTGTCATAACGCCAGGGAGCGCGTAAATAAGTGTGTGGTGGAAAACAACCTGCGTGGGTGTAGCGCCGAGCGCTGCTGCCGCATCGCGGATCGAGGGCGGAACAGCCTGCAGGGCATTTCGTGTAGCAATAACGATCACGGGTAAAATCAAAAGCGCCAATACCATACCGCCGACCAGTGCAGATGATCTAGGAAGTCCAAAGAGGTTAAGGTAAATGGACAATCCCAAAAGACCAAAAATAATAGAAGGGACAGCCGCGAGGTTATTGATATTGATCTCGATAAAATCCGTGAACCAACTCTTTTTTGCAAACTCCTCTAGATATATTGCCGTGGCAACGCCCAATGGAAAAGCCATCAGAATACAGATAAGGATTGTAAAGAATGAGCCGATTGTGCTGGCTAACACCCCTGCTTGTTCTGCCTCTCGCGAGTCTCCTTTTGTAAAAAACGGAACGTTAAATTTTAATTGCATGCGCTTCTCACGAGCAAGCTCAGTAATCCATGCTGCTTCTACTGGGTCAATTTTCCCACCACGTTCGGCCTGTTCATAAAGATGCTGTTTGTAGAAAATGCTTACGGCGCTAGATGCAGGAACCCAGATATCTTTTTTGACTCCGATAAGATCGGGGTTTTCTTTTACAAGGTTTTTTAAATTATGACGCGTGTTACGGCTGACCATTGAAAAGAGCGTTCTTTTTTCATTACGTTCGGAAACTTCAGGGAAGAGTTCCAACAATCCATTTTGGACGATCGTTCTGTATTTCCCTTTTTCGACAAGCTCACTTTGAAATTCCACGGGCAAAAGTATCTGCGCTTCCATGAATGCTGATTTACCGCTTGAGATGATATTCCAAAGCAGGCTAACCAAAAAGAATGAAGCAATTAAAATTGCGACCATACCAGTTTGTTTAAAAATATTTTCCTGTGTCTTGCGCTTTCTCAACAACCTATGCTTTGGCTTTTGGCTATATGCTTTATAGACAAAAGGACTTTTGCGTCTTTTGACGCGCTCTACTGCAATGCGAGTACGTCTTTCAAATGGCTTAATCATAACACTCCCTGTATTTTTTCACGATAATCAGGGCTGCAATATTCAACAGCAATGTCATAAAGAAGAGCGAAAAACCGAGTGCGAAAGCCGCGAGTGTTTTTGTACTATCAAATTCATGATCACCAACAAGCAGCGTAACAATTTGCACCGTTGCCGTTGTAACAGGCTCCAACGGATTCACCGTTAAATTTGCAGCCAATCCGGCTGCCATAACGACCACCATCGTTTCTCCAACACCACGAGAAACCCCCAAAAGAAGCGCACTGACAATACCCGGAAGTGCCGCTGGTAATAAAACCTTTCTAACGGTTTCCGATTGTGTAGCACCAATCGCCAAAGAGCCAAAGCTCAATGACTTAGGAACAGAGCTGATAACATCTTCGGACAATGACATCACATAAGGTGTGATCATAATACCCATCACTATTCCGGCGGTAAGGGCGCTTTCTGAGGCGATGGATAAACCAACTGTCTCTCCCATTGCACGCATGATTGGCGCGACCGTGATAACTGCAAAATAGCCATAAACAACCGTTGGTACGCCCGCCAGAATTTCAAGAATAGGCTTTGCCCACGTTTTGAACTTGGCATTGGCATAGATTGATAGATAAATGGCAGCAAATAAACCAAGTGGGGCAGCAACAATCATTGCGATTAACGTCACTAAAAATGTTCCCAAAAACACAGGAATTGCGCCAAATGCGCCCGAACTACCGGCCTGATCAGCCCGCATAGCGGTCTGCGGACTCCATTCCGTCCCAAAGAAGAAATCCATAACAGGAACACTTGAAAAGAAACGCATTGTTTCGGAAAAAACGGATAAAACAATTAAAGCCGTTATCAATACAGAGATCATGGCGCATGCAAGCAAGCCTGCTTTTATCCATTCTTCGAATCGCGCCATAATCTGCCTGTTATGTTTGAATATTATATTTCACTTAAAAGAAGTCGCTGCTTCATGTAAAGAAACGACTCCATTAAAATGAAACTTTCCACATATGATTATTTATTAATTACTAGCACTTTCGATCAAGGCATTTGCGCGCCCTTGCATCGTAATAAGTTCATCTTCTGTAAGAGGAATGAGGCCCTTCTCAGATAAATAACCTTGGTCAGCTGCGGCTTCATCCCAAATTAATTCAGCAACAAATTCCTGCAAGCCAGCAGTTTTACCAACATGTGCATTTTTGACATACACAAAGAGCGAACGTGAGATACCATAATCTCCGCTTGCGATATTATCAAATGTTGGTTCAACGCCAGAAATCATGCTGCCTTGGACAATATCTTTACTTTGATCCAAGAAACTAAAGCCAAACACACCAAGGGCTGTTGGATTGCTCTGCAACTTTTGCACAATCAGGTTGTCATTTTCACCCGCTTC
>JBGCEF010000033.1:0-106178 GCA_045106175.1 Bdellovibrionales bacterium
TGTCCATTTTAGGGCGACAACGGCTTTTCCAGGTTCTGTGACAACAGGTGATAGTAAGTGTGGTATTCCATCATAAACAGAGAGTTCAAGCATTTTGGGATCTATCATGATAAAGCGGCATTTTTCGGGAGAGAGGCCATATAGAATAGATAGGATCATTGTATTGACGGCAACGGATTTACCAGATCCTGTTGTTCCTGCGACAAGAAGGTGCGGCATTTTTGCGAGATCAGCAAGGATGGGTTGACCGCCAATATCTTTTCCAAGAATAAGTGGAAGGTGAGCTTTGGTTTTTTCAAACATCTGTGATGCAATTAATTCCTGCATGTAGACGATTTGACGGTTTTTGTTTGGTAATTCTATCCCAATTACGTTGCGACCTGGCACGACCGCGACACGTACAGATATTGCAGACATTGAGCGTGCGATATCGTCCGCGAGGGAGATAACTTTTGATGATTTTGTACCAGGGGCTGGTTCAAGTTCGTAAAGTGTGACAACGGGGCCAGGGTGAATGGATGTGATGTCACCTTCTACATTAAAGTCGGCTAAAACATTTTGAAGAAGTTCTGCGTTTTTGCGAAGTGCGCTTTCATTTAGATGCGGAATATTTGAGTTATCAGGGACTTCTTCTAAAAGATTAATTGGTGGGGATTCCCATTCTTCACCTTCAGCGAGTGCAAATTTTTGTTGTTTGTCGCTGATTGGCTTCGACGTGTTTGTTCCTTGGGTTGGTTTTATAATCTCTATAGGCGCTGCAGGAGTAGGACTTTGTGTTGATTGAATAGGCGCAGATGTGCTTGCCAAATTATTTGTGGGTTCAGGCAGGTTTGAGATTTGTGGTTCTTGTTTTGTTTTATTTGCCTGTACGCTTTTTTTGATTTTTAAGCTTTCCAAGTTTTTAAATAAGTTTGTTTTTGGTTTTGGTGCGTAATTGTCATTATTGTAATAACCAATCCAATTTTTAACTGCGATGAAGCTGTTCATAATTGTTGAGAGTATAGATATTGTTACAAAAGCTAGGCTTGTGGCGATTGCTTGTAGTTCGGATTTTTTAGCAGCTGTAGCAAACAATAATATTGGCATTGCTAAGAGTGCGGACAAGATTGCGATAGTTTTATAGCCAAATAGTGGTGATATATTTTGCCCAGAGGTGCCAATTTTTTGAATTGTAAGTGAGCCAAAACTCCCTCCCATAAAGCTTTGAGGATTCCATCCCGTTAGGGGGATTTGACCAAAAGAAATTGATGCTAGCATAACACCGCATACAAGTGTGATGATGCGCATTGGGAAGAGTGAGATAGATTGTCTTGTAAAAATACGTACAGCCCAAATGCACAATACTAATCCGAATATGAAGCTAGCGGCGCCTAATGTTTGAACAAAAAGGTCACTAAATACGGCGCCGTTATGCCCCATCAAGTTTGCGATTGTCGGATTTTGTGCTTCTAGTGAATCTGTTGCGGTATTCCATGAAGGGTCTGTGTTTGTGTAAGTCGCGAGAGATAAAATTGTGAATAGGCCGCAAACCCCTAAGGTAAAGGCGAATATATCAACGAATCGTCTAGCGATAAAGGCTTGTAGTGCATCAGGAACAAAAGGAATTTTGTAGTTTTTGTTTTTTGAGCGATTGGATTTTCTGGGTGCGCGTTTAATTGTGCGTGTACGTGCCATAGTAACTCTATTTTTAATGATTACGGTTTTTAAAGAATGGTTTGGCGAAAGCCAATGGTTAGAAATTTTCTATGTTCAAAGAGTACTTGTATTTGATTAAAAATACAAGGAATCCCTATGTCTTAAGAATTTATTTTTGATTTCTTAAGATTCTATTAACCTTTGAAGTGCTATAAATATCTTACTGATTTTAGACTGCTTTCATAAAATATAATCAACATGATCCGGGGGGATACACACACATGAACCAAGATGTTCTTGCATCGCGAATCATATCCGAAACCGAGTATTCCATTTATGTTTATCTTTATCCGGAAGATATTGAGAATGGTCATTCTGATTGGGAAATGAAATCTGTGACAACGGATGTCAATGATGCTTTACATGAGGCGCAGTCATTATTTAATTCATCGCATTATAAAAAAGTTGAAGTGAAAAGAAAATATTTTGACCCAAAATATAATCGGCTTATCGATGCGACTTTTAAGGTTTTTCAAAAACATAAACGACAATCGCGACGCGCTAAAGTTCTTGCGTTGTTAGGGCTTAGTAGTCTTGCGTGCTTGGGTTTAGTGGTTGTGCCATTTATTGGCACTTTTTAATATGCGTTAATCAAGTATGCCAAGGGGGTCTTGCATGACCAACCCACCTATTTGATCATAGACATTCGCATTTTCTTCCATCTGTTCTTTGAGCGGCTCATTTTGTTCAGCGAGTGAGCGGAAAAAACCTGCGGCATCTTGTAAGAGCTTTCCGGCTAGTTCTGAATATGCAGTGCCGTTCAGTTCACCGCGTGGGTCTTGTTCCAAAAGGCTTGCCATTTGGCTGAAAACTGTTGCGTTTTCTTCCATTTGAGCCTTCAGCGGGTCGTTATTTTCGCCAAGTGCGACAAAAAAGTCAGCAGCATCATTGAGGAGGCGAATAGAAAGATCGGCGTGTGTAGGCATTTTTTATCCTTGAATTATTAAGTTCTTTCAAAAGATTAACATGGGTTTTGTTAATAATCTATGAGTTTTGGTTTTAGTCAATTTCACCAATATTATTGGTGTAGACTTTGCGTGATGGGTGCGCGGCATATGAGCCTAAGAATTTGACGTCTTTTGCGTAAAACCCAAGCTCTTCCAAGGCGCGATTAAAAGCAGTGCTTTCGGGGTGGCCTTCTATGTCGACATAAAATTGCGCTGCGTTGAAGTTCTCATCGATGTAAGATTCTAATTTTACAATATTAAAGCCGTTGGTCGCAAAGCCACCTAGACTTTTATATAAAGCGGCAGGGATATTCCTGACTTCAAATATAAGGCTGGTTATAATGTTAATATCATCGTCTTCTTCAGGGATTTCGGGTTCGGGAGATAGGACGAGGAAACGTGTTGTGTTGTGTTTGGAATCTTGAACATCTTCTTGCAGGATATCTAATCCATATATTTCGGCAGCTAATGTTGATGCGATTGCGCCATGGGTCATATCGCCTTTTTTTGCCACTTTTTCGGCTGCACCGGCGGTGTCGGCGTGAATGTGAGCTTGCATGTTTAATCCTTCAATGAACTTTTTGCATTGAGGCAGGGCGTGAACATGGCTGTGCACGTGTTCTAGTGATTCTTTATTTGATCCTTTCACGCCCAATAAAGCATGGCGAACAGGTTGGAAATGTTCACCGATAATGAAAAGCTCGCCTTCGGGCATTAATGTATGTACATCAGCTACGCGCCCCGCGATTGTGTTATCGACAGGGATCATTGCTAGATCTGCTTTTTCATCCTGCACGCTTTGGAATGCATCATTGAATGAGTTACAAGGAATTGTTTCTAAATTTGGATAAACTGTCCTGCAAGCGAGGTCTGAATAGGCGCCGTAAGTGCCTTGGAAAGCAATTTTTTTTGGTGAAAGGCTCATTATAGTTAACTTTATTGTATTTTAGATTATCTTTTTATTGAATGAGTATAATGACGCGTGTATTGAATGTCGACAAATGCTTACATATTGATATATTAATTAAAATAATAAGAACTCATAGGTTAGATCACCATGTCCAGTTTTGAATTTAATAAGCTTTTCGCTGCTATCCTTGTCGCCGGATTAACGGCGATGTTGTCGGGATTTGTTGCCGATAAGCTTGTTCACCCGGAGAAATTAAAAAAAGATGCTGTTGCGATTGATGGTGGCGCGGTTGATACCGGTGGGCCTAAGGTTGAGAAAAAGGCAGAGCCGATTTTGCATTTGATTGCGACGGCAGATGTTGCGCGCGGTGAAAAATTATCCAAGGCTTGTGCAGCGTGTCATTCATTTGATAATGGCGGGCCGAATAAGGTTGGGCCGAATCTTTGGAAAGCGATGGGTGAGAATATTGGTGGAAAAGCCGGGTTTGGATATTCAACAGCTATGTCTGAATTTGGTGGTAAATGGGGATATGTGGAAATGAACCAATTCCTCTGGAAGCCAAAGAAATATATGCCAGGTACAAAGATGAACTATAATGGGATTAAAAAACCTGAAGACCGTGCGGCGATGATTGCATGGTTACGGACTTTGGGAAGTGCATCTAAGCCGTTGCCTTCACAGGCGGATATTGATGCTGAGCTTGCTTTGCTTGCGCCTCCTGCGCCTGTTGTTGAGGTAGATGCAAGCGCGGCGGATCAAATTATGGATGCTTTAAAGGAGCAGGCTGTAGAAGCGCAAGGTGCTGTTGAGTAATGCATTTCTGATTGGGTTATTTAGCCTGATTTTTTCTCCCAGCCATTTTGACCTTGTTGCCAGTATGTGATTTCAAAGTCTTGGTCTTTGTAAAGTTTCCATTTTTCTCGTGCATTTTGAATGGCTGTTGGATCATTGCCATCAAACATTTCACAGCAAAGTTTATAATCTTCTATAGACTCGTTTTCTGCGCCGTGTGTAAGGATTAAAATATCAGCATTATTCGGGTTTTCAGCCTGATCAGTTAGCCAAATTGGCTGTTTGTCGGCATGGGTGTCTTTTTTGCTGCCATGTGGGAGGAAGCTGTTTTCTTGGTATGTCCACAGATGTGTATTGAGCTTTTCGACATTGTTTTCATCATTACATTGTACGACAATATTGCCTTGTGCGACGGCTTTGTTGAGCAAGGCGGGTAAAGCTCTTTCTAATGTTGATTGTTCTAGATGATAAAATCTTACTTCTGTCATGCTTTATCCTTTTGGTGGGTAGGTGTAGTTCGCACCTTTATAATTTGTCAGCGTGAATGTTTTTGTGTCGTTTGGTTCGATGTAACACGGCGTTAATGGGATTTTGCCATGACCGCCTGGGATATCGAGCATATATGTTGGCTGACAAAGTCCAGATAGGCGTCCGAGAAGTTGTTTAACCATTGTTTGTCCGTCTTTAATGGAGACGCGAAAGTGGCTGGTGCCTGGCGCAAAGTCAGGGTGATGAAGATAGTATGGTTTTACGCCGATGGCTACAAGTTCGCGATAGAGTGTTTCCAGTGTTTCTACGCTATCGTTTACGCCTTTTAGTAAGACTGATTGCGACAATAAGATAATGCCTTGTTTTTGAAGCTGTTTAAGTGTGTGGCGTACGTCTTTTGTTATTTCGCGAGCGTGGTTGATGTGTAATGCCATGTAGATTGTTTTTTCGCTGTCTAGAGCGCCAAGGGTATTTTTTGTTATACGTTTTGGATCGGCAATAGGAACACGTGTGTGGAAGCGTATGACTTTTATATGATCGATTGCTTGTAGTTGTCGCATCATGTTTGAGAGTTGTTTTGATGATAAAACTAATGGATCTCCGCCTGTTAAGATAACCTCCCAAATTTCTTTATTGTTTGCGATGTAATTAATTGCCGTGTTGCGTTCTTCTTCGTTTAAAATGTCACTGCCAGGGCCGACCTTTTCGCGGCGAAAGCAATAGCGGCAATAAACGGCGCAGACATTTGCAGGTTTGAAAAGTACACGATCAGGATAGCGATGTACGATTCCTTTTACGGGTGTGTGAGCTTCATCGCCTATTGGGTCTGCGTTTTCTTCTGGTGTTTGGATCAGCTCAGCAGGCGTAGGGATATATTGGCGTGCGATTGGGTCATTATCGGGGGTGCCAGTGATGAGTTGATTAATTGTACCAGTTGTACGGAATGCGTAGCGATCGGAGACGGCCTTTATTGTTTTACGTATGCGATCTGACATATTAATTTGCTCAATTTTTTTTGAAAATATGCGCTTTAATCATTCACAATTAGTTCAGAGAGGACTTTAACACCGAAACCAGAACCGTATTTTGGAACAGTTGGTTGGTCGGATTTTCGCCATGCTGTACCCGCAATGTCCATATGTGCCCAAGGGATGTCATTTTCGATGAAATGTTCAAGGAAACCAGCGGCTGTACAGGCTCCAGCAAATCGGCCAGATTTGGCTAAATTTTGTAAATCTGCGACGTTGCTGACCATATCGTTTTTGTAAACGGTGTCTAATGGCATACGCCATAGTTTCTCGCCAGTGGTTTGGCTTGCTTTATCCATGTCGTTCCATAAATCACTATCATTGACGAATGTGCCGCAATATTCATGGCCTAATGCGACCATCATAGCACCGGTCAGTGTGGCAAGATCGATGATGAATTTGGGTTTAAATTTTTGCTGGATATGGGTAAGGCAATCGGCGAGGACGAGACGACCTTCTGCGTCTGTGTTGAGGACTTCGATTGTTTTGCCGGAGAGGGATCCGATAATATCGCCGGGCCTGTAGGCGTTGTGTGATGGCATATTTTCCGCCAAACCGACAATAGCGACGACATCTTTTTCAACCTTGTTGAGTGCAATGGCTTTCATGGTTCCGATCACCGCAGCAGATCCGCCCATGTCCATTTTCATTTCATCCATACCTGCTCCAGGTTTGAGTGAAATGCCGCCTGTATCGAAGGTTACACCTTTACCGACCAGTGCGATGGGTGCATCTTTTGTTTTAGTCTTTTGACCTTTCCAGTGCATGACAACCATGCGAGGTTGTCTTTCGGAGCCTTTACCAACGGCTAAAATTGCGTCCATGCCCAGCTTTGCCATTTTCTTTTCATCAATAATCTCAACTGTAACACCAAGTGGTTTTAACTCACTTTGGATGAATTTTGCGTAGCTTTCGGGATAAAGATCGTTTGGCGGTGCGTTTACCAGATCACGCGCGGTGAAAACAGATTCAGCGATGTTATCAAGTGTGGTGTATGTCTTTTTTGCTTTGGTATGGTCGCTGTTGATGATTGTTAATGTTTTTAATTCAGATGGAGGGCTTTTGGGCTTTGTTTTGTATTTTAGGTATGTGTAGCTTCTGAGTTTGAGGCCATATGCGATATTTGCTGTGAGGTCTGAGGTTGTAAGATTTTTGATAGCTTTATCATCTTCGATGGACAGGCCAACCGTTGATGCACCTAGCGATTTCAGTGTTATGAATAATTTGCCGCCTGCTTCTTGAGCTTTTAGGGTGTCGAGTTTTTTGGGATCATCAAGACCGAGTAATATGAGTGTTTCTGTATCATTTTTGTTGGCGGCGTTGATGGTTAGTGTTTGGCCGAGCTTTGATTTAAAATTGGGATTGTTGTCTAAGGTTCTTGTGATAAGAGCTTTAAAGGGCTTTGCTGTTTCACTTAATTTGCCACCTTTATAAACAGGCACGACCAATGTTTTAATGGTTTTTGTTTGTGATTTTGAAAATGTAATTTTGGTCATGGTGATGTATCGTTTCTTTATCATTGTTGTTTTGATGATATTTCCTTAAAAGAGTATAAGAATTTCAACGCTGAAGGCTAGATGAAAAGTCATGTTATCCGTATTTGATCGATACATTATGAAGAATATTGCGATTGCAACTTTGTTCGTTGCGATTACTTTGTCTGCGATTATTTTCCTGACGCAATCCTTGCGGTTTTTGGAATTAGTTATTGAATCGGGAGCATCTGGTGCTGCGTTTTGGCAGTTAACGTTTCTTGCGTTGCCGCGTTTTTTTGAAGTGATATTGCCGCTGGCTTTAATGTCTGGGGTTGTTTTTGTCTATGCGCGTATGATTTCAGATTCTGAAATTGTTGTTTTACGCGCATCTGGTTTATCTGCGTTTCGATTATCGCGCCCCGCGATTATATTTGCGCTTGTTGTGACGGTGTTATTAATGAGTATTACCATGTGGGTGGGGCCAAAATCCCTTTCAAAGATGCAAGAGATGCGGCAAGTGATTAAATCTCAATTTTCGGCTTTGTTTTTAAAAGAGGGGGTGTTTAATCAGGTTGGTAAAGGTTTGACAGTCTATGTACGTGAGAAGGACATTAATGGTGACCTTAGAGGGCTTTTGATTCATGATTCCCGGCAAAAGAATGAAAACCCGTCTACTGTTGTAGCGCGACATGGTGTTTTGGTGAGTACGGATCGTGGGTTTGAGGTTTTGGTTCACGAGGGGTCGCGCCAAGAGTTTAATGTTCAAAAACAGGTTTTACAGCGATTGGATTTTGATCGTTATACGATTGATTTGCCTAATAGTGGTGAGGTGCGTCAGCGTTGGGCAGAGCCGGATGAGCGCACGATTATTGAGCTTTTATCACCGGATTTGAGCAATGCGAGTGATATTCGTAATCTGGATGAGCTTAGATTAGAAGTGCATAAGCGCTTTGTGAGCCCGTTTTTGGCGCTGTCTTTTTCCTTGGTGGGATGTATGTGTCTTTTGATTGGCTCTTATAATCGCCGTGGACAGGTCCGGCGTATATTGATAGCTGTTTTGGGGGTGGCTATTTTGCAGGGCTTATATCTCGCGTTTTTTAATATTGCTAAGCAGAGTGAATTTGGTCTTGTGATGATGTATGTGATTGCGATTGGGCCGATTGGTTTTTCTCTTTTTATGCTGAGTCGTTTAAGTGAGGGGTTTAGACGCCGTACGCTTTATGGGGTTGCATCATGAGAATTAGTCAGACGTTTAGTCGTTATATTGCAATGAAATATCTTACCAATACGCTCTTTTTATTGTTGGCTCTGATGGGGGTTGTTTATCTTTTTGATACGGTTGAGCTGATTAGGCGTGCCAGTAAGGTTGAGGGGGTATCTTTAGGGCTTGTGATGCAGATGGGTTTTTTTAAGCTGCCTGAGGTTATACAAATCTTGTTTCCTTTTGCCATTTTATTTGCTGCGATGTTTACTTTTTGGCAGCTTAACCGTCGCCAAGAATTGGTCGTTGTGCGCTCAGCGGGTTTTTCTGTGTGGCAGTTTTTAGCGCCCGTTATTGGAACGGCTGTTGCGATTGGGATTTTACAGATTGGTGTTTTAAACCCTATTGGTGCTTTATTGGTTAATAAGTATGAACAATTAGAAAATAGTTATCTTAAACAACAAGATGACCACATCGCTATTTTTGAAGAGGGGTTGTGGCTTCGTCAAAAAGTTCACTTGGGCGCGCCTTACTCAGAAAAAGGGTATGTTATATTAAATGCGAGCCGAATACAGCGTGATGATTGGCGCATTAAAGATGTAAAAGCTTTGTTTTTTGATAATGATGATAATTTTGTCAGTCGACTTGATGCATTATATGCAACCCTTGAAGGGGGGGCGTGGGTTTTTAATGAACCTCTTATTCATCAAAGTAATGGTGAAATCATAAATCTGCCTATTTTCAAAATCCCCACATATTTAACGATTAATGATGTTGAGGGCACGTTTGCCTCTACGTCTTCGTTATCATTTTGGCAGTTGCCGGGACATATTGAAACGCTTGAAACAACAGGTTTTGATGCCAGTTCGCTTAAGGTTCACTATCATAATTTATTATCTCAGCCGTTATTTTACATTGGTATGGTTTTGCTAGCGGCGATTGTATCGATGCGGCCTCCAAGGCAAAGGCAGGGGTTTGTTTTGTTTTCAACAGGTGTTTTTATAGGCTTTTTTGTGTTCTTTATGACTAGCTTTTTGCAAGCTTTAGGAGCATCGCAGCAGATTCCGGTGATTTTGGCGGCCTGGTCGCCTGCCTTGATCTGTTTTATGCTTGGAATTAGTGTGATTATAAACTTAGAGGATGGTTAACCTTTTCATGTTATAAATTGAGCTATATAAGCTATTGACTTCATGTCAGTGATAAAGAAAATAGATAATAGAGGGTTATAGGGATTTGTTATGGTTAAAAATATTAGAGAGCTGAGTAAATATAGTTTTTTGTGTGCCGCTGTTTGCGGTCTTATGTTGACAAGTGGTTGTGCTTCGCAGGATCAATCGGCACTTGGCGGTGATGTTGTTATTTCCGATCCGCTAGAAGACACAAATCGTGCGGTTTTTAAATTCAACGAAGTTGTTGATGATACAATTATTCACCCTACTGTTAGGGGATATCGTTTTGTTGTGCCTAAAGATATTCGTAACCGTTTGGGAGATTTCTTACGCAATTTACAAAGTCCGGTTATTTTTGCGAACCAAGTTTTGCAAGGTGATATCGAAGGTGCAGGTCATGTGCTTTTGAGAACGACAATTAACACTTTTGCTGGTTTTGGCGGATTGTTTGATTTTGCAGCGAAAGAAGGTTTACCTCACGAGTCAGAAGATTTTGGGCAGACACTTGCGGTATGGGGTCTGGATCATGGTCCTTACCTCGTTGTTCCAATTTTAGGGCCTAGCACAGCACGTGATTCTGTTGGTTATATCGTTGATTCCTTTGCTGATCCGATACGTTGGTATTTGTTTGATATTGGTGAGGAGCATTTAGCGTATAAAAGAACTGGTGCGAATTATCTTAATGTGCGTGATGAGCTTATGGATGTTTTGGAAGATTTGAGAAACAGTTCTATTGATTATTATGCATCAACGCGTAGTATTTATTATCAGCGTCGTGAAGCGTTGGTGAATGATGAGAATCCAGATGATGCGGTTTCTGTTTCCATTCCTGACTATGACGATGAGTAGTGACGTCATTTAAAAAGGATCATACTATGCGTACTCATACCAAGCTGCTTTTAATTGGAGCATGCGCTTTAACTATCGTGTCACATGAAAGCTATGCTTTTAGTAGTCATGACATCCAACGTATTAGTCAATCTTCCTTTACTGTTGTCAGTGACAATAGAGACGAGATTGCGGAAGCGTTTGTTAATGACATGGCGAGAGATGCTATATCATTTTTGAGTGATACTGGCCTTTCGGAAACTACGAAACAGCAACGTTTTTCCAGACTCTTAAAAAGAAGTTTTGATATGCCTACTATAGGTCGCTTTGCACTCGGTAAGTACTGGCGTCAGGCGTCTGCGCAACAACGTGATGAATATCAAAGTCTGTTTAGAGATATGATTATTGAGGTTTATTCGCGTCGTTTTGGTGAATATAAAGGGCAGGGCTTAAACGTAAGCGGTAGTCGTACGATGCAGAAGAATGATGTTGCGGTCAGTACCTTAGTTGTTCCGAAAGATGGCGGGCCCAAGGTTAAGGTCGATTGGCGTTTACGTAAGAAAAATGGTCAATACAAAGTTATTGATATTATCGTTGAAGGTGTCAGTATGGCCTTAACGCAGCGTTCTGATTTTTCATCTGTTATACAGCGTGGCGGTGGGCAAGTGTCCGTATTGTTGGATCATTTACGCGCGCAGTAGCTGTTTTATTCTTTAGATTAATATTTTTTTAACCGCCTGCGATTGCTTGGAGGTTACCTTGGGTTGCGCCTTGAACTTGGTTAGACACTAGCACACTTCCGCGATAGACATTATTGGTTAGCTGACCGGCTGGGTCGCCCGCGTTTTCTTGGAATGTTGCTGCATTAGAGCCCATCCAGCGCAGAATGTTGTTTGGTATGAGATCAATCAATTTAAAGCACGACATACCAACAAGATAGCAAATGATGGCGTACATTGCCGTGAAGAAGAATTGGTCTATTGGTCCCCTGTAATAAGCAATTTGTGTTGGTAATGCCTTAATTTCGCCTTCCACGCCAAAGCCTGCAGTGTTTGCAACGAGTAAGTCAAATATACTGTTCAATACGAACACCAGGGCGGAGAATATACTAATACTTGCGAGCAGTCCGAATAATATCAAAATCGGTCTTAAGAAAATCTCACAGAGTAAGAAATAACCATTTGCAGCGTCTTGTCCGGGAATTCCTTCGCCATCAATACGAATGTGTGCAAGTGCCCAAAGTGGCATTGCTACAATGGCTTCGAAAATACTTTTAACCCACCCACTGACGGCGAATAAGAAGTAGATGAATGGCAGGAACGGTAAGACGTAGTATAAAATTACTGCGATACCGATTGATGAGATGATGACAGAGAACATGAAGCCGCTCAGCACTTTCGCAAGCTCTGCTGGAACGTCTCCGAGGATCGCTTCTAAACCGCCGCCAACATACCCTGCCGATGCGATGGCTGTGTTGCGAATGGTCGCTTCCATCATACCTTTTCCAATGGCTGTAAGTTGTGCGAGTGGGTTGATATCAACATTTTTGCGCATATCGAAAACGCCGCTTGTTCCAAGGATTAGATTGATAACATCGAGGACTGCGTTGCCTGTGCTTTCGGTTTCTGCGGTGTCTGCTGCGTTGCGTTCTTGCCAGAAATTATGCGCGTAATAAATTGCATTGTAAGTTTCTTGTCGGTCTCCAGGAAGCTCCATAGCTGTCCCGTCCGCAAGAATTGGATTGTATTTGTTTTCGCCAGTAATGTTGAGATTTTCTTGGAGGCGTCTTTCATAGGTTAGCTCCATAGAATAGGGGTATAGTGTTGGTCGTGGGATATTGAGTGATGCGTCTATGACGGCGCCATTCATTTCAGCAATGCGGTTAAACCATATCGCTGCGCCGGCCCATCCTTTTTCAATGATTTCTGGAGGTACTAGAAAATTACCGGATGCTTGTTGTTGTGCGACACCGTTATCAATGGAAGCCTGTGCAAATGCATCGAAGATACTTTTCATCTCTTCAACATATTCATTGTTTGGTTCATATGTTACATCTGCGCATGTTGGATCTCTATCATAGTCGGATATACGGCTTCTCGCTATGCATTGCGCGACTTCGTTTAGTGTTGTGTCGGTCCATAATCTATCGACAAGTTTGTAGTATTCTTCTGCGATGTAGAGAGAGCCTGGTTCAAAGTAATCAGTTGTTAGAACTGTGATATCGCCACAATGCGGGAAGACTTGCCCTGCGTAGCCCTCATATTCTGTTCCTGTTCCGACTGTTCCGAAGCGAATGTTAATATTACCGTTATAAGAGAAGCTAAGTGCTGTGCCGTATGGTGTGCCAATGTAATTATTTGCGTTTGGATTAACGCTTCCTGCGGGTGCGCCGGTTACGTAATCGGGTGGTGGCGGCCGTACGACGTATGCTTGGACGTCATTTCCGTGTTTGGTTCTCTCAACCATTGCGCAGACTTTTGCCGTTAATATGAATTGGTTTAAATTACCCATTTCTGGTCTGTTTGGAATGGCTACCAGGTTTGATTGATCACCTAAAAATGTTCCAGTTGATAATGTTGTATTGAAGTATGCCCAGCCATTTGATGCGAAATTAGAGCCATGTTTGGCGACCCAGAATGTTAGCATTTGCGCGCCGTTTAAGCCGTTATTATTATCACTTAGATTGAGTGGGATGATCATTGCGAAGAACAACACAAAGCGTACGGGGGCCCATGCTCTGTTAAAGCGTTGCCCGAATGGTGTTCCTGTTGCTGCGGTTTCACCGACAACTGTAATTGTAAAATAGACAAAAAGCATTGCGGCCACGACGATGATGCCTAGTGAATAAAATCTGAGCATTGTATGTAAGGCGTCATGGAATGGATATGGATATGCAGGGATGGCGGCAATGGATGGTACTCCGCTACTGCTTTCGCAAGCAACGAGCATTGAAACACAGGATTCGTAAATGCCAACCATTCCAAAGACGCGGTCTAGTATTATAAAGGCAAGATCTTGCTCTGGGCCTGCTGATCCTGTTGTTGCATTGGGGTTTAAAAATAAATCTTCGACAGGGAAGCCGAGCGCAAATGCAGAATGTGATGCAAAAAATGCAAGCCCCAGTAGTATAATTTGGATAATGATAATAGCTAAACCAGTCAGGATCGTGAAGAAAATGATGATTTGATCTGTGTTTTTTCGTTTAAAAACGAGGTTATCTGCGGCGGCCATAATAACATGCCGAATGCCGTATTTACCAATATTAGTACGATTGAGGTAAGGGTGACCATCAGGGATTAATTTTACAATGTTGTAAACAAGCGCAATGTAGAAAGCCAACGTTGAAAAACCGGATGTGGCAAGCGTCATGATTCTTGGAATAAAACCAGGAAGCACGCTGTATTTGATTGCCTTTTTTGTGTTGGTTTTCATTGGCTGTTTTCACCCATTCCTTTATCCGACGAGCTTCTTCAACCCACTGCCCAAAGCTGATGATGTTTGTTGTGAACCAACAGTTGCTTTACCAACTAAGCCTTGTGCAGCGTCTTCACGTTGATCGTTAAATGTTGCCGTACTCTGACCCATCCAGCGAAGGATGTTATTGGGAATAAGATCAATCAGTTTGAATGATGACATTGCCATCAGGTAGATCACGATTGTGTAGATAATTGTGAAGAAGAATTCGTCAATGGCTGAACGTGCGCTTTGAAGAACAGATGTGATTGTCTTAGGTCCGCGCGGTGTAACAACTTTTCCTCCGCCTTCTTCCGCTCTAAAATCGAAACCGCCAACGTTAGATGTTACGAGATCAAAAACTTGATTGAGGACACTGACGAGTGCAGAGAAGATTGAGATACTTGCGAGCATTCCAAACAGCATCAAAATTGGTCTTAAGAAGATTTCAAATATTAGGAAATATCCTGCTACGCCTGCTTGTCCTGGTAAGCCGTTTTGATCAATTCTAATATGGGCAAGTGCCCATAGAGGCGCGCCAACCATGGCTTCAAAAATACCTTTGACCCATCCGCCGACTGCGAAGAAGAAATAGATAAAGGGTAAAAACGGTACGATATAGAATAGGATAAATCCTGCAGTTAAGCTTACCATGGTTACAGTAATAAGGAATGTACTCATGATTTGTACCATGCCTGCCGGTACGTCCATGAATGATAGTAATTGTCCACCAACACCGCCGACGACTGCAACGGTTAGGTTTCTGACGGCTGCTTCAACTAAGCCACGGCCAATTCCTACAATCTGTGCTAGTGGATGCGTATCTGGGTTACGACGAATGTTATAAAGGCCTTCTGTTCCGAATAATGCATTAATAGAATCGATCATCGCATTGCCGGTTGGTGTGATATGTGATGATGATTCCACACCATTGCCTTGCCATGATTTGAAGGCTTCCCAATGTGCATTGGCCATATCTGCTTCAACTGGACTTAGATTTATTGGGTCACCACTTATCACTTGCGGGTGGAATCGCGTTTCAAACGGGACGTTATTGTTACGTCTTTTCTTCTCAGTCAAAATGTGTTCCATGAGGTCAGGATATAATGACGGATAGGGTATGTTTAAAACTGAGCTTGTGACGGCACCGTTCATTTCTGCAATGCGGTTATACCAAATTGCGGCACCGGCCCAGCCTTTTTCAGTGACCATGTTATTCACATTGTAGCGGTCTGAATTTTGAAGGGCAGGGATTGCAGCTTCTGTGACGTTTAAGGTGCCACATACTGAGAATGGAACAGAGCAGTCGACCATGGCTGATTCCATATCTTCTCTGTAAAAATCTACTTGGTCAGCCTGAAAGTCACTTGGTGGTAGTTGCGCTAGTGTATCTCTTTCATATGGACCGTATTTTTGAGCGGTATTACGCGGGTAGTTTTGAGGCCCTGTTGTGAATGTTTCGAACCATAATTCCCTTAATACAAAGAAGTAGTAGTATTGCATAACCAGTGTACCAAGTTCTGGTCTTTCACTTACGTCAGCCGCAGAAGGGTTTCTTGGATCTGAGAGTTTCATGGTTACGCGGCCACAATACGGGTATACGGAGCCTTCAAAGTTGCCGTAATCATCTTCAGATTCTACACCGAAAACAAATCTTACTGTCGCACTTTGATCTGTAAAATTATTCAATGATTGATAGGCAACATCATTTGCTGTTCCTATGTCTGGTATTTCTAAGAAGTCTTGTCCTGTTGCAGTACTATTGCTTCCGCGAACGGCATACATTTTAATTTCTTTTCCACTAGCACCAGCGCCATATGCAAGATCGTACATTTCTGCACATGTTCGTGCGGTGTAGAAAAATTGTAATAGTGTCTTAATCTCTGGGATGTTGGGTGTGGAGACTAAATCTTTCATATCACCAAAATAGCCGCCTGCTATTGTTGTGTTAAAGTAATTCCAGCTATTTGTGGCAAAGCCGGAGCCGAATTGTGCAGCATAAAGAACAGTCCATTGAGAGCCGTTAAAACCAAGGCCGACGGGGACTAGCATTCCGATGGCAAATACAATGCGAAGTGGTGCCCATACTTTGTTAAAGCGCTTGCCAAATGGCGTGCCTGTTTGCGCTGTCTCAACAACGATTGTTACCATGAAATAGCTGGCGATGATGATCGCGACGACTAAAAGCCCGGTATTATAAAGTTGAAACATTTGATGCATTGCGGTGTGTATCGGGAATGGGAATCCAAGCCCGTTATATATCGAAACATCAGTCACATCTGTCATGACATTTCTTGTCGCTGGTGTTGGGGGGCCATACCCTGTGTCAGGTAGGCTTTCCGTACATGTAATGCCTTGTGCTACGCATGAATTAAATAAATGATTTGTTCCGTCACTTACCCCGAAGACTAGATCCATCATAATGCCTGCAAGGTCGGTTGCTTCGCTTGCCGCTGGCGTTAAGAAGAATCCAGCAAAGTTAGTTGGCATTGCGAAGACGGGCTGCATGAAAATTGCAGCTCCTAGCATGCATATTTGAATGAAAATTAAGACAAGGCCTATTAATAAGGCAACAAACAGAATGATTTGGTCGGCGTTTTCTTTTCTTAAAACCAGATTGTTTGCGGCTTCTGCGATGACATGTCTGATGCCAAATTTTCCAATATTTTGGCTTTGCGTATAGGGGTGGTGTGTAGGCAGCAAATTAACAGCGCTGTAAACCAATGCCATAAAGTAAGAAATATATTGAAAACCACCTGTAAATATTTCTTCAAGACGCACCTTAAAGCGAGGCAGTCCCATATATCCGATGATTTGTTTTCCTGTTAATAAACCGATCATCTACCTGCCCCCGTTGCTCGTGCTAGTAAATTACCAAAGCTTCCGCCTGCGCCAGACGCTGCTTGTTGAACACCTTCTGATAATTGACGTCCGGCTGTTGCTCCACCAAGAGCCGCATAGCGCGTTAGGCCATCAACAGAATCCTGGTTAATGTCACCAAATGAGGACACTTGGTTACCCATCCAACGCAGAAGGTTATCGGGAATTTTATCAATGAGTTTGAAAGCTGCGATTGCCATCATGTAAACGATAATCGCATAAATCACACTGAAGAAGAATTGGTCAACAATACTGCGTTTAAATGAGATGCGCGCATTACCAGCCTGTACAAGATCAATCGTTGTATCATTATCGAAGCCAGCAAGGTTTTCTGTGACTATGCTCCATAAGAAGTGTAATACGCGGACTTGTGCTGTAAATATAAGTGTTGCTGCAACTAGTCCGAAGATTGTTAAAACGGGTCTTAAGAAAATTTCAAAAATCAGGAAATAGCCATTGAGCGCAGATGTGCCAGGAAGCCCATCACCATCAATGCGTAAGTGTGCTAAGGCCCATAGAGGCGCGCCAACCATTGCTTCAAAAATTGTTTTGATCCATGAGGCGACTGCAAAGAAGAAATAGATAAACGGTAAAAACGGTACAATGTAGTACAGAACGAGACCGGCTGTAAGGCCTACAAAAGCAGTTGAAAGAATGAAATCAGCCGCAGGTGT
Organism: Bdellovibrionales bacterium; assembly: GCA_045106175.1. Lineage (GTDB taxonomy): Bacteria > Pseudomonadota > Alphaproteobacteria > Micavibrionales > Micavibrionaceae > TMED27. The sequence continues at coordinate 17,542 of JBGCEF010000033.1, forward strand.
GATCAGGCCAGGTATGACGCGATCAATGATAACTCCTAAGCCGCCGATTGCGGATCCTGCGGATGCTGTTGCGATGTTGCGGATTGAGGCATCAACAAGGCCTTTTCCGAGAAGGGTTAGCTGCGTGAGTGGGTGCGTAGAAACATTTGTATCTGTCATTGCAGAAAGGGGTTGTGTTCCGAAAATAAGGTTGATTGTGTCTTCGAATACGCTTCCTGAAATTTCTACTTCATCTGATAGGATGCTTCTGCCGTTGTCATTCCAATATTTCATGACTTTACACAGCACTTCACCAACACTTCTCATGTCTGATGTAATTTCACCTGTGTTTTTCACACTTTCTAGACAAAAACGGTTGCTCTGAGTGATGAGTACGTTTTCTCTTCTTTCTATTTCTTGGATGTTACGCATTACAATCGGATATTTACTTAAAACAGGGACATCACGGACGGCAGACATGTAATTTCCGTTAATACGCGCTATTGTGTTGTACCATATTCCAGCACCTGCCCAGCCTCGACTCAGGATGTCACTGTTCATTTCATAAAGGTTGGTTGCGTTTGTGTAGTCTGTCCAGATTGTTCCTAGTCTTGCTTGTAAATTTGTTTGCATTTGCGCGACATATGTTGTTTGCCATCTTGTTCGCGGTGCAAGATTACATAGGGGTACAGGAGGTGTGCTAAGAGCGCCCAAAACACCACCTGCAACATCTGTAGCAGTAACACCTGACGGTGGGTTACAGACATGAATAAGTGCTGGGTCATTTGTTGCACCTTGCAGCTGCAAGGATGCGAATCTAAATGCAAACGCTTCTAATCCGAAGCTGTTAGCATCAAACCAAGCATCTCTGATTAAAGTATAGTAATATTCTTGAACTGCTTCTGGGCCTAAGCCTGTTCCACTTGCGCTGTGGATTGAAATTCTTATCTCTCCGCAGTGGTCTAGTTCTGTTTCTCCTGCGTCAACTTCGCCATCACCATCATTGTCAAAATGTTCACCAAAACGAATAGTAATGTCGCTATTGTTGAAAAAGCTTAAGGCATCAGCGTATGTTGTCCCGGAATTTATTTCCATGACCGAGTCTGTATTTGGCATCCAGTTTGGGGCGGTTTTGAAGAAGTAAGCTTTTACGAGGTCATTGTCTGGTGTGTATTGTTTGGTGCCTGCATCATCAGTGTCGATGTAATAAAAACCAGCTGCACATGAATGAACAACAGACATTGCCGTAAGGATGGGGGTTACATCAGGTGCTTCGGGATTTCCGATTAAGCTTGTTCGCTCACCTGTTGGGTTGGCACCTTTACCGCCAGCAAAAGGCGCGCCGAGGCGAATTTGGTTATTATAAGTTACCCATGTATTTGTTGCGAAACCTGATCCTATTTTTGCAGCAAATAGGGTTATGAATTGCCCGCTGTTTAATCCGTAATTGATTGGAACTAAAAGTCCAAGCGCTACGACTAGTCGGATTGGAACCCATACATTTTGGAAACGCTGGCCGAAAGGTGTTCCTGTGACGGCTGTTTCTCCAATTACTATTAGGATGAAATACAAGAAAATAAGCGCACCGATCAGAAGAATTCCTGTGTTATAAAAGCGGAATAATTCATGTAATGCTTGGTGAAATGGCCATCTTGTCCCTGGTGTAATTGCCGGTAATGGCGTGGGTGCGATTGTTGTTGTTCCTGTTTGACATGATACGCCCTGCTCGATACATGATCCAAACATGTCAGGAATACCAAAAACCTGATCCAAAAGCATGAATGCGATATCAAATGTTGGATCAACTGTTAAAAAGATAGATTTACCTGCGACTGTCCCGGATGGATGAGGCGCAGAGGGGTATGATGCGAGAGCAGGTTCAAAAATCAGTGCGAATATAATCATCGCGATTTGAATGATTATTAGTACTAATCCCGTTAGAATTACTCCGAAAATCAAGATTTGGTCAATATTTTCTTTTTTAAGAACAATATGATTAGCGGCTTCAGCTATGACTTGTCTGACGTTGAATTTTCCGATGTTTTCAGGATTTAAATAAGGATGATTGCTTGGTAAAAGCCTTACCATTGCGTAGATTTGTGCGATTAAGAAGGCAATATACCCAAAGCCAGACGTAAACAGATTTCCTACCCGCGGCATGATGCCGGGTAAAATTACATATCCTGCTACTTTTTTTGCTTGTATACCGCTCACGATAAATTACTCACCACTATCAATATTCTAGTGTAACGCGAAAATAGTTAAAATTTTAGTTAATTTTTATAATTTTCGCCTTATTTTCACCACTTTTTGTCTTTTTCAGTGATTAAAGTATAGGCGTAAGAGCTTAAAAAACCCTGAATATTCAGGGTTTAATAACATATTTTTGTATAATTTAGCCCGCTTTGCGTAGGGGTTTATATTTTATGCGGCTAGGGGATTCACCTTCGGCTAAGCCCATGCGGCGGCGATAATCTTCTTCATAGTCTTGATAGTTGCCTTCAAACCATGTGACTTGGGAATTTCCTTCGAACGCTAGAATATGCGTACACAAGCGGTCTAAGAACCAACGATCGTGGGAAATGATGACCGCGCAGCCAGGGAATTTTTCAATGGCCTCTTCAAGAGCGGCGAGTGTTTCTGTGTCTAAATCGTTAGTTGGTTCATCGAGGAGAATAACATTTGCCTCTTTTTTCAACATCTTAGCGATGTGTACGCGGTTTCTTTGTCCGCCTGATAGATCTTTAACAAGCTTTTGTTGGTCGCCTTTTCTGAAATTAAATGCGGATACGTACGCCCTCGATTGCATTTCTACTTTGCCGAGTTTGATGATGTCTGTACCGCCGCTGATTTCTTCCCAGACATTGTTATCACCTGTTAGCGTATCGCGGGATTGGTCGACATAGCCTAGTTGGACGGTATCACCGACGTGGAAGTCGCCTTCATCGGGTATTTCATGGCCTGTAATCATCTTGAATAATGTTGATTTACCTGCGCCGTTTGCGCCGATAACTCCAACAATTCCACCAGGTGGGAGTTTGAAAGATAGATCTTCAATAAGGAGTTTGTCGCCAAAGCCTTTTTTGATGTTTTTGGCTTCGATGACCAAATCGCCGAGGCGCGGTGGTGCGGGAATGACGATCTGTGTGGCGCGTGAATCGATACCTTGTGATTCTTCGATGAGATCATTATAGGCGCTGATACGGGCTTTTGATTTGGCACGACGGGCGGATGGTGATTTACCCATCCATTCACGTTCGCGTTTGAGGGCTTTTTGGCGTGCATCTTCTTCGCGACCCTCTTGTTCCATACGTTTGGCTTTTTTCTCAAGGTAGGCTGTATAGTTACCTTGGTAAGGGATGCCTTGTCCGCGATCAATTTCCAAGATCCAGCCTGTTACATTGTCGAGGAAGTAGCGATCATGCGTGATCATTACAACTGTTCCGGTGTAATCGCTTAGGAAGCGTTGTAGCCATGCGACGCTCTCTGCATCTAAGTGGTTTGTTGGTTCGTCGAGTAAGAGTAGGTCTGGTTTTTCAAGGAGTAATCGACATAGAGCAACGCGGCGTTTCTCGCCACCGGAGAGATTTTCCACGCCCGAATCGGCCGGTGGGCAGCGCAGTGCGTCCATTGCAATTTGGGCTGTACGTTCGACTTCCCAGCCTTCGTTATTATCAAGCCATTCTTGTAATTCGCCCATTTCAGTTGTGAGAGCATCGAAATCTGCGTCGGGGTCAGCCATTTCTGCGGCTACCTCATTGTAACGACCCAACTTTTCAAGTGCTTCGCCTAGTCCGTCCATTACATTTTCAAGAACAGTTTTGCTGTTATCGAGTTGTGGTTCTTGTTCCAAGTAGCCTACACGCGTACCTTTAGCGGACCATGCCTCGCCGCTGAATTCTTTATCAATGCCACCCATGATTTTAAGAAGGGTTGATTTACCAGCGCCATTTGGCCCCAAAACACCGATTTTAGCGCCTGGATAGAAGCTTAGCGTGATGTTTTCGAGGATTTTATTACTTCCATAGGCCTTGCTTAGGCCATTCATCACGTAAATATAGCTGCCTTCTTTTGACATGCGTTTTGCTCCTCTTTTTGAAAACTAAAAGAGAATTATCTTAAGTGCAGCTAAAAATCAATCAAAAGCTGTTTTCGAAAAAGACTTCTTCATCGGCGAGGAAGCCGGGTTTGTCCCATGCAGGTTTTATGGCTTTACCGACGGTTATGATCATACCAATCACGTGGTCGTCCGGAAGATTGATGATGGATGCGACCTGATCGCCATCAAAACCGATCATTGGGCATGTGTCATAGCCCATATCTTTTGCCGATAGCATGATTGTTTGTGCGGCTATCCCTATGGAGCGCATGGCTTCATCGCGTTGTTGCCATTCACGTCCTTCATAAAAGGGTTTGATCATGGGGACTAGAATATCTTGGGCTTCTTTAGGGGCGTCTTGCCAGTATTTTTGCGGGTTTTTATCCCATGCGTTTATGTCTGCGCATAGAATCAGTAGTAATGAGGCATCGGTTACTTGAGCTTGGCCCCATGCGGCCTCGCGAATTGCTGTACGTTTTTCAGTGTCTTTGACGATAACAAAGCGCCAGTTTTGAAGATTAAATGATGTGGGTGATTGACGGATGAGTGTTTTTAAACGGGTTTCATCTTCAACGGGCATTTGGAATTCGGGATCGTAGTGTTTTACGGCGCGGCGTTGATGAATGGCGTCTTGAGTTTGCATGATTATATTCCTTTGTTACGTGCAGTAATTCCAGATTAATCATGTGCCATTGTTTTGCAAGCGCGAAGGCATGTTGTTGTGCAACACATGTTTTTATTGATGTTTTCTATATTTTCTATAATTTTTATTTTTTCGAACAATGTCTGAAGTGAGAGTTTTATGTCTGCGTCATCTGATTTTATTTCTATGCAAGCTGTTGTCGATTTGCTTGCACAGTTGGAACATCAATATCAAGCGATGACGGCAGATTTTAATGATTTTGCAAAAACAAATACAGGTGTTGAGTGTGTAAAAAGTCTTATTGGCGGTCAGTTTCGTGTTGCTTGTCATGATTTTGTTGGCATTAAAGTGACAGAAGCCGAGGAGGGGCTTGTCAGGGCGGTTTATAAGCCGCAGTGGTTTCAGAATAATTCTTTTGGAACAACGCAAGGTGGCTCTTTGGCTGTGCCGTTAGATGGTATTGTCACGCTTGCGGGGCGTACGCTTGTTGGTGAAGGGCAGACGGCAGTGACAAGGGGCCTTAATGTATCTTATAAAAAACCTGTTTCTTCTGAAACTTCTGGTGTTCTTGCCGTTTTTGGTCAGGCATATCGTGGCGGAAGGGACATTTTTAGCCATGGGTGGTTGCAAGATGAATCTGGTTCAAGGGTTGCGACGGCGACTGCTGAAATTTTGGTTCGAGACTTGGGGTAATCTATGCAAGATAGTTTAATTTTTGGTGATGATGGTTTTTCACGATGTTATTGGTGTGGAGATGATCCGCTTTATGTGACCTATCATGACGAAGAATGGGGGAAGCCTGTTACGGATGATGTACGTCTTTTTGAGAAGATTTGCTTAGAGGGCTTTCAAGCGGGTTTAAGTTGGATTACGATTTTACGAAAGCGGGAAAATTTTCGTGTTGCTTTTGAGGGGTTTAATTTTAATAAGGTTCGTTATTACAACGAAAAAGACGTACAGCGTTTATTGGATAATGCAGGTATTATACGCCATCGTGGAAAGATTGAAGCGACGATTAATAATGCTTCGTGTGCCATCAAGATGGTTGAGGAATTTGGGTGTTTATCGGATTATTTTTGGACGTATAAGCCAGAGCATCATCAAAGGCCTCTATCAAGAGCGGATGTTCAGTCAACAAGCAAAGAATCAAAGGCAATGTCGCAAGACCTTAAAAAACGCGGTTGGAAATTTGTGGGGCCGACAACATGTTATGCCTTTATGCAAGCTATGGGTTTGGTGAATGATCATATTGTAGGGTGTGATTTTTTTGAGCAGGAGTAGGTGATGCGACTGATTTTGTCTTTTTTGTGTTTGTGTTTTGCTTTGCCTGTGTTTGCTCAGGATTTGCAGAGATCCCAGCATCATGCGTTTAAAGTGGTGTTGGTTGCGGATGCACTTGAATTTCCCTGGGGTATGGCGTTTTTGCCGAGTGGTGATGTGTTGGTTACAGAAAAACCAGGACGATTGTTGCGTGTTGATGTTTTGAGTGGTGAGAAAAATGTGATTGATAACGTGCCGAATGTTGCCTTTGAAGGGCAGGGCGGGTTGTTGGATGTGATGGTACATCCCCATTTTGAGAATAATCAGGAGATTTTCCTTTCTTATTCAGCCGAAGATGACGGGCGATTTGGAACAGAGGCTGTACGTGCGCGATTAAAAGATGATGCGTTGGTGGATGTGGAGAGAATTTTTGTTGCTGATCCAAAAGTTAAAGGCGGTCGGCATTTTGGCTCGCGATTTCTTTGGGGTGAGGATGATAAGGTTTATATAACGTTGGGAGATCGCGGGCAGCGTCATTTTGCACAAGATCCTAGTAATCACATTGGGTCGACAATTCGGATTAATCCCGATGGAAGCATTCCTGAAGATAATCCATTTGTTGGGCATAAGACGTATAGGCCTGAGATTTTTACGTATGGAAACCGTAATGTACAAGGAATTGCGCTTTATCCTGATGGTAAGGATATTTGGTCGCATGAACATGGGCCGCGCGGCGGGGATGAAGTAAATATTTTAAAGAGTGGTGGTAATTATGGTTGGCCGGAGGTGACGTACGGGCGGGAATATTATGGTTTAGCAATTACAGATCAACGCAGTGCGCCGGGAATGGTGGATTCTATTCTTCATTGGACGCCGTCGATTGCGCCATGTGGGATGGCGTTTTATACAGGTGATGCTTTTGATGCGTGGCGAGGGGATGTGTTTGTTGGTTCGCTTAAAGATACGCATTTGCGGCGTTTGGATGTTAATGCGGCAGGTGAGATCATTGGTCAGGAGATATTGCTTCAGGATATGGGGGAGCGTATTCGCGATGTTGAAAATGGGCCAGACGGGTTTTTATATGTTTTGAGCGATAGTCACGATGCGCAACTTTTGAGGCTTGAGCCGCAATAGGCTATAAAAAAAGCCGCACATGGATGCGCGGCTTTTTTAGAATTTGTTTTGGATCAATTAAGCGGCTTTTGCTGCTTCTGTTTGATCATCGATTTCAGCGATTTCAGCATTTTTCTTCACTGACTCGATACCGTTGAGAGCACCGCTGCGTGATGCGTAGCCTTGTGATGACAAAATAACTTCACCGTTTGTAGCGGTAAGGTTGAAGTATGTCTTGCCGTCTTTGCCTTCTTTTGTTTCGAATTTTGGGTTCTTTTCACCATCAGCTTCTGCTTTTGGTGCATTTTTTTGTACTGATGCAATTCCGTTTTCAGCAGATGCTTTTGCTTTGTACATTTCTGACTTACCGATTGGTTCGCCATTACCGGCAGTCAAAGTGAAATATGTTTGACCGTCTTTTGCTGTTTTTAAAATAAATGATGGGTGTGCCATGTCTTTAATCTCCAAAGTTAGTAGTGGTACGCGTATATAGATGCAAATCTGGGGGGCTTGAGTCAAGAAAACTCTTAAAAAGCTTAAAGGGCTTTGGCATTTTAGTGATCAGATGATATGATTTTTTTATGAATAAAAAAGCACAGTCAGAAGGCGGGAATGCCTCAAATAACTCATTAATTAATGCGACGAAAAGTCGTGCAAATTTCTCTGGTCATGGAGGCTCTCTGGGAGCTTCTGGTTATCGTGTTGCAGCGAATAATCCGGATAATTGTGAATTTTTGAATGAGCCTGGTCAGAATATTGCCATCAACTGTGGTGACAATGGTTTCGAGGATATTTTGATAGGTGTGGAGTGGGATAACACGCATGTTCAAGATGTTGGTTTTTTCCAGAAACTTTTAAAACGTGTTCAAAAAGAAGGTGTTGATTTGGATATTGGCTGTCTTTACGAGATGGCGGATGGAACACGTGGAGCTATTCAAGCTTTTGGTGAAAAATTTGGCTCGTTTGACGCGCCGCCTTACATTTCCTTGTCAGGAGATGAGCGTACAGGTGATGCGGAAGGGCATGATGAGTTTTTGCTGGTTAATGGTCAGCATTGGAATGATATTAAGCGGCTTTTGGTTTATATCTACATTTATGAAGGTGCGCCGAGCTGGAGCGAGATTAATCCGCAGATTATTTTGGATGTGCCGGGTGAAAATGATTTGGTTGTTACACTAGGGGCGCATAATGATCATCTTTGTTTATGTGCGGTTGGTGGTATAGAGAATATCCGCGGCGGTATTAAATTGACTAATTACACTGAATATTTCCCCGGGCATGCGGAAATGGACCGTGCGTTTGGCTTTGGGCTTGATTGGGCTGATGGGACAAAAGATTAAAACTCTGCCTTTGTTTAGCTCTTTTGTTTATGCATGATACCAGTTACAGTAATTTTTACTGATTAATTCTTTTCAATCTCAGGTCTTTCATGGATTTTTCTTTGTTTTCACAACTTTTAGTGCCGCTGGCGATGATGCTGGCTGGAATTGCGTTGTTGGTTCAGGGCGGTAATTGGACTGTTGATGGGGCGGTTTATGTTGCGCATAAATTTGGTATTTCTCCCCTGGTTGTAGGTTTTACGATTATTGCGTTTGGAACGTCTTTACCTGAATTGCTGATTTCTGTATTTGCAAATCTACGTGGATCGGGCGGTATTGCTTTGGGTAATGTTTTGGGGTCCAACATTGCTAATATTCTCCTTGTGATTGGTGTGAGCGCTGTGATGGCGCCATTGATTGGCAAATCTCAAGCCGTTTTGCGTGATTTATTTATGATGATTTTAATGACCGGTTTGCTGGCCTTTTTAATGCAATATGGTGTGATTGACCGGGTTGCAGGGTTTGGGATGATTGCCATTTTGTTTGGGTATGTGTTTTTTCAATATAAATCAGCAAAAGCAGATAATGAAATTCCACAAGAAGCGGAAGATGTTCCCGATTATTCAAAGCCGATTTTTGCGTATGCATTTTTGTTGATTGGAATGATTGCGATTGCTGGGGGTGCAGAGTTTTTAGTGCGGGGGGCAAGTGCGAGCGCAAATATTATTGGTGTGCCTGAAGCCGTAATCGCGTTGAGCATTATTGCGTTAGGCACTTCCCTGCCTGAGCTTTCTACGTGTGTCATTGCAGTGCGTAAAGGCCATAGCGATATTGTTTTGGGAAATATTATTGGATCGAATGTATTTAATATTTTGATGATTCTTGGGTTTACAGCATTGGTAAAGCCGATTGCACAGGGATCATTTGCGCCACAATTAGTTAATTTTGATATTTGGATTACTGTTTTGGTAAGCGTTATTTTTGCTCTATTGCTTGTTTTTACTGGTAAAATTGGTCGTGTTACAGGTTTTGTTTTCTGCGCGGCCTATATTGTTTATAATATTTATATATATGCCCTTTATATTGGTTAGACATTTTATTTTTGAGGATTGCCGTGGTTGATATTTTTGATACACGATTTGAAGATCAGGACGTTGATGTAGACAATTTTGTCGCGCTTGGTGACGAAGTGAACATTAATGAGAAAGACCCGACCTTAAAGCGTATTTTGATTGGTTCAGGTTGGGATACGAATGCGTTTAATGCTGATGTTGTCGATGCAGATATCAGTTTGTTTTTATTAAATAATGATGAGATGACGCGCATTGATGAGGATTTTGTCTTTTATAATCAAAAAGAGGCTAATAACGGTGCTATCCGTCATCATGGTGATAGCCGAACAGGTGCAGGTGACGGTGATGATGAAACGATTTCCGTTTTTCTTGAAGGTGTCCCGTTTGATGTTATGCAGATTATGATTGTTCTAACGATCTATCGTGGTTTCGAAAAAGAACAGAATGTTAGTATGATTCGTAATGCGTATATTCGTATTGTGAATGAAGAGAACAATTATGAGATTGTTCGCTATAAATTGGATCCCGATATTAAAGACCGAACGGAGACGGGCGTTCTTGCCGCGACGCTTAATCGTGAAGGACCAAAATGGCACTTTAAACCTTTGGCAGAATTTTATCCGAATGGATTGCCTGAAATTGCCTCGAAATACGGTATTATTGTGAAAGAGCAATAGGTACGATTATTTTTTCATACCCAGTAGTTGGCCCGGTTTGATATTAGGTGATTTACGTCCTATGCGGCCGCGTTTCCCCCCGCCATAAAAGCTGTCATCCTTCATGTTTTCATCAATAAGATCATCAAAATCGGGGATTTCACCCATTTGAAGAGATTCTATAGTCGCGCGGAAGAGGTCACATCCTTTGCCTTCCCAATCATGGAATTCGTTGACGTAGCTTTTGTCATTTACGCGGAGTTGCTTTGGCCCCCATTGATTTTGTACAGCTGAGTCGGCACGCATCCACAAGACTTGTTTGCGCCCGCCCGGAGGTACTTTATTCGCACCCTCACTTTTATTTTCATTAGGGTCTGGGATTTCCATGCTTCCCGCGCCGCCGCCTTCGTCTTCGTCTTCTTCTTCGGCGTCGTCATCGCGTAATAGCTGGATTTCGGCTTCTAAATCTTCTCCTGCTGTTCCCATACGTACCTCTGCACTGCAGGTGATGCCCTTTGATTCATCATAATGAACCCATGGCATCGTCTCGTATGGAGACATAACGTAGTTTACGCCCAACTTTTCTAATAATTCTTCAAGCTCAACACGCATGAAAGAAAGCTATCCTTTTCTTACTAGGCCGCGATATTACTTAAGTTTAGCACTATTGTCAGCCAAAAGGTTAGAATTGATTGAAAAACATGATTGTTTAAAGTCATTGTGCAATAGAGTATAATAAATAATCAAAACAATCTTTGGCTTTAATTCACATGATCAGACTTTTTATTTTTAGCGCGTTGCTTTTATCGACAGGGTTTTTAAGTTCGCCTGTTATTGCACAAGATTCCCCGACTGCTGCGGCGCAAGCACGCGTTTTTAAAAGCAAGATGTTTGCTGTTAATGCAGGTCAGCTTAAGGCGGGTAACTTGGATGTTTTGATTTGGGGCGTTAGACAACCGGATAATCTGTCTGGTGAGATTTCAGAAAAAGGTCGTATTTTTCTTGATGATATTATCAATAACCAAAATGTTGAATGCCAGTTAAAAGAAAAAGACGGTATGCGTGTAACAGCGCAGTGTTCGAATTTTGAAGGACAAGATATTGGTCTTTCGATGCTGCGTTCTGGGTATGTAAGCGCGGAGCGTTCGGCGGTGAGTGATAGTGTTTTTGAGCAGCCTTATTTGCAGGCCGAGAAAGAAGCTCTTAAAAAAGCCATTGGATTATGGGGTAATGATCAATCGTCGTCTGATATTGGGCAGTTCTCAATGAATGTCATTGTGATCACTATTATTGTTTTGGTTTTGATACTTAGTGTTTTTGGGTTGCTTGTGTTCATTATTATGCGTGGATTTAGAACTGTTATTGCGTCACAGGAAAAGAGCCAGGACATTTTGGAACGCGAGCGCAAAATTCGTGATAAAGAGCGTTCAGTTGTTGCGAGCATGTTGGATGCAGAGATTAAAGCCAACAAATCCAAAATTGATGCTTATATTGCTGTTTATGAAGAAATGATGAGCGATCTTACCAATCCTCAGAGACAGCCAAAATATAAGAAGGTTGGTGATATTGTACAAAGTCAGCCATCACTGGAGCGCGCTGTTTTTGATCGTAATACAGATAAAATGGATATTTTAGATAAAGAGCTTTCTGCAAAAGTGATTCATTTTTATGCGCAGATTAATGCAAAGCCTAACTATGTTAATTTAGAGCCAGATACCCCGATAGAAGAGGCGAAGACACTTGTTCAAGGTGGAATTGAAACAGCGCGACTGCTTAATAAATATGCGGATCAGTTGCTTGATGGTTTTCAACGTGCGGGGTTATCTGTTGATTTAATGGGTTCGGATGAATAATTTTAAAATAGACTTGTTTGCGATTCATTGTCAGCTTTTTTAGTCTTTTTCTTTTTTACTGGCGATGGGTTTTGAGTCAATGTCCCTGTTTGTACTGAGACAAATTCTTTATTTTGGAATTCTATATTAAGCGTTTCGTGCTTTTTCGCTGCGCTGGCTTGGGTGATGGGTTTGCCATGTTCATCGCGTATCACACTGAAGCCGCGTTTTAGTGTTTTTTCATAGCTGCATGCTTCTAGCATTTTACCAAGGTAGTCCAGCGTTTGTGTTTGTTTTTGGATGGTTTTATCGCCGCTTGATCTTAGTTGTTCACCCCAACGTTCTAAGCGCGTTTTGGCATTGATTATAATATCGCGTGGATGCTTTAGCTTTGCATGGTTTGTGATTAATTTTTCACGTTTTTTGATTAGGAAGTTCTGAAACGCGCTTTCAATTTTTTCGGCATTATAGTCGAGCGATTGTGCTTTTAGGGTTAAGAGTTTTTCAGGGCTGCCGAGGCCGCGTTTTTGGGCCTCTAATTTATGTTTGTTTTCATTAAGAAATCTGGTTGTTGCGTTTATAAGACGTTTTTCGTTATCCAAGATTTGCGCTAATAGATTGGCACGTACAGGTACAGCCATCTCAGCAGCGCCTGTTGGTGTTGGTGCGCGAAGATCTGCGGCGTAGTCGATTAATGTTGTATCAGTTTCATGTCCGACGGCGGATATGATGGGGATTTGCGAGTTGGCGGCGGCGCGTACGACGTTTTCTTCGTTAAAGGCCATTAGGTCTTCTAGTGATCCGCCACCGCGGGCTACGATTAGAAGATCCGGCTTTGGTGTTTGTGTTCCATCCATTGCGTTGAAGCCATCGATGGCATCGGTGATCTGGTTGGCTGCGCCGTCTCCCTGTACCAAAACGGGCCATAATAAGACATGACTTGGCATACGATCGGCAAGGCGGTGCAGGATGTCGCGAATAACCGCCCCTGTGGGGGAGGTGACGACCCCTATTGTTTTGGGGAGGAAGGGGAGTTGTTGTTTTTTCTCTTCTGCAAATAGGCCCTCTTGGGTCAGTTTTTTGCGGCGATCTTCAAGCATTTTTAGCAAGGCGCCTTCGCCAGCTAATTCCATTGATTCAATGATGAGCTGGTATTTAGAGCTTTTGGGGTAGCTTGAGATTTTCCCGATGCATATAACTTCTAAGCCCTCTTCGGGGCGAACGGATAAGCGGTTGATATTACCTTTCCAGCAGACGGCATCAATGACGGCATTATCATCTTTGAGTGATGAGTACATATGACCAGAACCTGCTATGGATACGCGTGATAATTCACCGCGTACGCGCACGCGTCCGAAATTATCTTCCAAGGTTTTTTTAAGAGAAAAGGCTAGTTCGCCGACAGAAAATTCGGGAACGTTTGATTTATGCGGTGTCTGGGGCTCGATCTCTTGCATGGCTTGATGATAAGATATGACGTTACAAAAACAACTGTAAAGATTTTATGAGTCATTCTAAATTGTCCGAATTCCTGCATGCCCACGAAGACAAAGCTGTTGCTGATTGTTTAAAAACCTTGCTTTGGGATCAGGAATTTTCCCGAAATGTTGAACAGTATGCGACAAAAATGGTGGAAGACTTGCGCGTTAAGGGTGCGCCGATTGGGCAGTTAGAGGCTTTCATGAAAGATTATGCGTTGGATACGCAAGAAGGGCTTGCGCTGATGTGTCTTGCAGAGGCCTTGTTGCGTATCCCTGATAAACAAACCGCGAATGATTTGATCCGTGATAAAGTTGCCGCAGCAAATTGGTTAGATGCCGCGGGAGGGTCAAAAGATTGGATTGTTAAGGCCGCTGGCGTTGGTTTGTTTATGACGTCAAAGACCCTAGATGGTCTTTTAGCGCGTGTTGGAGAGCCGTTTATTCGTGAAGCGATGATTCAAGCCATGCAAGTTCTGGGTAAACAATTTGTTTTGGGCGTTGATATTGAAGATGCGGTTCAAAATGCTGCAAAGCTGCGTAAAAAAGGCTATCGCATGTCTTATGATATTTTGGGCGAGGGCGCGCGTACAGCCGTTGACGCGGAGCATTATTTTGATACTTATATGCGCTCTATTCACTATATCGGGGAACGTGGGTCGCAAGATGAAGTGAAACGGCCGGGGATTTCGATTAAATTGTCGGCGCTTCATCCACGTTATGAATACGCGCAAAAAGAGATTTGCGTTCCTGCGCTTGCAGAGCGTTTGATGGAGCTAGCGTTAACGGCGCAAAAGCATAATCTGACCTTTACCGTAGATGCAGAAGAAGCAGACCGGTTAGAGCTTTCTTTGGATATTATGGCGGGGGTTTTGCCGCATCTTGACCCTTCGTGGGAAGGGTTTGGTTTGGCGGTGCAGGCTTATCAGAAGCGTGCTTTGCCTTTAATTGATTATCTGGTTGATTTGTCATCATCCCACAAGCGTCGCTTTCAGGTGAGACTTGTTAAAGGTGCGTATTGGGATAGTGAGATCAAACATGCACATGAGCTTGGGCTTGATGGGTTTCCTGTTTATACGCGTAAGGCCAATACAGATGTTTCATATTTAGCGTGTTCGCATAAGCTTTTGGGCAATGAGAGTGCTTTTTACCCAATGTTTGCGACGCATAATGCACATTCTTTGGCGGCAGTTATTGAGATGTCGCAAGGGAGAGCATTTGAATGTCAGCGATTATTTGGCATGGGATCAGGCTTGTTTGATGACATCATGAGCACGCATAATATTATGACGAGTGTTTATGCGCCAGTTGGCCCTCACCATGATTTATTGCCGTATTTGGTGCGTCGATTATTAGAAAATGGTGCGAATACATCCTTTGTGAACCGGATGTTGGATCTTGACGCACCTGTGGATGCGTTAGTGGCCGATCCTGTGGAAAAGGTTCGTGATCGCAAGACTCATATGCATCCTAAAATTGTGTTGCCGCAAGACATTTATCAAAGCGAGGAAGCCGCGCCTCGTCTCAATTCAAAGGGCGTGGATCTTTCTGATCCGGTAAGTGTGAATACACTTTTTGATGGGTTTGATAGTTTTAAAGCGAATAAGTATGAGGCGGAGCCAGTCATAAAAGGTGTTATGTACCGTCAAGGCGCGCATGAGGATGTCGTTAATCCTGCGCATTTGGGTGATGTTGTTGGTGCGTCATGGAACACGCGTCGTGAGCTTTGCGATCAATCTGTTGACGTTGCAAAGGCGGCCTTTATTGAATGGTCGGGGACGGATGTTGATATTCGTGCGCATATTTTAGAACAGATTGCGGATTTATATGATGCGAATCGTGACGAGCTTTTGACTTTGCTTGTGCGTGAGGCTGGTAAAACGATGTCTGATGCGATTGGTGAGATTAGGGAAGCGATTGATTTTTGTCGTTATTACGCCAATCGTGCGCGCCATGATTTTCGCAGTGGTGGTTTTTCGATGCCATGTGTGACGGGTGAAAGTAATGTTTATTCTCTTCATGGGCGCGGTGTTTTTGTGTGTATCAGTCCGTGGAACTTCCCTATGGCTATTTATACGGGGCAGATCGTAGCGGCGCTGGTTGCGGGTAATTGCGTAGTTTGTAAACCTGCAGAACAGACGCCTTTGATTGCGGCGAGGTGCATTGAATTGATGCATCAAGCCGGGGTGCCGGATGATGTTTTGAATATTGTGATTGGTAGCGGTGATGTTGGTGCGGCGTTGATTGCGCATAAAGATGTGGGCGGTGTTTGTTTTACAGGATCCACGGAAGTTGCGAGAGAGATTAATCAGACCTTGGCGGCGAAAGACGGGCCGATTGTTCCCTTTATTGCCGAGACAGGTGGGCAAAATGCCATGATCGTTGACTCGTCTGCTCTTCCTGAGCAAGTGATCGATGATGTTATGTTGAGTGCCTTTGGGTCTGCGGGGCAGAGATGTTCAGCTATGCGGATTTTATGTGTGCAGGATGATATCGCCGATAAGATTATTCGCATGTTAAAGGGCGCAATGGCGGAGCTTGTTGTTGGAGCACCCGAGCAACTATCGAGCGATGTTGGACCAGTCATTGATGAGCAGGCGAAAGGTGTTTTAATGCGTCATCGCGAAGCGCTTAAGGGGTTTGGTAAGTTTTTGTATGAATGTAAAGTGGATAAAAATTTGTATGATCAAGGGACGTATTTTGCGCCAGTTGCTTATGAGATTGATGGGATTCATGCGTTACATAATGAGGTTTTTGGACCGATTTTACATGTGGTGCGTTATGAGAAAGATAAGCTGGGTGATCTCTTGCAGGATATTGATGATTCTGGTTACGCGTTGACATTTGGTGTTCATAGCCGGATTGATGAATTTCATGATTTTGTTGTGAGTCGTGTTAGGGCCGGTAATGCCTATGTTAACCGTTCTATGATTGGTGCTATTGTTGGTTCTCAGCCTTTTGGTGGGCATGGTTTATCGGGGACGGGGCCAAAGGCAGGCGGGCCACATTATTTGCATCGTTTTGCGACGGAGCGTGTTGTTAGTGTGAATACAACAGCAAGTGGTGGCAATGCTTCGCTTGTTAGTTTAGAAGAATAAAAAATATAGTTCTATTAAAAGGGTATCGTTATGAGAGTTTTGTTGATTGGATCTGGTGGGCGTGAACATGCGCTGGCGTGGGCAATGGCGCAATCGGATGGTTGCGATGCGCTATATTGTGCGCCAGGTAATGCTGGCATTGAGAGTTGTGCAGATTGTGTTGATATTGCGGCGGATGATGTTGATGGGCTTGTTGATTTTGCGGTTCAAAATGCGATTGATTTGGTTGTTGTTGGACCGGAACAGCCCCTTGTTTTAGGGGTTGTTGATCGCCTGAAAGAAAAGGGCATCAGTGCTTTTGGCCCTGATAAGGCTGCGGCGCAAATTGAAGGTTCAAAAGGGTTCATGAAGGACTTATGTGCGAAGTATGATATTCCGACTGCTGCTTATCAACGTTTCAGCGAAGTTGAACCTGCTAAGGCCTTTATTGAGGCACAAGGCGTTCCGATTGTCATTAAAGCGGATGGTTTGGCTGCCGGTAAGGGTGTGATAATTGCGGACCATTTGGACGATGCATTTGCGACTGTCGATGATATGTTATCGGGTAATGCGTTTGGTGAAGCTGGTCATGAAATTGTGGTTGAGCAGTTTTTAAACGGGGAAGAGCTGAGCTATTTTGCCTTAGCTGATGGTCAAACAATATTGCCATTAACGAGTGCGCAAGACCATAAACGTGCTTTTGATGGTGACGCAGGACCGAATACGGGGGGTATGGGTGCTTATAGCCCTGCACATTTGATGGATGATGTATTGGAAGAGAAAATTTTGACTCGCATCATTGAACCGACCATTGCAGGGATGGCACAAGATGGTAATCCTTTTACAGGGGTCTTGTTTGCGGGATTGATGGTTGTTGATGGGGAACCTTTTCTGATTGAGCATAATGCCCGCTTTGGTGATCCAGAATGCCAGACATTGATGATGCGACTGCAAGGAGACATTTTGTATGTTTTGGATATGGCGGCGCAAGGAAAGCTGGATCAAGTTAAAGATCAAGTGAGTTGGCGTGATGAGAGTGCGTTATGTGTTGTGATGGCCGCAAATGGTTATCCTGGTGCATATGAGAAGAATAGCGTGATTGAACAGTTGGATGATACAGCGGAGATTAAAGATTTAACGGTATTTCATGCAGGAACCGCCAAGAATGATGATGGACAGTTTGTCAGCATAGGTGGACGTGTTTTGGGTGTAACAGCTATTGGTGTTGATGTAGCAGAAGCGCAGCGTCGCGCTTATATGGGTGTTGATCAAATTCGTTGGCCTGGTGGATTTAGCCGCAAGGATATTGGTTGGCGCGCTGTCAAAGCTATAGCTTGATTATCTTTTTGATTTGAAAAAATCTTTTAGGATTTGTCCGCATTCATCAGCCAGTAGTCCTTGTTTTGATTCTGGTCTCCAATGGCATGTGGGCTGTTCATAGAATTTGGCCCCGTGAAAAATACCTCCGCCCTTTGGATCATCTGCTCCTATAATGACTTTCTTAATGCGTGCGAAGCTGATGGCGGCTGCACACATTGTGCATGGCTCTAGTGATACGTAGAGTGTCGTATTTGGAATTCTCTGTGCGCTATGTTTTTCACATGCCTTACGGATGCATAATATTTCTGCATGTGCGGATGGATCGTTTAATTCACGAGTGCGATTTCCGGCGGATGCGATGATTTCTTTTGAACTATCTTGCACCAATACTGCACCGATTGGGACTTCATCTCTCTCTTTTGCTTTGTTTGCCTCTTCCAAAGCTAGGCGCATGAAGTTATGGTCTTCTTCTGTAAAAATGTTTTGTGTTTGAAAGTTGGATGTCATGACTGTAGAGAATCATAAAAAAGAACGAATTGCAAAACGAATTGCAAGGGCTGGCCTTTGTTCACGCCGAGATGCGGAAAGATGGATTGAGAGTGGGCGCGTTGTTGTGAATGATGAAGTGCTTAAGACTCCGGCTTTTTTGGTTGGTGATGAGGATAAGATTGTTGTCGATGGAAAGCCATTGCAGGCAAAAGAACAATCGCGCTTGTGGCTCTATCATAAGCCAGCAGGGCTTGTTACGACGCATAGGGATGAGCAGAACCGAGCGACCGTTTTTGATAGTTTGCCAGATCATTTGCCACGCGTTTTGAGCGTCGGGCGTTTAGATTTAAATACTGAAGGGTTATTGCTTTTGACCAATGATGGTGAATTATCAAGGTTTTTGGAGTTGCCGTCGACGGGTTGGACACGTCAATATCGTGTGCGGGTGATGGGGCGTTTGAATCGAAAACGCCTTGAAAGTTTAGATAAGGGAATTGTTGTGGATGGTGTTCGTTATGGTTCAATTAAGGTGCAAGTGGATCAAAAAAGTGAAGGGACAAACCAATGGCTGACTTTGTCATTGAAGGAAGGTAAGAACCGTGAAATTAGACGTGTGATGGAGGCACTTGATTTAAGGGTTAGCCGTCTTATTCGTGTTTCCTATGGGCCGTTTGATTTGGGGCAGATACCGCGTGGTGATGTTGTTGAAATTAAAGATAAAGTTATGAAAGCGCAGCTTGCTAAATATTTTAAAGGTACGATTTGATGCGCGTGGTAGCCGGAGAGCTTGGTGGACGTCGTCTTAATGTTCTAGAAGGACGCGATATAAGGCCAACTAGTGACAAGGTTAGGGGCGCTGTTTTTAATGCGCTTATTGGTCTTATTGAGATTGAGAGTGTATTTGTTTTAGATCTTTTTTGTGGAACGGGCGCATTAGGTATTGAAGCGTTATCGCGGGGCGCGCTGCATTGCGTCTTTGTTGATCAGGCGCGCTCCTCGCTTAATCTGGCGCGCCAGAATGTTGCTACGCTTGGTGTTGAGGAACAATCTGATTTTATTTTGAGTGATGCAAAAAAGGTTCATTTTTCAGATGTTCAGCGCTTTGATCTGGTGTTTTTAGATCCGCCCTATAACAAGGATTTAATACTGCCTTGTCTTGATTGTCTTGGGGCAAGTGATGCGCTTAATGATGGTGCAGTATGTGTTTTGGAGAGTGAGGCAATGTTCCAGTATAAGGGGTGTCAGCATTTTGAAATGATTAAGAGCAAGGTGTATGGAGATACTCTTATAACATATTTACGCTATAGGAAGTCTGTTGCGTAGATTGTAATTAATAGCCCAGTTCCTAAAATGATGCGGTAGATTGCAAATGGTGTGAAGCTTGCTTTAGCAAGCCATTTCATCATGAGAATGATTGCGA
Source organism: Bdellovibrionales bacterium (assembly GCA_045106175.1). GTDB lineage: Bacteria > Pseudomonadota > Alphaproteobacteria > Micavibrionales > Micavibrionaceae > TMED27. The sequence continues at coordinate 37,300 of JBGCEF010000033.1, forward strand.
TATAGCCCGAGAGAAATGCTAAAAACGCGGCAATCAATACATTATAGGATAAATTTGGATCAGGTTGATTGAAGAGTTCGAGCCCGCCTAATGCGCCTGCACCAGAAATTGCAATAATTCCGAGGAGGAGAGAGTAATGCGCGCATTCGCTTCTGCTGTAGCCTAAAAAGCGGCTTGTGGTCATGGTGATGCCAGAGCGGCTTGTGCCAGGGATGAGGGCTAAGCATTGAGATAGACCAATGATGAATGCATGTTTGTAGGTGAGCTCTTCGATTGATTTTTCTTCTGTGGCATATCGGTCCGCAACCCAGAGCATGATGCCAAAAATAAGTGTGGTCCACGCGACAATTTCAACAGCCAAAAGCCAAGACGGGCTGAGTGCGTTTAGGGCGAAGCCGGCAATTATGACAGGTATTGAACCGATTATGATTTTAAGGGTTAAGACGTTTCCATTGTGATTGGTTTTGCCTGTTAATAAGGCTATTAAGCCATTTAACATGAGAAGGACATCTTTGCGGAAGTAGAGTAAGACTGAAAATAGTGTGCCAATATGGACCGCTACATCCATGATTATATGCTTGTCCCATTCTTGTGTTGCGTTTCCGTCGATAGCGGCATGTGCCAAGACTAAGTGTCCGCTTGAGCTGATGGGAAGAAATTCTGTAATCCCTTGTATTAATGCCAGTATGATGATGTGGTAAAGCGGCATTTATATCCGTGTTCTTGCTTTTTAATTCATTATCGTGGACCATGTTTTATATGGTTTATGTGGTTGGTACAATCGGATTTTTTTCGGGGTTTGTTTTAGGGATTTTTATTCTGAGCGCGCTTTTGAAGGATCGAAGTCGGCGTGAATTATTAGAAGATCGTGGTTTGAAATGGACCTACGGGGTATTTGCCTGGATTATTGCAGCGATTACGGCTTATGCGGCTGTGCAGAGTTATAACATGTATTTGGTTGAATAAGTTGCGGGTCATGAAGGAGCATTAAGTGTCAGCAGATAATGAAAATTATAACAACGTATCGCGTTTTTTTCATTGGGGGATAGCGTTGTTATTTATTGGTCTTTTGAGCGTTGGGTTTTATATGGTCACGATGGACCCAGAGCCTTTTAAATTTAAGGTTTATGGTTGGCATAAGGCAACGGGCATTACCGTATTGTTTTTTGTATTATGTCGTGTTGTTTGGAAATTCATTTCTAAAAACCCTGATGCTTTAAGTCACCATAAACAATGGGAAAAAATACTCTCTAAAACGATACATATTGTTTTATATGGAGCAATGATCGGTATGCCATTATCCGGGTGGATCATGTCATCTGCGGGTGGTTATCCAGTTTCGTTTTTTGGTCTTTTTGAAGTACCTAATATTGTTTCGAAAGATAAAGAATTATCGCGATTGGCCAATCAAATTCATGGGTATATGGGTTTTACTATTTTGTTTTGTATTGGGCTTCATATTATCGGTGCATTGAAGCATCACATTTTTGACAAGGATCGTACGTTGAACCGTATGGGTGGTCATGTTGCTTTCGGTGTTATTGCTCTATTATTTTTAAGTATTGCTTTTTATTTTCCAGCAAAAGGGTTTATTTCGAATTTGATGCAATCGCAGAGTATTGAAAACAGCGTTTCCAGCTCTGATAGTGAGTGAATTAGGAAAGTCTTATGGAACTGTTCATTTTGCTCTAGGATTCTTTAATCGTTCAGGCTAAGCTTAATTTATGAGAAAGCTTTATCATTTATGGTTGCACCCTTATTCGCGCAAAGTTCGTCTTGTTTTAGCTGAGAAAAATTTAGACTTTGATCTACAGGTTGAAAAGATTTGGGAGCGCCGTACAGATTTTTTAGCCATGAACCCGGCTGGAGATGTTCCCGTTTTAGTGGAGCAAGATGGCACAACATTGGCGAATTCTCAGGTTATTTGCGAATATCTTGAAGAGGTCTACCCTGAGAATAATATATTAGGTTCTGACCCGGTTCAACGCGCAGAGACGCGCCGTTTGGTGAGTTGGTTTGATGTGAAATTTAACCGTGAAGTCACAGAGAATTTGGTCAGTGAGAAGCTCATGAAACGCTATTTGAAACTTGGTGAGCCAAATGGCCCATCAATTCGTGCGGGTCATGCGAATATTCATTATCATCTTGATTATATTGGTTTTTTAACTGAAAAACGTCGTTGGCTTGCGGGGGATCAGTTTTCGTTGGCGGATATTGCCGCGGCTTCACATTTATCAGCGGTGGATTATATTGGTGATGTGCCATGGGAAGAGCATCATGCAGCGCGTCAATGGTACGAAAAAATACGTGAGCGTGATAGTTTCAAGCCTTTGCTTGATGACCGTGTTCCGGGATTTGAACCTGTTTCCCAGTATGAAAATGTTTCTGCTTAATAAACACTAAATTGGATTGTGTATGACGCAGCAAAATAAGCTGTTTTGCTTTGGATATGGATATAGTTGTGATTATCTTGGCCACGAATTGAGTGCTCAAGGGTGGCGCGTCTCTGGTACAACACGTAATACAGAAAAACGAGACACTCTTAAAAATCGTGATGTTGATGCTCATTTGTTTGACTATGAATGCCCTTTGCCTGATCCACTTCTGACTCTTAGAGATGTTACTCATTTGGTTATTTCAACACCGCCGGGTGATGATGGTGACCCTGCATTTTTGATGCATGCCGAAGATATTTTGCAATTACCAAACCTTCAATGGATTGGGTATCTTTCGACGACCGGTGTTTATGGTGATCGTGATGGTGGGTGGGTTGATGAAAATTCTGAAATACGCCCTAATAGTAAACGTGGATCGCGTCGTGCGCACGCGGAAGAGCAATGGTTGTCTCTTGTGAAATCTCATAATTTGCCGGTTCATGTTTTTCGGTTGGCTGGAATTTATGGACCAGGGCGCAGTGCGCTCGATTCTATTCGTGCGGGGGTTGCGCGGCGCATTGAAAAAGCAGGGCATGCTTTTAGCCGTATTCATGTAGAAGATATTGCGCAGATTTTGATTGCTTCGATGCGATATCCGAATCCGGGAGCAGCATATAATATTTGTGATGATGTGGCCGCGCCTAGCCATGAGGTTATCGCGCATGCATGTGAGTTGCTTGCGCGCCCTATTCCGCCACTTATTCCTTTTGACGAGGCGGATTTATCACCTATGGCGCGTAGTTTTTATGCCGATAATAAACGCGTTCGTAATAATCGCATCAAAGATGAGCTTAAAGTGGATCTGAAATATAAGAATTATATTGATGGTTTACAGGCCTGTATGGACGCGGAGCAATATGCCTTATCACTTTTCAAAGGTATGGCGACAAAGTCTTAGTGTTTTGTTTGCGGGCTCTCGGGTTCTGAGGGTTGGTGATATGGGAGTTTGATTTGTACAGTTGTACCGACATCAATCGTTGATTTAATCGTAAGTTCACCGTTATGAAGCTCAATGAGCTCTTTTGTGATTGCTAGGCCGAGGCCAGAACCTTCGTGGTCGCGTGCATATGATGAAGAGACTTGTTCAAAGGGGTTTGTAATAGTTGCGAGTTTATTAGCGGGAATTCCGATACCGTTATCGATTATTTCTAAAATAATTTCGTTTTCGCCGTTTTTACAGTCGATATTGATTTCACCATTTTCTTTTGAGAATTTTACTGCGTTGGAGAGTAGATTTAGCATAACCTGAAGGATACAGCGACGGTCAGCTACAATTTTCAAATCTGTTTCTGGTGTTAAGTTGTGAGAGAGTTTGACATCCGCATCAAGGGCTCTGTTTTCTATCATATGCAAGGAGACTTGAATGACTTTTGCGACATTCAGCTCTTCGAGCATGAGGTCATATTTTCCAGCTTCGATTTTTGACATGTCTAGGATGTCGCTAATGAGATCGAGCAGATGTTCGCCGCTTTCACGGATGCCGCCAATATAATCGACATATTTTTCATTGCCCAAAGGGCCTAGAAGCTGACGTTCCATCATTTCTGAGAAGCCGATGATGGCGTTTAGTGGTGTGCGTAATTCGTGAGACATGTTGGCTAGAAATTGCGTTTTTGCTGCGTAAGCTCGTTCTGCGCTGTCCTTTGCAGTTTTTAGCTCGTGCTCATATAGCATGCGTTCGGTCATATCTTGCATAATGCCAAAGAGGGCTATTACTTCACCGTCGTCATTGGTTGAGCAACGACCTTCACTGCGGATGAAGCGTTCTTCACCGTCTGGTCTTAAGATTGTGAATTCAACATCGTAGTCATTTTCTTCGATGACTGCGCGGTGTAAAGCTTGGTTAAGGCGGTCAACGTCGTCTTCATGGATCATAGCGTTCATGTTATCGAGTGTTGTGGTGAATGCATTTTGATCAACGCCGAAAATTCGATAGATCTCTTGTGACCATTCGATTGAATCTTCGCCTAGAACCCAACGCCAGTGACCCATGCGTCCGATTGCTTCGGCTTGTGATAGTTGTTTTTGACCGTGTTTGAGGGCGGTTTGTTGTGCTTTAATCGCTGTGACATCACGTCCAGCATAGTATGTTAAGCCTTTAAAATTCTGTTTACGCCATTCTACCCAGATGCTTGCTTGTTCTTTAGTTATGATCCTGGCTTCGAAATCATAAGCGTTATTTGGAGTAGGCACGCTTGATGATAATTTATTTTTATCGTCTTCATCAAAAAGTGTATCAAATGATATGTCGTCTAATTCATCTGCTGAGTAGCCGATTTTTTCAGCAAAACGGGCATTGGCTTTTAGGATTTTATCTTGGTGATCGACGACGACCATCATCTCACGTGAGAGATTTAAAAAGACATCGATATCTTCGTATGTATTTTTTGTGCTGTTTTGCGACGGTGGGGTGTTTTCGTTTGCCTCATTTGTGTAAGAAGCGATGAGATAGCGCCTTGAGTCTTCTAGATGAATCCAGTCGAAATGAAAGTCTTGGCTGTTTTGATTGCCGTTGACTGTAACGTTATGCATTCCCGGTTCAATGTCTTCGGGCGTTTGTACGGCGTTTGTGAAACTTAGTAGTGTGTTGAATTTATGATTGGCAATTGTTTCTGATGTCAGGTGAGCCAAATCCATGAAGGCGGCAGTAGCGAAGACAATTACGCCATTTTGATCAATGACAATGCGTGCATCTTCTTCTTTTGCAAAATCTGCAAAAGGCAGGGGTGTTGTTTCGTCTTTTTTTCGGCGCAGTGAAAACATATGCGGTTGCAATGCGGTTATGAATGATTTGGTTTAATGAATATAAACCGACTTTTATTAGCATAAGTCGAAACTATTGTGTGATACAAGCGTTTTGGTATAAAAAACGCCCCAATATTGAAGCTATTGAGGCGTTTTGATGATTATTTAAGAATTTTATTGCTTAGCGTGCGTATTTAACGGAGCAACCATATGGTTTTGTTTGCGCTGTTGTTACTTCTTTTCCAGCTACCAATTCATCAACAGCGGCTAGGATATAATTATCGGCGCCTTCAACTGTTTTTGGGCTTGGGCTTGAGTTACTGTCGATTGCACCTGCATAGGCGATGTTGCCGTCTGCGTTGATCACAAACATATGCGGTGTTGTTTTCGCATCATATAATTTGCCGATTTCACCGGATGGGTCGAGGATCTTTGCGCTGACAGTTGCGCCTTGGTCTTCTAACACTTTTGCAGCTTCTTCAGCTGAGAAATGTCCTTGGCGGCCTTCACCGGATGAGTTGATGCTCACCCATTTTACGCCTTTTCCAATTGTCTCTTCTTGGACTTTTTGCATGTTGCCTGTGTCGTAGTGTTTCACGACAAATGGGCATTCTGCGTTTGTCCATTCCAATACAACGATGTCACCTTTGTGGTCGCTGAGTTTGAAAGGATTTCCGTTAATGTCGGTTGTTTCAAAATCAGGCGCTGCTTTGCCCACTTCAGGGGCGGCGGCGTTGACGCTTGATGGTGATATTGCCGGTGCGATTGCGAATGCAAGTGCAAAGACAGCTATTGAGGTTGTAAATAATTGACGCATTGTATGTCTCCTTTTCTATTTAAATAAGTTTGTAATGCTATTGGGGGTTAAAATTTGCGGTAAAATTTGGGCTTCTGGTCTTTGTCCTGTTTGGTTGTCTTTTTCTCCATAAAATACATAGATCGGAACGCCATTTCGTCCATACTTATTGAGATATTGCGTAATCTTAGGATCTTGGTTTGTCCAATCTCCAACTAAGTATCTTACGTTATTATTTGCGAAAACCTTCTTTGTTGAATCAATATTAATGGCGACTTTGTTGTTTACTTTACAAGTGATGCACCATGCGGCGGTCATTTCAACAAATACTGGGTCATTCGTTTGATTTAACAGGCTGTCTATCTTTTCGAGGCTGAATGTTTCGCCGAAGGTTGCTTTTTCGCTTTTAGTTTCATTTGTTTGTGTCACTAGCTGGTTTGTTTTTAGATTTGTTGGAATCCATGCTGCGATGATTAGAGTCATTAGTGCTATGAGCTTTAACACCATCTTTCCAGATGATTTTTTAAGTAGCCAAATGCCGAAGGTAATTGCGCTCATCCCGATCAGGATTTGCAGTACGCCATCAGAGCCGGATTGTTTTGCGACAACCCATGTTAACCAAACAGCAGATAAGAAAATCGGGAAGGCCAGTAATTCTTTGAATGTGTTCATCCATGCTCCGGGCTTTGGCATCATTTTTTGGAGTGCAGGGGCAAAAGATAGCGCTAAATACGGTAGAGCGAGGCCGAGGCCGAGGGCCGCGAAAACGGAGAGGTTTACGAATGCGCCTTGTGTTAGAGCAAACCCGATTGCCGCCGCCATGAAAGGTGCTGTGCATGGCGTTGCGACAAGTGTTGCGAGTATTCCGGTAAAAAATGAGCTGTTTAAGCCGTTTCCTTGGGTGAGTTTATTGCCGATATTGCCAAGGTTGCCTCCGAATTCGAAGAAGCCCATCAGATTTAGGCCTACGATGAATAATAGATAGGCCAGAGCGCCTACGACGATTGGGTTTTGTAATTGGAAGCCCCAACCGATTTGCGCACCTGCTGATTTTAAAACAAGGAGGATCCCTGCAATGGTAAGAAAGCTTAAGACAACACCAAGCGTGTAGGCAATGCCGTGCATGCGCGCCAAAGCTGGGCTTTCATCAGATATTTTAATCAGACTGAGCGCTTTAATAGACAGTACAGGGAAAACACATGGCATAAGATTTAAGACTATTCCGCCCAAAAGTGCGTAGATGATGGCTTGGAATACGGTAATCCCGCTTTGTGCTTCCTTTATATTTTCTGACGAAGTTGCTGTTTCTGTTGATGCTTTTTTGCTGTTTGTATCGTTTGGGGCTGTGGGGGCTGTGCTTGTTTTATTTGCGCTTACTAAAAAGCTGTTTGTGAGGTTTTGCTTGTTTTTAAATGTGACGAGAAAGTCAGCCTTTTTAAGGTCATTGATGTTTCTTTCGCCGAAGTTTTGTGAAAATTCGATTTTTGAATTATTGAGCGCAATGGATTGTTCGGCGGCATTTTCGATTAATCCCCATTCTAGTGGGAAAAATGATAATGTTTCAGGCTGAATGTCTGTAATGAGTGTATTTGGTGCGTCGATTTCAAGTTTGAAAGCTGCATCTTGTTTTTGAAAGTTTGAGGACCAATCGACAACAATAGGCAGCTTAGCAATGGCAGCTTCGAAATAGGCCGTGTTATTTTCATTTTCGCTTTGCTCGCCATTTAGTGTGAGTATGTATGTGCCATATTCTGGGATGCATTCTTCTTTGCAGACCAAGAGTTCTATATCGGCGCTTAGTGTTATTGGGCCTTCAGGAAGCGTGTTAGGCAGTTTTAATTTTTGAAGTAAGACAACGTTATCTTCGTAGCCAAAGTTCATAAGAGGGCCGAAGGGAAGGCGTTTTGGAGTAGGCCAGTGAATATCGGAAATTGTGGCACCATAGGGCAGTGTCCAATTAGAAGCAGTTATAGTGCCTGAATCTCCGGGGTTTTTCCAATAGGTGTGCCAGTGCGGGGTGATGGCTTGTTCCATGCCTATCCAGATTTCTTCGCCTGCATTCACGTTTCCGCGTTCTGCCATTAATCTGATTTGCACAAGATTTTCGCCCTTATCCTGGGCTATTGCAGACATCGTGCTTGCGATGATTGTTAAGATAACAATTATCGGTAATAGTAACTTGTGCATGCTTGGAACCTTTTTTATTATAATATGCGTATTATTTTTACACGATTTAAGTTTGTTACAATATAATTCGTTGCAATCAACATAAAGGTTACAGCATATGAATCAACCAATATGGACACCATCTCAAGAGCGTGTTGAAGAGTCCCAATTAAAGGCCTTTATGGATGTTGTTGAAACACGTACAGGCAAAAGTTTTTCTGATTATAAAAGCTTTTGGCAATGGTCGGTTGATCATATTTCTGATTTTTGGGATTTGCTCTGGGATGAGATGGGTGTTGTGGGCGATAAGGGCGCACGCGTTTTGATTGACCAAGATAAGATGCCTGGTGCGCGATTTTTCCCTGATGCGACATTGAATTATGCGGAAAATATGCTTCAGAAACGCGATAACGATGTTGCTATTATTTTTAGGCCTGAGGATGGTCAAGATTCACAAATCTCTTACAAACAGCTTTATGAGTGGGTTTCGCGTTGGCGCCAAGCCTTAGAGGCCGAAGGTGTTGGTGAGGGAGATCGTGTTGCGGGATATCTTCCGAATATGCCTGAAACTATTATTGTTATGCTTGCGACGGCGTCGTTGGGTGCGATTTGGTCAAGTGCGTCGCCGGATTTTGGAACGCAAGGTGTGATAGATCGTTTTGGGCAAATTGAGCCGAAAGTTTTGGTGAGCGTTGATGGGTATCGATACAACGGTAAGGATATTGATTGTCTGGAGAAGATCGCAGAGATACAGCCCGTTTTAAAAGGTTTGGTAAAGACTGTGGTTATACCGTTTTTATCAGATGATGCGGATATTGATTTATCATCGATTGATGGAGCGGTGTCTTGGTATGATTTTTTGCTTGAATTTAAGCCTAAGCCTATAGAATTTGCACAAGTTTCTTTTGATTATCCGTTATTTATTATGTTCTCGTCAGGGACGACAGGTGCACCAAAATGTATTGTTCATGGTCATGGTGGCGTTTTGCTTCAACATCTTAAGGAGCATCGATTGCAGAGTGATGTTCGTGATGGAGATCGCGTGTTTTATTTTACGACATGCGGCTGGATGATGTGGAATTGGCTAGTGAGTGGTTTGGGCAGCGGGGCCGCACTTATGCTTTATGATGGATCGCCTTTTTATCCTGATGGCAATGTGCTTTGGGATTATGCGGATGATAATAAATGTACGTTTTTTGGTGCATCGGCGAAATATATTGATGCTTTGAAACAGGCTGGCTTGGCGCCGCGTGAAAGCCATGATTTATCAGATCTTCGCACGATAGCATCAACGGGATCGCCGTTGGTTCATGAGAGTTTTGATTACGTTTATGCGGATATTAAACAAGACGTACATCTCGCCAGTATTTCTGGTGGGACGGATATTGTGTCTTGTTTTATGTTGGGAAACCCAATTTCACCTGTTTTTCGTGGGGAGTTGCAATGCGCTGGTCTTGGAATGGATGTGCATATTTGTGATGGTTTGGGTGAGGATATATGCCAAGAAGCTGGTGAATTAACATGTAAAAAACCATTTCCTTGTATGCCTGTAAAGTTTTGGAATGATGATAGTGGGGCGCGTTATCAATCTGCTTATTTTGATATGTTTGAGAATATATGGGCGCATGGTGATTGGGTCGAAGAGACAGATAATCAGGGTTTTATTATCCATGGGCGTAGTGATGCGACCCTTAATCCTGGTGGCGTTCGCATTGGCACAGCTGAGATTTACAGGCAGGTAGAACAGTTGGATGGCATTCAAGAATCTATAGCTGTTGGTCAAGATTTTAATGGAGATGTACGTGTCATATTATTTGTTGTTCTGAAAGATGGTTGGGCCTTAGATGACAATTTTGTTAAGGAAATTAAAGTTGCTATTCGTCGGGGAGCTACGCCGAGGCACGTGCCAGCAAAGATTATTGCAGTTGATGATATTCCAAGGACTAAGAGCGGTAAAATCACGGAAATTGCGGTACGCGATGTGATTATGGGACGACCGATTAAAAATGTTGAAGCCCTTGCGAATCCAGAAGCTTTGAAGCTTTATGAAGGGCTTGAAGTATTAGAGGTTGCATAAAAGACTTGCGCTGCAGCATAAAAAATGGTTTTTTATAGTTATGAATAGGCGAATTTCAGCGTTAACTTTGTATACAGCGGCCGCGGCAAACGCGGCGGCTTAGCCCGCTATTATCTTTGACATAGTACGAATGCGTACGCCCTAAAAAATTTCCAAGAATTTAACATTGAGACGGTAGATATGATCTGCCGATTAACGATATTGACGTGAAAAGAGAATTATTATGAATGCGATTAGACCAGAAGATCAGGATATGCAGGAAAGTACAGGACAAACAAAGTTTCGTCCCGTTCTTCATGCGTTAACAGCGAACCCGGGTGTTGAGTTGATGACTTATGCATCTGGACGACAGGATATGATCACAATGGGTCAAGGTGAGGGTGATGTACCTACGCCTGATTTTATTGTTGATGCTGTGACGCAGGCCTTAAAGGATGGTAAGACATTTTATGGCCCTACACTTGGTTTATCGGGGTTGCGTGAGACAATTTCTAATTATTATGACCGTATTTATAATTTAGATGTCATTTCAGATCGTATTTTTGTTACCCAGAGCGGATCGACCGCGATGCATCTTTCGCTCGCGGCCCTTCTTGATAAGGGTGATAACGTTGTTGCGGTCACGCCGATTTGGAAGAATTTATTGGGTGCGGTTGAGTTGACACAGGCCTCGACGACGCAAGTTGCGCTTGATTATACTGATGAGGATGGTTGGCAACTTGATTTAGATAAATTATTTGGTGCGGTAACACCTTACACGAAGGTGATGTTGATTGTGTCGCCGTCAAACCCGACGGGATGGACAGCTACCCGAAAAGAAATGCGCGCGATTTTAGATTTTGCCCGTGAGCGCGGTATTTGGGTTCTTGCGGATGAGGTGTATGCACGTCTTGTTTATAATTCCAAGCATGAGCATGCACGTTCGGATAGTTTTTTGGATGTTGCACAAGATGATGATTTGCTTTTGGTGGTTAATAGTTTTTCAAAAAGCTGGGCGATGACGGGATGGCGAATTGGTTGGATTGTTGGACCAAAGGAAGCGGAAGCCAAGATTAAGGATGTTGCTCTTTATAATAATTTATGTCCACAAACACCGATGCAATATGGCGCGATCGCTGCGTTGGATCAGGGTGAGGACTTCCTTAAAAGCCAAGTAGCAATGTATCAGTCGAACCGTGATTTGATGATGGAGCGTTTTGCGAATATGAGTAATCGTGTGCATCTTGCCAAGCCAGAGGCCACATTTTATGGTTTCTTTAAAGTTGATGGTGAAGATGATTGTATTGCGTTATGTAAGCGATTTGTTGATGAAGCGCAGCTTTTGTTATCACCGGGTAGTGCGTTTGGTAAGACGTGTAAGGGATATGTACGTATGTGCTTTGCGGTCTCGGAAGACAGGTTAAACGAAGCGTTTGACAGAATGGAAAAAGTTATATAGTTTACATAATTTATCTTTAAGGTTTGAATATTTTATGAGCGGTATGTATGAGCGTCGGGATGGAGATATTATTTATGGTGCTCCTCCTACGCAGTTATTTAATGAACAACAAACACAATCACCTCGATTGGTTCTTTCCGGTGTTTACAAAGCTGAGGCTCGTGACCCCGCTGTTGATTATTGCGCTGTAGGCAGATTTCCTGATGGTCGGTTTGTATGTATTCCCGAACGTTATTTGAGGGCTGCTCTTCCTGAGGCTGCTATGGGTGGTCTTATTAGTGTGAAACAGCATCCAAAAATTGGAGGAAAGCCAGAGCAACAGGTTATTAACCTTGATTTAGCACGTATTAAAACTGTTTTAGAATTTATTGGTACGAAAGCGCCACATGACAGGCCGTTTGGTCCTCGTCCCGGGGGAATGGATTAGATGACTATGCGTGGATATTTTGGTATTGGGGTTGAAGGGGTTTCGAAAGAACAGAATGTTGGCACGATTGCGCGCTCAGCACATTCTTTTGGAGCTTCGTTTTTCTTTACGATTGATCCAGAAGTGGATGTTCATAAATTTCGTTCATCGGATACTTCTGATGCGTTTGATCATTTGCCGTATCACCAATATGACAGTGTTGATACGTTTGTTTTGCCAGAGAAATGCGCTCTTGTTGCGGTTGAGTTGGTTGAAGATTCCATTGAATTACCCAGTTTTCGCCATCCTATCCGTGCGGCTTATGTTTTGGGGCCTGAGATGGGGAATGTTTCACCGGAATTACTTGAGAAATGCGATCATGTTATAAAAATTCCGATGAAGTTTTGCGTAAATGTTGGAGTTGCTGGGGCTTTGGTTATGTATGACCGTGTTTTGAGTATGGGGAAATTTGCGCCGCGTCCAGTAAGAGCAGGCGGTCCAACAGAGAGCCTTCCTCCGCCGCAAACATCTTTGAGGCGAAAAGTGCGCAATCCTAAAAAATACGTGAAGAGCTAATTTTGTTTGGTTTTTGGATATTGTTGACGGCGCTTGCACGTTACCTCCACGTTACTTCCACAGGGCATTTTTTATTGGTTTCTATTCTCCTTGCAAATTTTGATCAGTTCCTATAAAAAATGCTTTATTCAACGACTACAAAGGATTTAGTTATGAGCAGATACGTGCGTTATTTGGGGCTATGCTGTTTGGCTTTAGGCTTCATTGTTGCCGGCCAATCTTATGCGCAAAATGGTGAGCCGAGGTTACTATCTAAATATGGTGACTGGTCCGCTTATATGTTCATCGAGAATGGCAGTAAGGTCTGCTACATGATTAGTCAGCCAAAAACAGCGCAAGGCAATTATTCTAAGCGTGGCAAGATATATGCATTGGTTACGAATCGTCCAGCGGAAGGGACGCGTGATGTCTTTAGCTACATCACTGGTTATGGTTATAAAGCAGGTAGTGATGCGACTTTGGAGATTGATGGAACGACATATACTCTCTTTACCCAAGATGAGACCGCATGGGCGCCTGATGCGGCAACTGATAAGCAGATTGCCCGTGCGATCCGTGATGGGTCACGTATGGTGGTTAAGGGTGTTTCATCACGCGGTACAAAAACAACAGATACATTTAGTTTAAAAGGAAGTAGCAAAGCGTATAAGCGTATGAGCGATGAGTGTTAAATTCGCTAAATTATCCCTAGATTTATGGGGGGTGAGACATTGCTCTTACTTCCCTTTGTTTTTTTGCGATGATAGCTTTGTATTTGAAATAACGATCAATAAAGATGCATTACTTTTACAAATCCCCACAGTCTAATATTTTACGCAGTCTTTTTGGCTTGCGTGAGCGTTACTTGTTTACGCGCAACAATCGTCTTCGTTTAAGATACAGTGCGACTGGTCTTTCATGTGTGCTTGCTGCGTTTGTTCTTTTGGGCCCGCAGTTGACGCAATCTGATGAGGAGCGTCATTCAGTTAGTGCGGATCAGAGTGTTGCATTGATTGAACCTGCTGCTGGCGTTTCTATTATTGATCAGGGCGGTGAAGAGCAAAATTTGCAGGTATTTTTATCGGATAGTTTGAAGGCGCGCATTTCCGATTCTATGCGTGCGGCGCCTGATATTCTTAAAAAGGCTGAAAAGCCAGTGTTGCATCGCAAGGTTTCTGTTGGAAGTGGGCAGACGATTGCGGGTGTTTTGCAAGAAGTTGGTGTTGGTAAAAATGATACATTTTATGCAGTGAAAGCGTTGGGTGAGCATTTTGATCCCCGTCGCGTGCGTTCCGGTCAAAAGCTTGATGTGCATTTTAAGAGTTTGGATGACGGGCAGCTTGGATTTGATCGTCTTGAGATGAAGGTTTCTCCTGTTAAAGAGATTTTGGTGACAAAAAAAGCGGATGAGAATTTTTCATCCGAGCTTGTTGAACAAGAACTTCAGCGTAGAGTTTATGGTCGTATTGCAAAGATTGAGACATCGCTTTACGGGTCTGCAGCGCGAGCAGATATTCCTTCGCCGATTATTGCGGAGATGATCCGTATTTATTCTTGGAATTTTGATTTTCAACGTGATATTCGCCGTGGTGATCAGGTTCAGGTGATGTATGAAGCCTTTGAGACGGAAGATGGTGAATTCGCGAAATTCGGGAAAATCTTATTTGCGAATTTGAAGAATGGTAATAGTGAAACACCGATCTACCGTTTTGAGATGGCTAATGGACGTGTTGATTATTTTGAACCGGATGGGACCAGTGTTCGTAAGACATTGATGAAAACACCGGTTGATGGCGCGCGCATTTCTTCTGGTTTTGGTATGCGCCGTCATCCTATTCTTGGTTATAACAAAATGCATAAAGGGGTAGATTTTGCAGCCCCCACAGGAACACCAATTTACGCGGCTGGCGACGGTGTGGTTGAGCATGTCGGTCGCAGAGGGGCGTACGGTAAATATATTCGTTTGCGTCATAATTCGAAATTAAAGACGGCCTATGCGCATTTGCACAAATATAAAAAAGGTTTGAGCGCAGGCAAGAGTGTTAAGCAAGGCGATGTGATTGGTTATGTTGGATCAACAGGACGATCAACTGGTCCGCATCTTCATTATGAAGTCCTTGTAAATGGTACCCAGGTTAATCCACGAAGTGTCAAATTGCCAACTGGTGAGATCTTAAGAGGTCAGGAATTAGATAAATTTAAAGCTATGGTTCGCAATCTTGATCGTGAATATGTTTCATTGACGAAGGGTCTTCGTTTTGCCTCTTGGTCTTTATCGGATGACCGTAGTTAAGATTTTTTTCCAAAAAACCGTAATCCATAAATCAAAATTAAACTAGCTGCGAGTGTGAACCAGAAAAACGCATATTGTGCGTGATTATTATTTGGTGACCATTTTTCGTTGCTTGGGAATGACCCTTTTAATGGTGGTTTGGCGTGATCAGCGAAAAGTATGAATGGGATCGCGCTGCCTAAATTTTTAGCGTTTGCGATTTGCTCAATATCGTATCTGTACCAAATGTCGTTTGAAGGGTCGTTTTCAGGGATGAAATTATTCCAGGTTGAGCTCCTTGCGAGGCCTTTGAAGGTTATGGTCTGTCCGTTTAGCTCATTCAGTGGGTGTTGTCTGATGTCTTGGGTACTTGGGTTAAAACCTAGATCAACAAGAAGCATTCCTTGCATTGTTTTTACTGGTGTGACGATGGTATGTCCGCCGATACTGTCTTGGACGTGGTGGCCAAATGGGATTGATTGATCGAATAAGAATTTACCGCTTATTTGCCCATAGGCGAAATCCTCTTCATTTATCGTGCTGAAATTTAACTCTTTGCTATTGTCTGAGGCATAGGCGGTTTCTAGTTTTTCTATGATATCATTTTTCCACGCCATGCGCTTAATTTGCCAGCTACCGAGCGCGCATAGAATGATGAAGCCAAGACATGTAAACAATGTTGCCCATAATGGAATTGAACGAGGTTTTTGTGTCATATGTTATTCCCAATCATTGGGCCGGTGTTTGAATTGAAGCGCGATAATATATGCTTTTAATGGTTTAAGTGTCAGTATGATTAAGATTAAGGTGCAGACGCCCCATATTAAACCATGGAGCCATAAGGGCCATGTTAATAAGCGATCAGCGATAAGAGCTATTGGTACAATAAGCGAGCCGAGAATAAATGTCAGAAATACTGCTGGGCCGTCTGCGCTATCATTTTTTGTGAAATCCAGATTACAATTTTGGCACTGATCCAGCAATGTTAGATCAAATCTTGATTTATACAAATCGCCTGTTTTGCATCTTGGGCATTTGCAGGCTAGACCTGTTTTGATGAGGTCTAGATCCATTTGTTAGTCCGCTCTTTATAATCTATTTTATTCCGCGGGGACTGCACGTGGTGCACCCCTTAACAATTCTAGTTCGCTGTGGTCAACGCCGATTGCGCCCCACCAGTAGACAGCGATAAAGAGGAATAGCCATACAACGTCAACAAAGTGCCAATACCAAGCTGCCGCTTCGAAGCCGAAGTGTTTTTCTGCGGTGAAGTGGTTGTTAGCCATTCGCCACCAGCATACGCCGAGGAATATCGTTCCCACTAAGACGTGGAAGCCGTGGAAACCAGTGGCCATAAAGAATGTTGATGAGTAAATACCGTCTGTAAAACCAAAATGTACATGACCGTATTCATAGATTTGGAAACATAAGAAAAAGAATCCTAAACCAACGGTGATTCCGAGGGCTTTTGAGGCTTCTTTGATATTATTGTGCAAGATTTCATGGTGCGCCCATGTACATGTACAGCCCGATAGCAAAAGAATCATTGTCATCATAAATGGAAGATCAAACGCTGGAATTGTTTCTATATTTTCAGGAGGCCAAACAAAATTTATGGCTTCTGTTGGGAATAAGGATGCGTTAAAGAAGGCCCAAAAAAATGCAACGAAGAACATTAATTCTGATGCGATAAATAAAACCATGCCGTAACGAAAGCCAATTTCTGCGATGGGTGTATGGGCTTTTTCGACGACAGCCTCGTATATGACATCTTTCCACCAAAAGAACATACAAATTAAAATGGCTATAAGACCAAACATTGGGCCCCATGGGAATGGTGCGTCTATTGGTTCACCGCTGAGTTGAGATGCGTTAAGGGCTTCGCGATAGGTTGGGAAATACAAAACCATTAAAAGGCAGAAAAACCCGGCTGCGAATGAGCTTGCTAACGGCCAAACATTGGGGCGCAAAATATGATAGGGGTGGGGTTTTCCCGTTGTGGTGTATTCAATATTTTCAGCCATGGCTCGGTTATCTCTTAGAAGTTATATATTACTATGAAGGCTTAGTTGATTTGCTGTTCCAAATCAACAGTTTCATCATTGTAAAAGGCTTCCATGGCTTGATCAAGTTCTTCTGATTGTGCGGTGAAAAAAGTGTACGAGAGCGTGATGGTATCTATGTCTTGCATGAGTGGGTCATCATTCATTGCCGGATCGATATAAAACATGACTGGCATGTCGACATATTCTTTGGGGCTTAGAATTTGTTCATCAAAGCAAAAGCATTGGATTTTGTGGAAGTATTTTCCAACCTTTAATGGGGTCACATTATAGACAGCGGTTCCGCCAGTGGGGGTCATGGCTTTGTTATATGCACTGTATGCGGTGAGGCCGCGTTGGCCTAGTTTAACGGTTATTTCCCTTTGTTCGGGTTTAAAGTCCCAAGGGAGGTTGCGATTTGTTTCGGCGTTGAACTTGACGGTAACTTCGCGGTCCAAAATTACATCAGGTAGCTCTGTTGCGACCTGTGTTGTTCCGGCGAAACCAGTGACGCGGCAAAAAAGGTTGTATAGAGGGACGAATGCATAAGACAGTGCGATCATGCCAACGACAAGTCCAAGGATTGTTAGCCCTAGGCGCGCATTTTTGCGAGATTGTTCTGCGTGGAGGTCATTATCCATCATACCAATATATATAGTGAAAAAATTGTTGGTATCAATCGTTGCTTAATAAGATTATTCGAAGGGTATTACTTGGCAACAAGATCATTGTCATGGTTGCGTTCGTTGTTCAGGTCAGCGAGCTTTTTGTCATAGCGTTTACGGCTTTCGATCATTGGCTCAGCATATTGTTTTCTGCGTTCATCAATCGCTTTTCTAAACTCGATGCGGCTTTTGCGATATTCAAATTGACGATCATATATTTCATTACATGAATCGATAGCTTCACCGGCTGAGTCTGTATCAATGGATTGTCCGCATGAATCTTGTGCGTTTGCATGTATTGGTGCGAATGCTGCGAATAGAATTATGGCTAAGAGTGAGAGACGAATCATTGTGTGTAAACCTATATAGCTTTTCTAATAGTATATCTGAAATTGCTTGTTCGATAAAGATTTTATGCTTGGTTTAAGCTGGGCCGGCAATACGGATCATTGTGACAATCCATATCATTGCGATAAAAGCAAAAATAATGGCCAGAATGACAAGGTTTTTATTCTTTTTTTCTTTATGCAAATCGGAATGCGGCATTTTGATCGTTCTTTTTGATAGTGGTTATAAGAGCATGAGGGCTAAAAATAATGCGAATAGATAAAATACCGAATAGCCGAACATGATTTTTGCATCTTTGAAGGTGTTATCATTTTCATCGGATTTGTAAACGCGAATAGCAGAGATTAAAAACAAGCCGCTTAATATGCTGGCTGCGATACCGTAGGATACATTTTCGAATCCTAAAAACCATGGGCTTAGTGTGATTGGGAATAACAGTAATGTATATGCCAGCATTTGAATTTTTGTCTTTTTTGCGCCGGCGGTCACGGTCATCATTGGAATTTTTGCACGTTTGTAATCTTCGTTTGCGAATAGTGATAAGGCCCAGAAATGTGGCGGGGTCCACATAAATATGATGGCGAACATAATGATAGGGTAAAGTGTTATATCTCCGGTTATTGCGGCCCAGCCAATGACGGGCGGGAAAGCGCCAGCAGCACCACCAATCACAATATTTTGGGGCGTTGAGCGTTTTAACCAGATTGTATAGATTAAAACATAGAATAGATTTGCAAAGGCGAGTAACCCTGCTGCGGTCCAGTTCATAGCAACGCCCATCATCATGCATGAAAAGACAGAGAGCACGCAGCCGAATGTGAGGGCTTCGTCTGGGTTGATTTTGCCAGTTGGAATAGGGCGTTCTTTGGTTCTGTCCATGATGGCGTCAATATCACGGTCAAACCACATATTAATTGCGCCTGCTGCGCCTGCGCCCAGAGCGAGACAGAGCATTGCGACGAATGCCAAAAAAGGGTGAGTGGTTTCTAAACCTGGAGCGACCCACATGCCTGCGAAACCTGTAAAGATTACGAGGCTCATAACCTTTGGTTTGAGCAAGGCGAAATAATCAGAAACAGTGCTTTCGCTTGTTTGTGTCACGTTATTTTGTGTGAGTGTACTATCCATTTGAGATATATACGCTCAGCAAGTCTATTGGGCAAGGGGTTTAGCCGTATGATGCGCCTAAAAATGGTTTCACGTCAGCTTTTGGTTTATAACGTTCGTCATCAAAATGTGCTTCAATGGCATAGCGAAGACGGCCGACTTCGCCTGCGTTTTCGACTGATCCTGTTGAATTTGGTCCGGTGTTAAAGAAATCAACGCCCATTCCTAAATCTGAGTAGCTTAGAATTGGTAGAGCGGCGATGACGTGTTGAAGTTCGCGTGCCATATCGTTGAGGCCCATGTCGCTGAATTCTTGTGCGAATTCAGATAGTGTGCGTTCGATGATAGCTGTGCTCTCACCATCTAGATGATCATATATATAATCTAAGACTTGGCCATGGGGTGTTCCGTTGAGGATGAGTGAGAAGACTTGTTGTTTGAGGCTTTGCGCATATGGGTTGAGGACTAATTCTTCAACGCCTGCCGTTGTCTCTGCGTTTTCTGCAATGTCTTTTATAGTTTCGAATGTTGTTTTTCTTGTGCCCGTGAGTGCGCCAGCCTGTTCAAAATTATTGGACAGGGTGATTGTTCCAAAGTTACTTGGTTCATAGTCAGTGTGCGCGTAACTATTTAACATGTAATTTTATTAGCACTTTGTGCTATTAAATGCAAATAAAATTATCATTTAGAGTTCTCTAATATGCAGGCTTCAGAGTATAAAAAACCCCGCATTGAGCGGGGCTTTTGGCTTAATTAATGTTCTGCCTATTTTACTTTTGGCTGAATTTCGAATTGATGGAATGGGGGTGGTGACGATACTGTCCATTCTAATGTCATGGATTGTGGTTGTGCATTCCAATAATTATCTTCGACTTTGCGTCCTCTTAATAGTGTGTAGAAGACAACGAAGATGAAAAATAGTGTTGCTAATCCAGTTAAGTAAGAGCCGTAAGAGGAAATGAGATTCCATCCAGCAAAGGCATCGGGGTAATCGATGTAGCGGCGCGGCATTCCCTGTAGCCCTAAGAAGTGCTGCGGGAAGAAGATGGCGTTAACACCGATAAATGTTAACCAGAAATGCGTTGCGCCCATCCATTCGGGATATTGGCGCCCTGAGATTTTGCCAATCCAGTAATAGAATCCAGCGAAAAGAGCAAAAACTGCACCGAGTGATAGAACGTAGTGGAAGTGCGCTACCACATAATAGGTGTCGTGAAGTGCTATTGTCATTCCTGCGTTTGCCAGAACAACGCCAGTAACACCGCCAACGGTGAATAGGAAGATGAAACCGATTGCCCAAAGCATGGGTGTTTTAAATTGGATTGATCCGCCCCACATAGTTGCTATCCACGAGAAGATTTTGATCCCTGTTGGGACCGCGATGATCAAGGTTGCCGCTGTGAAGTATGCGCGGGTGTTGACGTCTAAGCCGACTGTATACATGTGGTGCGCCCACACAACAAAACCGACAAAGCCGATTGCGACCATCGCATAGGCCATCCCTAAGTAACCAAATATTGGTTTTTGGGAGAATGTGGAGACGATGTGAGACACGATACCGAACGCAGGCAAGATCATAATATATACTTCGGGGTGCCCAAAGAACCAGAACAAGTGCTGATACAAAAGCGGGTCACCGCCGCCTTCAGGGTTGAAGAAGGCTGTTCCGAAGTTACGGTCGGTTAAAAGCATTGTGATCGCACCACCAAGTACGGGAACCGCGAGTACGAGCAAGAATGCCGTCACAAGCATCGCCCATACAAAGAGTGGCATTTTGTGTAATGTCATACCCGGTGCGCGCATATTAAAGATTGTTGTGATGAAGTTAGCAGCACCAAGTATCGAGCTTGCGCCCGCGAGGTGAAGTGAGAAAATTGCCAGATCAACTGAAACTCCAGTATGTGTAAGCTTGCTGTCTGATAGAGGTGGGTATACGGTCCAGCCTGTTCCTGCGCCAAATCCAAAGAAGTCTTTTAGCAGCATGCCTTTGCCTTCTTCCGCCCTTTGATTGAGGGTTTCCGTCCAGTAGCTAATATCAAAGATTTCCGCGCCAATCAGTGCAGATAATAGTAAAAGTAAGAAAGCAGGTACGATTAGCCAGAATGAAATGTTATTTAAGCGTGGGAAAGCCATGTCAGGCGCGCCAATCATAAGGGGGACAAACCAGTTTCCAAAACCACCGATTAAACCTGGCATGACCACAAAGAAAACCATAATCAGTCCGTGCGCGGTGATAAATACATTCCAGAGCTGACCATTAGGGTTGCCGGCTTCGTCTGTGATGAATTGAACGCCTGGTTCTTGGAGTTCCATACGCATTAGCATTGAGAATAAACCACCAACGATACCTGCGATTATCGAGAAGATAATGTAGAGAGTACCGATATCTTTGTGGTTCGTTGACATGAACCATCGTGCGAAAAATCCGGGTGTTTCATTGGCCATTGTAGTTAATCCTTATTCTTTATCCCTTGATTTTAATATCTTAGTTTTGTTGCTGTGTTGTATTTTGCGCATTATCTAGAGTGTTTTCGAGCGCAGTCATTTCTGTATTATCGTTTACAGCTTTTATTTCTTTATCTGCGACCATAAAATCATCCTCGGATGCGCCATTGGCTAATGCCCATGTTTTATATTCTTCTTTTGTGACGGCTTTTACTTCGATTGGCATGTATGCGTGATCTTTACCGCAGATTTCTGAACACTGACCGTAATAAATGCCAGGTTCATTGATGCGGACCCATGTTTCATTCCAACGTCCTGGTATTGCATCCATTTTTACGCCAAATGAGGGAACAGTCCATGAGTGGATGACGTCACCAGCCGAAATTAATAGCTGAATGTCTGTGTCTACAGGGAGTACGATTTGATTGTCTGTTGAAAGCAATCTGACTTGGTCTGCTGTAATATCTTTATCAGCGATCATGTACGAATCAAATGTGATGTCACCGTGATCGGGATATTGATATTGCCAATACCATTGATATCCGATGATTTTCAAGGTCATTTCTGGTGTTTCTGTTCTGTCGTTGTAATACAAAAGTTGAAATGACGGGATTGCAATGAAGATTAAGATGATGATTGGAACTAAGGTCCAAATGACCTCAATAAAAACATTGTGTGAAAATTGCTTAGGCTCTGGGTTAGCTTTGTGATTGTAGCGGATGATGACCCAAACTAGTAAAACCAAAACGAATAGTGCGATTGCGATAATGATCCACAGCATCAAATTGTGAAAATCTGTGATGCGTTCTTTTAGTGGCGTTGCGGAATCTTGTAAATTTATGCCCCACGGTATTGGTTTTGCTGCAAAAGCAGGCAATGAGTACGAGGTTATAAATGCCGCTATGGCTAACATGATTGCGTTTAATTTTATCATAATAAGAATTTTCTGATTTATATATGGGCGTTTAGTACGCTTAATTTCTTGATATATAAATAGAAACAAAATCCCTGAAAAGCAAGGCATGTAATGCATTTTATGTGATTATTTTTGTTTGAGAAATTCGGCGTGTGTTAAACATATAATGCTTGCTGTTTCTGCGCGTAAGATACGACTGCCGAGCGTTATTGACGTTACATTTGGCTTAGAGAGTAGGACGTTGATCTCTTGATCGGAAAAACCGCCCTCTGGACCGACTAAGAAATATAGAGAATTGCCCTTAACCTTGTTTATGTGAATCGTTTCGTTCTGATTATCATTGCGTTCAATGCAAGCGTGGATTGTTTCTTCTTGAGGAAGGTCATGCAGAGATAGTGTTTCCGATAACATTGGGATTTCTAGGCGTTCGCATTGTTCGCTTGCTTCTAGGATTTGTGCTTGTATGCGTTCTTTTTTAAAATGTCTGTTTTGGGTTCGCTCGGTAATGATGGGGGAGAGTGTGTCAACGCCTAGCTCAACGGCTTTTTCAATTAAAATATCCATACGTGATTTTTTGATCGGCGCAAAGTAAAGCGTTGTTTTTGAATGGTTTTCAGGTTGTTTTCTTGATTGGGATTGTAATTTTGCTTGTCCTGATTTTTTAGATAAGTTTTCTAGTTTTGCGATCCATTCACCGTTTTGGCCGTTAAACAGCCGGATAAAATTGCCGTCTTGTCGGCGTAGGACGTTTTTGAAATAATGAGCATGAGCAGTTGAAAGATCAATCACTGCTCCTTTATTGAGGGGCGTATCGACGTAAATACGTGGATATGTCCAAATTTTGTATATCTCTTCATTATGCATAGGAATTGTATTGAAAGCGCAGAATCATCAAATTGGCAAGAGTGATATTCAACAAGAGCATTGGATTATCAAAACTTTGCCTAAACTTTACAAGCCGTATGCCTTGTTGGCGCGGGTTGATAGGCCCATTGGTGTGTGGCTTTTGGCTTTGCCGGGTTTGTGGGGGATATGGCTTGCTAGTGATGATTTTACTCTACGGGCCGTTGGGTTGAGTTGTTTATTTTTGGTTGGTGCTTTTGTGATGCGATCGGCGGGATGCGTTATTAATGATATTTGGGATCGTGACCTTGATCGCCGTGTTGAACGGACAAAAGGCAGGCCATTAGCCGCAGGGGATGTTTCACTCAAACAGGCTTTAATGTTTTTGCTCGCATTGCTTGGGGTTGGTTTGCTGGTTTTGATGCAGATGAATGCGACGACCATTATGCTTGGTTTTTTAAGTTTGCCTTTGATATTTGCGTATCCATTGATGAAGCGTATTACCTTTTGGCCACAAGCGTTTTTGGGGCTAACGTTTAATTTTGGTGTTTTGATGGGGTGGAGTGCGATGACAGAGGCTATTGGGCTTCCTGCATTATTGCTATATGTCGGGGCGATTTTTTGGACATTGGCGTATGATACGGTTTATGCGCATCAGGATATCGAAGATGACATGAAAATTGGTGTGAAATCGACTGCAATTCGGTTTGGCGAGGCTAGTAAGGTATGGGTTAGTGTTTTTTATCTGTTGGCATTGAAGTGTATGGTTTTAGCGTTTTGCGCTGTTCAACCTCTAGCTGCGCTAGCGCTTTTGCCCGTGGCGGGGCATATGGTTTTTCAAATTATCAGCTGGAAGCCAGAAAACGCTAAGAGCTCGCTTAAGGTTTTTCAATCAAACCGTGATTGTGGATTTTTGATTTTAGCGGCGGCGTTAGTCGCAGCTTTTATATAGATAATTATCTGAGCTTTAATCTGAATTTAAAGTTTTATAGCTATAGTTTTTGGATTATTTAAATTTAAAGATTAAAGCTATGACAGAACGTGCAATTTTAGTGAACCCATAGAAAGCCATTTGGATAAACCGCCAGGGTCGGCGGTTTACGAATTTGCAGATGTTCCATTAGAGCCTCTACCAGATGGAAGCCATCAGCTTGTAGGCACTTTGAATGGAGTTCCTATTTATCTTGCGGATCCATGTTTAGATTTTAGTAATATTGATGGTGGTGAAAATTATGTTGCTATTGGACATGTTACCTTATGGGAAAATGAATATAGCAGCATGACAGGGACCATTGAATTTGAGAGTTTTGATGCGTCCGAATTAGGTGATTTTATAGCACAAAATCATGAGCGTCTGACAGATGATAACGCGTTAAGGCAAAGTGAATGTATGGTTGTTTCAAGCGTTGAGATGGACGTCATTTCGCCTTCTTCCCAGTTTCATTTAGATTTAAACCGTACAATTTAAACTTAACCGCCTGCTAAGCTTCTTAATCTTTGTTCTGCGATGATCAGCATGGGCAGGTCGACGGTTCCGGCGCGGCGGAGTTCGTTGAACAAGTTTTCTAATCTTTGTGTTTGCTGTTGGTGTTTTTCGACCCATAGCTTTGCAGCGTTTTCACCAGCTTTTAACTTGCTGTTTGTGTCTTTTAGGATGCGTACAGTTAATAATGCCTGACAGCTATAGAGTTGATCCACTAGGCCTGAGGTTGCTTCGGCTTGCCAATGGTCATCGGATGGAAGATAGCGGGCTTGTTGGCGAAGCCAATCCATGTGGAAGTTATCGCCGATTTCAAAGTATGCGCGCGCAGTGTCCAAAAGATCAGTTTTCTGTTCCAACGAGATGCGGATGATGTCGCATGCGGATGATAAAACAGGCATGAGTGCAATTTGTTTTGCTAATGTTTTAGGTAGGCCGTCATGTTCGCCTGCGGCTTGGCGTTGTTTGATGATCTCTTTAAGTGATGGTGTGATAACTTTTTCAAGGTTTTTCCTTAGTGTGGCAATGCCATCGCCAAATCCCGTGATATCTTTTCCTATATTCAAATCACGACCCAAACGGGTTAGGAACCAGCTGATTGCATGTTCTGAGAGTTCTACGATTTCTTTCATTGCCTTGAGTTGAACTTCGGCGGGGACACTGTTGTCTATGGCCTCGATTGCATCCCAGCTATCGCGGAGATTATACGCATCACGCACGATAATGTACGCTTTTGCGATTTCTGCAGGGGTGGCGCCAGTCTTGTTCATTTTACGCTTTAGGAATGTTGGTCCCAAACGGTTAATGAGCGAGTTTGCCATGGTCGTTGCGATGATTTCGCGGGCCAAGCGGTGGCGTTTTATTTCTTTGGCGAATTTCTTTTGCAAGATATCCGGGAAATAATCAAAGAGCCAATTTTCCATTTCCTTTGTATCGGGAATGTTGCTGGCTAAAAGATCTTGAGTGAAATTGATTTTTGCGTAAGAGATTAAAATCGCTAATTCTGGGCGAGTTAAGCCTTTGCCTGTACGCATACGCAATTCTATGGTTTCTTCGTCCGGAAGGCCTTCGATAGAGCGTTTGAGGCCTTTTTCACGTTCCAAATCTTTGATGAAGTCTTCTTGGAGTTGGAGATTTTCGCGGGCTTGTAATTCTGCCAGTGAAAGCGCTTGTGCTTGTTGGTAATTATTGCGAAGCACATGTGCTGCGATTTCATCGGTCATGGTTTCCAGCAACTTGTTGCGGGATTTTAGATCCATTTTATGTGAGGTTTGACCCATGACATCACTGAGTAGGATTTTGATATTTACTTCATGGTCGGATGAATCGACACCGCCGGAATTATCGATGAAATCGGTGTTGATTTTGCCGCCTTTTTCGTCGAATTCAATGCGTCCTAATTGTGTGACGCCAAGGTTTGCGCCTTCGCCGATAACTTTTGCGCGTACTTCGGGGGCGTCAACACGCAGCGCGTCAGTTGATTTGTCGCCTGCGTCTGCGTGTGATTCTTTGGTTGATTTGATATATGTTCCAATACCGCCAAACCAGAGTAAATCTGTTCTTGCTTTTAGTATGGCTCGGATGAGTTCGTTCGGTGTGACCTTGTCTTTTTCGATATCGAGGCGTTTTTTAATTTCGGGTGTAAGCTCAAGGATTTTTTCATCGCGTTCAAAAATGCGTCCGCCTTTTGATAGGAGCTTTGTGTTGTATTCGCCCCATCCCTTTACAGCTTTAAACAGGCGTTTTCTTTCTTTGAAAGATGTTTGTGAGTCGGGTTCGGGGTCGATGAAAATGTGGATGTGGTTAAAAGCCGCGATCAGATTAATTTCTTCGGATAGCAGCATGCCGTTGCCGAATACATCGCCCCCCATGTCACCACAGCCCATTACATCGAAGGGTTGTGTTTGTGTGTTGTGGTTAAGCTGGCGGAAGTGAAGTTTGACCGATTCCCATGCGCCGCGGGCTGTGATGCCCATGACTTTATGATCATAGCCAGCGGAGCCGCCGGATGCGAAGGCATCATCGAGCCAGAAGCCGTATTCTTGGCTAATTCCATTAGCAATATCAGAGAAAGTTGCAGTTCCCTTATCGGCGGCAACAACCAAATATGGGTCATCGCCATCGCGGCGGACAACATTCTTTGGTGGGATAACTTTTTCCCCTTGGAGATTGTCAGTGATATCCAATAGGCCACTGATGAAGGTTTTGTAACATTTGATACCTTCTTCTTGGAATTCGGCGCGGGTTTTGGTGGGTGTTTTGACGACAAATCCACCTTTTGATCCCATTGGGATAATGACGGAGTTTTTGACCATTTGCGCTTTCATGAGGCCGAGGACTTCGGTGCGGAAGTCTTCGTGACGGTCAGACCATCGTAATCCGCCGCGAGCAATTTTATCGCCGCGCAGATGAATGGCTTCGACCCTAGGGGAATAGACAAAAATTTCGCGATATGGCTTTGGCTCAGGTAATTCAGGGACTTTTTTACTGTCTAGTTTGATTGATAAATAAGGTTTCGCGCTGCCGTCATCTTGTCGTTGATAATAGTTTGTTCGTAATGTGGCTTCGACCATGGCGGTGAAGATGCGCAGGACTCTGTCTTCGTCTAATGATTCGACGGATTCGAGTTCGTAGTCGATAGCAACTGCGCAGCCTGCAGCGTTACTTTCGCCGTCTTTGGCGTTTTCTGGGTCATGAAAGCTTTTGAACAGGTCGACAATTAGGCGGCTGATTTTCGGATTGTTGTTAATAGCTTTGATGATATAAGCGCGGCTGAATGGGTAGCCGATTTGTTTGAGATAGCGAACATAGGTGCGCAAGATTGTGATTTCGTGCCAATTCATGTTAGCGGATAAGACGAGCTTATTCAGGCCGTCATTTTCCATGTGTTTATCCCAGATTTTAGCAAAGGCTTTTTCAAAGTTTTCTTTTACTTTTGGGATATCCACGAAACCTTCGATAGAGGGGGTTTCCAATAAGAAATCATGGATCCAGACACTTTGGTCTGTATCTTCAGGGGTGATTTCGAATGGGAGTTCGGCGATTGCGCGTAAGCCTAGATTTTCCAAAATTGGCATAACATCGGAGAGTGTAACGGGTTTATCCGGGTTATATATTTTTAGGCGTAGGCGTTTGAGGTCTAAATCTTCTGGGCGATATAGGTCCAGTTGAAGAGCATTGTTGTTTAAGACTGTTTCGATTTTTTCAATGTCGAATACGGCTTGTTTAGCGCGATATTTTGTACGATATCCAATGGGGAAGGCTTCACCATATTTCATGGTATATTTTGTGATCGGTTTTTCGTCTTCTAATGTCTCAACAAGCGCAGATGATAAAAGTTCGGGCCATGTTTGTGAGGCCTCTTGCAGTTTTTGTTCTATTTTTGCTGCGCTGTAGCTTGGTTTGCGTTTTTGGCTGACTTTAATAGTGATCATGATGCGTGCGAACACGGAGTCATCCATGGAGGTGTAAAAGTTTTCACAGACTCCGTTGAGTTCAGCTTCTAGAATTTTACAAATTGTTTTACGCAGTGCGGTGCCGAATCGGTCACGGGGGATATAGACCAAGCATGAGATGTAGCGACCGAACGGGTCGTGGCGCATAAAGAGTGCAACGCGTTGGCGTTCCTGAAGATTTAAGATGTTCGTCGAGATTTTGAATAATTCTTTGGCGGAAATTTGGAAGAGCTCGTCTCTTGGGTATTTTTCTAAAATATGGCGAAGCGCCTTTCGATCGTGTGACCCTGGTTTAAGAGCGCTAATTTCCATGACTTCTTCGACTTTTTCTCTTAAGTAAGGCACATCGCTGACGCTGCGTGAGTAGGTCACGGATGTGAATAGGCCGAGGAAGAGTTTTTCGCCGATGACCGTTCCATCTTTATCGTAAACTTTGATAGCGATGGCATCCATGGGAACGCGGCGATGGACGGTTGAAAGACGGTTTGTTTTTGAGATAGAAAGTGGTGGCAGGTTGCGGCGCATTTCCTGAAGGTTTCTTGGAAGGCCTTCGTCGCTCTCGCTTATGTAAGCGGGGCTGATGTCGTCATGCAGAAGGCCAAGGCTTGAGTCTTTTACATTTTGACTTGTTAGGACACCTTTACGTTCCACAAATTTATATTCTCGATATCCAAGTAGTGTGAAGTTATTGTCGTAAAGATAATCCAAGAAAGCGCAGTATTGGCGGATTTCTTTTAAAGGTCTGCGTGTTCTTGCGGATTCTAAATCGCGTCTGGACTGTTTGAGTTGAGCCAGCATATTACGCCAGTGAACGTTGCATGTATGGACGTCTTTAAGGGCGTGTTGTAGGCCTGTTGTCAGATTTTGTATGTCGTCCTTTGATAGGGCGTCTTTGATATGAATATGAATGTGAGATTGGCTTATGCAGACTTCATCATTATCACCGACAACCTGGTTAAGATTACCTTTTTTGTCGTAACATGCACGTACAACAGGGTGGACCAATAGTTCGATGAGGTAATTATGTTTGTTGATTTCGGCCACAACGGAGTCAACCAAAAACGCCATATCGTCGCTTACGATGTCGACGATTGTTTTCATGGGGCCAAGCGTGTCTGTTTTGGGCGTGTAGATGTTGATGTTGGCTTGTCCGGGGATGCGCTTTGTTGCGAGGGACAGGTGAGATGCTGACATTTCCTTTATAAGGCTGTTATCGAATTGATCCCAGTCTTCGCCTTGGATAACTGCGGCTAATTGCTGCAATATATCTTTTTGGTTTTTATTGGCGTTTTTAGGAAGGGCGTTGAGTGCGTTCTTGTTATTAGTTTTCGTCATAAAATGATTCTTAATTTTTATTTTCGTGACATGCGTGTAAATTGATTGAGTATCAAAATCAACATTGGAAAGATATTACCGCTTATTATGTGTGGACGCTATGCTTTTTATCTGCCTCCTGTGAAATTACAATCGTTTTTTGGGTTGGAGAACCTGATTAACATGCCTGCGCGCTATAATTGTGCGCCGTGCCAAGAGATGCCGATTGTTATTCGTAATCGTATGGGATTTGGGCGTTGGGGTTTTCGTCCCGAATGGTCAAAACAAGATGATTTGGGGCAAGCTTCCAAAATGATTAATGCCCGTAGTGAGAGCGTTGCTGATAAACCAGCTTTTCGGGATTCCTGGGCGCGTGGGCGGCGGTGTATTATTCCTGCTAATGGTTTTTTTGAATGGCAAAAAAGTGAAGATAAAAAGAGCAAGCAGCCTTACTATATTCAGCATCAATCAGATGAGATTTTATGCATGGCAGGTTTGTGGTCAAAGGTTGATGATTGTGTGAGCTATACCGTTCTGACAAAGCCAGCGGATGGAGATATTGCACAATATCACCATCGTATGCCGGTTATGCTTGCACGTGATGATATTTCTGATTGGTTTCAAGCGGATTTGAATGGCGCGCGCGAGATGATTGCGTTAGCCACAGGACAGTTTTGTCGAGCGCATAAAGTTGCGCGCGATGTGGGCAAAGTTGCGAATGATCATGAGGGCCTTATTGCGGCGATTACGAATTCGCATATTGAAGAACAAGATAGCCAATCCATGTTGGCATTATAACCCATGTCATCAATGTGCTAATAATAGGAGCGTATTTTTTCTTTAGGATGATTGACCCTAAAAGGATTGCAGCATAAACAGCCATGACAGTTGAGAATTCGTTCATGACCTTACTGATTGTTTCGGACCCGTCTTCTTTCGGGTAGATGGCCGCGATCAAAAAGATCCCTATTGCTGCGCCTATGCTATAGGCAGCGTTGCGTGCGATTTTTCGAATCTTTTTATTTAATTTTTCTTCAGGATCATCCCAAGGTTTGTTGCCCAGCATTTTTATCCGTTTAAGTTTTTTGTTTGAGTTTATCGATAATGGCTTGAAGATCGTTCAAAGTCCAATTTGCACCTATTAATTTGTGCTGTAATTTTTGTTGCTGGTCAATAATAAGTGTTTCGGGAAGTTTGAATGTGCTGAATTTTCCCGCGGTTATGGCTTGGTCTATGTCGAGGGCGATGTGAATGTTAGGGCCATTGAATGAAAGGGTGTCAAAATTTTCGTTTTGCTGCGCTTTTTTGATGAAGCGGTTAATGGCGCTTTCTTCTAAATCCGAAGATAGGGCAATCAAGATGATATCTTCGGGGTTGTTGTTTGCGGCTTTCAGTAGGTTTGGAAATTCTTTGATACAGGGTGCACACCAAGATGCCCAGAAGTTCAGGATGATGATTTTATCTTTAAAATCCGCGCTGTTTTTTGTTGTTTTATTGATATCAGTAAATGTGAATGCAGGGATTGCTTCTTTGTTTTTTATTTCTTTTTTGATGGCCTCTTTGTTGGGAATTTCATTGATGGTTTTTACGACATTATTATTTGTTAACAACAGCGTTAAGCCAAATGTTGAAACTCCGACGATCAGTAATAAGATGATGTTAAGTTTCATTAGGACGGTATCTCTTGTTTTTTATGTTTTATGCGTATCGTAGCCCAGAGGCCGAGGATGATGATTATTTCGATGCTGCAAAATAGGATAAGACCGTTTGCTATGCCACTGGTGAAGCCATAAGAGTGGAGGCCTACGCCCAGCAGATTAACCCCAAACCATGCGATGGCGACTACGATGTTGAGCGCGGCAATACCGGCGGCGTAAGCGAGCGGTCTGATGTGGCCGGAAAGGCGGCCATGTTGAATCCAGATGATCCAGAGCACGATCAAAAGCGCGCCGTTTTCTTTTGGGTCCCATCCCCAAAAACGCCCCCATGATTGGTCAGCCCAGATACCGCCTAAAACTGTTCCCACGGATGTAAGCAGTAATGCAACAAGGCCTGTTTTATGAATGGATTGAAATAATCCTTCGAGGAGGAGGTGTTGTGGGTTTTTTAAGCGCAGTAAAAGATAAGCGTGCGCCAAGCATGCGGCGATGATGCAGACGCCGTATCCGGCTGTGATGCATAAGACATGCGTGGCAAGCCAGAAATTTGTATTGAGAACAGCCACAAGTAATTCAAGGCTGTCGTTATTTTGTAGCATTGATGGCGCAACGGCAAGCAAGCCAAGTGCCGCAATTTGACCAGTTAGTGCGAAGATTGATTTGTTGGTTTTGATAAAAGCAATCAGTGCAATAATAGCGCAGATTAAACTGACGAATAAGACGGATTCATATAATGTGCCGACAGGTGGGCGATCAAGAATGTAGATACGCGCAGCGATTGCGGAGATGTGGCATAAGGTTGCTGATGACAGTATTAATGTTGTAGCCCAATTAAGGGGTTTTGATGGTTTGAACAACAAGAGAATTGTTGTGAAAAGGCCAAAGGCATAGAGCACCATTGTGACATGATAGGGCTTGATAGTTTGATAGAATAATTCGGCTTTTAAGCGAGTTTTTGAAAGGGCGTTAGGCGCGTTTTCAAGGGATGATTGTAAGAGTTGTTGCGTTGCGCTTTGCCAGATTTTTGTATCATTGTTGCGGTATGCGTTGGCCGCCTTGGCCCAGAGTTCTAATAATTGTTTTGTTTGCGGAGAGCCTCTTCCTTCGTTGATGGTTTGCCATGGCGATACCCAAGCTTTTTCATTGTTAAGAGTGATGGGGAGAACTTTAAGGTCATCGTTGCCTAGGCCGCCTGCGCGAATTTGTTGCAGTTGAAAACCGATCAATGCGGTTTTTTGTTCGTCTTCATTATAAGTGTTTATATCTTCGCCTTTGGTGGCGATGATTGATTTTAGATCGCTGATGATGCGCTGTTCTTGGGGCAGGAGGTTGATGAATGTTTCATCGCTATCGAGTGCGAGTAACAGTGAAAAGCTGCGAAGTAATTCATTATAAGATATTACGTCCTCATGAATCTTTAGCAGTGCTTTTTGCTGCGTTGATAATTCATCTTGCTGGACTTGAAGATATTGGATGATGTCATCTTGTGTGGCTTGTAGCCCGTTTTGCAGATCATCGATTGTGAAATAATCTTTTGATGGATCAACTAATAATTTTCGTTTGAGGTTATCATCTTTAATGAAGAAGATTTTGGCGTTTATAGCGTCGCTTGGATTAAAGAGTGTTTCGGCAAGCCATTGCGTGGCGTTTTTATCATCGCCGTGAAAATCTTTTAAACGTGTCTTTGCGAATGCGCCAAGTGGCTTGATACGCCCATTATCCAATATGGGCATATTGTTGAATGATGCATAATTGAAGTCTTTTGGGCTCTTTGTTGCTTGGGCATGGCCAGATACAACAACAGCAAAGATTATGGAGATTGCGAATAGCAGGATTAATCTTACCATTTTGATCTCCTGCCAAAGACGATGATGATGTGGATCAAGAGACCAAATCCAAGAATGATTGTTCCAATGTAAGGAAATAGCCAGCCATCATTTTGAACCACGGATAGAATGCTAATTTCGCCAATGTCTTCGGAATTATCGAAGGATGATTGAAAGAATGTTAAGCCTTTATAGCGGAGCGGCTTATTCATTTCTATGCGTGTTTCAAATTCGCTTTCACCGTCTTTGATAATGATATCGGAATGATAGTTACGCGCCATTGATGTGCCTTGATAATCATCTTTGACGAAATCTTTGAGGTAGATTGAAAATGGTAAGATCGCTTGATCTTTGCCAAAAATCGCGGTGTATGTTGAGCCTAATGATTGAAATTCGATGGGTTTTGGCATGCCATCAAATGCGATGTATTGTCCGTCGCCTTCGTCGCTTCCGATAATTTCAAGCTCAAATCCGGTGAGATTGGCTTCGGGTTCTTTTAAAGGCGCGGTTTCTTTTAGGGCCATAAATTTGGCCATGCCAGCGTAGTTACGGTTTTTGTTGTAGCTTTCTGATTCTTCGCGCTTCAAGATTTTGCAGTTATCGCATGTTTGTAAAATTCTTATATCAAAGGGTAGGGCGCTGAAGTCCCATTGGTTGATAGTTTTGTAGGGTAGGCGTGCGATTTCTTGTTCATCTTTAAAGATCATGAAATTACGGTTTGTGTAGTGATAGGCGAATGCGCTTTCGGCGCCTTCGGGTAACACTATGTAGCGTTCTTCGGCTTTAATTGAGGTGATAAGGCCGCCGATTAGTATTACTAATGTGCCGAGATGGGATAAAATTATGCCGCTTTTTTTCAGGCTCCATTCGCTTTTGAGAAGGAATTTTGCTGTGAGGTTTAATGCAAGCAGTCCCAGAATAATGTACCCGCCGGGTAATGGCACGGGCCCTGCCCAGATGATGAAGCTTGCGAAATAGGTCTGATGGGCCTCATATAAGCCAATCCATCTTTGGGTAATAGTTCCGATAATCAGCAAAATAATCAAAGGCGGCATCAGCCAGAAGACCATGTCGGCTTCGGCAAGGCGGATTGTAGCTTTTTTAATTGCGCTTATCATACGCAAAATACTTAGAGCATGCTTGGCTGAGTTTCAATCTTTACCGCACCGTGCCGAACACTTTTTGTAGAATTTCTGTAGTCCGTTTTGCAGGGTTTGCGCGTATGGCGGCTTCTTCTTGGGCGACATAATAGAAAACGCCGTCGAGGGTTTTATCGGCGACATAGCTTTCGAGTTGTGATTTTGATGCCCCTACGAGGCTGGACACAAAGGGGAGTTGTTCGTAGCGGCCAATGACCCGGTCATATGCCTGAATTGCGCCTGCGCTTTGTAGTGTGGATTGGATGATGGGTTCTATATCGTTTAGTAACTGTGGGCCCATTGCGCGGCGAAGATATTGTGTAGCGGCGTCGTTAGGCCCGTTTAGAATGCCCCGCGCGTCATCAATCGTCATATTTTGGATGGCGGAGATGAATAATTTTTTTGCCTTTGGTGTTGCGGCTTCGGCTGCGCGATTAAGGCGTGTTTCGAGATCGCTGGTGAGGGTGTTCATGCCGATTGTACTTAAGGCGCTGTCGACCTTAGAGAGTGTGTCGGGCAAGGGGATGCGGATGGTGGGATCGGTGTTAAAGCCGTTGAGCGTGCCAAGTTGGCTGACGACGTTGGTTGATCCTATGTTTAATGCTTCTTTGAGGCCTTGAATAATATCTGTGTTTGATAGTGAAGTGAGAGATGTTTTACCCGCCATAATGTTACCGAGATCAACACCTAGACCAGCAAAGACTCCCGATCCGCCAGAGCCGATTGTGCCGCCGAGATTGCCGAATATGCCGCTGTTATTGTCATTATTATTTGAAGTACCGCTGGTTTGGCAGGATGAAAGCATGATGCAACATAGAACAAAGGTGATGAAATATTTCATAATGCATTGCTTTCATTTTAGGGGAGAAAGTGGAAGGCCGGACGACCCGAAGAATTCTGTTGCGGCTGCTACCTTTCGGTCCTGACCGGGTTGGCAAAATATTCGCCCGCCGACCTTCCGATCAGAGATATAGCTATCTTTTTATGCTAATGCAAGTTTTAGAAAAACTTTTAAAAGCTGTTGAAGCATGTTGAGGCAAGGAGGGTTGTTGCTTGTTCCTTATGAGGAATCGTTCTACATATAAGATATGTCTGAAAAAAATCCCAAAGATGAGCCGTATCGTGTTTTGGCGCGGAAATATCGCCCGAAAAATTTTGATGAGTTGATTGGCCAAGATGCTCTTGTGCGGACACTAACTAATGCGATTGAATCGGGCCGCATTGCGCATGCCTTTATGATGACAGGTGTTCGCGGGGTTGGTAAGACGACGACGGCGCGGATTATTGCAAAGGCGCTTAATTATGCGGGGCCGGATGGTAAGGCAGGGCCAACAACCGGTGATACAGATGATTGTCCGATTTGCCAGGCTATTACCGAAGATCGTCATCCTGATGTGATTGAGATGGATGCTGCGTCGCGTACGGGTGTTGATGATATTCGTGAGATTTTGGATGGGGTGCGTTATGCCCCGAGCGAAGCACGATATAAGGTTTATGTGATTGACGAAGTTCATATGCTGTCGAAAAATGCGTTTAATGCGCTTTTGAAGACACTCGAAGAGCCGCCGGAGCATGTGAAGTTTATTTTTGCGACGACTGAAATTCGCAAAGTACCGATTACGGTTTTATCGCGGTGTCAGCGTTTTGATTTGCGACGTGTTGATGTGCCGACATTGTCTAAGCATTTTACATCCCTTTGCGATAAGGAAGGCGTGAAGGCCCATGATGATGCGATTGCCATGATTGCACGTGCGGCGGATGGGTCAGTGCGTGATGGATTAAGCTTATTGGATCAGGCGATTGCGACGGGTGGGAAAGAGATTTCCTCTGACGAGGTTAAAGCGATGCTTGGTTTGGGGGATAAGGCTCAAAACCTGGATCTTTTGGAGCATGCTTTGACGGGGAATATGCCCGAAGCGCTGGAGATTATGGATGCGCTTTATGCGGGTGGTTTGGACCCGTTGGTATTGGTTCAGGATTTATTGGCGTTAACGCATGTTTTGACGAAATTACGGGCTGTTCCAGCTACCAAGTCAATGAAGCATGATATGGGGCCTGATGAGGTTGAGCGTGCAGCGACATTGGCGAATAAATTATCGATGCCGACTTTGGCAAAGACATGGCAGATATTATTAAAAGGTTTGCAAGAGATTCAAGCAGCACCGCAAGCACAACAAGCTGCAGAAATGGTTTTGATACGGTTATCTTATGCTGCTGATTTGCCTGATCCTGCGCAGCTTTTGAAGACTTTAAAAGATATGCCCAAAGATTTGGGGCATGCGGCTTCTTCTGATGCGCTAGTCTCTTCTTCGTCGATAGAGGCGTCGTCTGTTTCTTCTGGTGGTGGTTCTGGTATTGTTGCTGGTAGTGCCGCTGGGGCTGTTCAAGTGCCCGCTGAAGCGACGCAAGGGTCACGTTCAGATGGGTCGCGTGCGGCGCTGGCGATTGTGCCTGATATTGAGCCAGAAGTACTTAATCAGCCAATTATAGCCATTAAAACCCTTGATGACGTTGTATTTTTGTTAGAGCAACATAATGAAATGTTGTTGGCGTCGAATGTGTTTCAGTATGCGCATTTAGTGAAATTAGAGGCTGGTTTGATTGAAATTCGTCCTGATGAACAGGCGCCTACGAAATTAACACAGCAGCTTGGATCAGCGCTTAAATCGATTACGGGTGAGAGGTGGATTGTAACGATTTCATCCGCGCCGGGACAGCCGACTTTAGCGATACAAAAACAAGCGCGCGATGAACAAGAACATGCAGATATTTTAAAAATGCCGATTATTCAGGATATTATGAATGTCTTTCCAGATGCTGAAATTGTCGGTATAGATAGAATGCAAAATGATAAGGATATGTCGTGATTAATTTTAAAGAAATGATGCAACAAGCCCAGCAAATGCAATTTAAAATGCAAGAGATGCAGGCTAAATTTGAAGACATTGATGTGAATGGTGAATCTGGTGGGGGCATGGTGAAGGTTTTGATTACGTGCACTGGTGTTGTGAAATCGATTGATATCGATTCGTCAGTGATGGGTGAAAAAGACGTGCTTGAGGATTTGATCGTTGCAGCCGTCAATAATGCGGGTGAAGCCAAAGAGGCACGCATTAAAGAAGAGACCGAAGCGATGGTTAAAGCATTGGGATTGCCTGCGGATGCCAAATTGCCGTTTTAAAGACGTTTTTGAGTTCTTGGATAAATATTTTAAGGGATAGTTATGTCTAAAAGCGTGTTTATAACGGGCGCTACTGGTGATTTCGGAAAAGCGTTTGCGCAAAAATTTTCAGATGAAGGCTTCGATTTAATTTTACATGGGCGTAATGCAGATAAGCTTTCTGATATGAAAAGCACTTTTCCTGATGCTCAAATTATTTGTTTTGATATTACGGATGAAAAAGCGGTGATTGACGCGTTATCCGATATTAAAGAGGTTGATGTTTTGATCAATAATGCGGGGGGCGCGATTGGTTTGGAACCAGCGTATGCATCGGCGCTCGATGATTGGTTGATGATGATTGATAGTAATGTGCGTGGGCTTGTCGCTGTCACGAATATTATTTTGCCAAAAATGGTTTTGCGTGGGTGTGGGCATATTGTAAATATTGGATCAACGGCGGGAAATTATGCATATCCGGGTGGCCACGTTTATAATGGCTGTAAAGCTTTTGTGAAGAATTTTTCTGGGGCATTGCGGGCGGATTTAATCGATAAAAATGTACGTGTGACTAATATTGAGCCTGCGAATGTGGAAACTGAATTTTCTTTGAAACGGTTTAAAGGGGATCAAGCGCGTGCTGATTCAATTTATGCTGGTGCGAATGCTTTACAGGCGAGTGATATCGCTGAAAGTGTTTATTGGAGCGTTTCACAGCCAGCGCATGTGAATATTACGCGTATGGAGATTATGCCAACGCAACAGGCCAATGGCCCGATGGCTATTCATAGAGAAGAGGTTGCCTAGATATGCGGTTGGTGACTTGGAATATTAATTCTGTACGTCTTCGTCAGGATTCAGTTTTGCGATTGATTGAGTCGCATCAGCCGGATGTGATCTGTTTACAAGAAACGAAAAGCCCGGATGAGCATTTTCCCTTTGACGTGTTTCGTGGTGCTGGTTATGAGCATATCCATATTCAAGGAATGAAGAGTTACAATGGGCAAGCTATTCTATCCAAGATGCCTTTTGAAATGACAGATATTCATGAGCGTGTTGGGCGTTCTGATTGTCGGCATATTTCGGTGCGCATTGGGGACGTACACCTTCATAATCTTTATATTCCTGCGGGTGGTGATGAGCCGGACGTTAAGGTGAATGATAAGTTTGCGCACAAGCTTGATTTTGTGGATGAGATGACGCGATGGTTTAAAGACGTGCATAGCTCAGATCAGAAGGTGATTGCAGTTGGTGATTTTAATATTGCGCCTTACGAGCATGATGTGTGGTCGCATAAACAGCTTTTGAAAGTTGTGTCGCATACTCCGTCCGAGACAGAGCGTCTTGAGAAGATGCGGCAATCGTTGGGGTTTGTTGATGTTGCGCGTGAATTTATTCCGATGGATGAAAAGGCGTATACGTGGTGGTCATATCGCAATCGGGATTGGACGAAATCAAACCGCGGACGGCGATTGGATCATGTTTGGGTGACAGAGCCGCTTAAGGCTGCGCTTAAGTCATATGATGTTTATAGCGAAGCGCGTAGTTGGGAAAAGCCATCAGATCATGCGCCAGTTGTTGTTGAAATAGACGATTAAAAATCGGAACAGCGGCCATCGACTTCCCAGTCGTTGTAGCGAGTAGGTTCGGGTTTGCCATTGCCTTGCTTGCCAAAACCGCCTTTTTCTTCTTGTTGCACGGCGTTATTTTCATCATGTTTCTTATCAATGTCAGATGAGATTTTCGGATTTTCGAGTTTGATTGGTTTTTCATTTGTCATGAGAATTTATATAGGGCAATTTATCAGTGTTGGAAAGGATTACACTATGAACGTTAAGCTGGAGGAGTATCGGCGCGAGATTGATGCGCTTGATATTGAGTTGATTGATGTTTTAGCACGTCGCATTAATGTGGTTTGTAAAGTAGGGAGCCTCAAGTCACAGAGCGATATTGCGGTTGTTCAACCAAAACGCGCAGAGGCGGTTAAAAACAAAGCCGTTGAAATGGGCGCGCAAAAGGGCCTGCGCGAAGATTTTGTTCGTAAAGTGTATGATTTGATGATTGATCATGCACATGAACTTGAGCACGAAATTATGGACGCATAGGATTTATGGTCGCGGATGTTTCACAGTCTCAGGGTGATGAGCAAAATGATAAAGTTAGCCAAGATGAGCCAGGTGGGCTTTCTTCTCGCAGCGCTGCTTTAAAGATTATTTCGTCTGTTTTAGATAAAGGCCAAGCGTTTGATCATGTCTTAGAGGCCGATAGCGCGTTCCATGCCTTGGATATCAAAGATCGTGCGTTTGTTCGCATGATGGTTGCGACGTTATTGCGGCGTTTGGGGCAGATTGATGATTTGATTACGCAGATTGAAGATTGCCAAAGTACAAAAACGCCGGCTTTGCAAAATATTTTAAGGCTGGGTGTGGTGCAGATTATGTTTATGGCGGTTGCTGACCATGCTGCGGTTGATACGGCTGTTCGTCTTTGTGATGATCATGGATATTCACGGCAAAAAGGTTTTGTGAATGCAGTTTTGCGCAATATTGCACGCCAAGGCCCAGCGTTATTAGCCAAACAAGATGAGGTGCGTCTTAACACGCCGGAATGGTTGTTAAAGACGTGGATTGCAGATTATGGTTTGGGTGAGGCGGCGGAAATTGCGCGTGCTAATCTTCAGGAAGCATCGCTTGATATTACAATAAAGAATGAAGCGGATCGTAATCATTATGCTTCTGTGTTTAAGGCGACAGAATTATTGACGGGGACTTTGCGTAAAAGTACGGGTGGACGCGTACAAGATTTAGATGGTTTTGATAAAGGTGATTGGTGGGTTCAAGATGCTTCAGCAGCTATTCCTGCGCAATTATTCGGTGAGCTAAAGGGTAAGGTTGTTGTTGATCTTTGTGCGGCGCCAGGTGGTAAAAGCGTGCAGTTGGCATCGCGTGGGGCGGATGTCGTTGCATTGGATCGTTCGGCAAAGCGTTTGAAGCGCGTGGAAGAGAATGCGGCACGGCTTGGATTATCTGAAAAGATTGAAATTCATGTTGCGGATGCGGCGGCGTGGCAACCACCAGGGTCGTTGCAGTATATTTTGCTCGATGCGCCATGCAGTGCGACGGGTACAGTGCGTAGGCATCCTGATGTTTTGCATTTGAAAAGTGAGCGTGATATTTCGAGGTTAGCGGACACGCAGACACGGATTTTGAATAATGCGTTTGAAATTTTAGCTGTTGGTGGTGTTTTGGTGTTTTGTACTTGTTCCCTTCAAAAAGATGAAGGTGAGCGGCGTATTGAGGCATTTCTTGCACGTTATGAGAATGCGGCGCGTGTTCCTATTTCCGCGAAGGATGATTTGAATGGTTATGATGAAAGCTTGACTGATTTGGGAGATTTGCGGATATTGCCGCATCATCAAGCATCGATTGGCGGTATGGACGGATTTTTTATCTCTCGTCTTACAAAATTGTACTAATCCATTGAATAGAGTGACTAATCTTACGGTTTTATGGTATTTTGTGGATAGATTTGTGCCGGCAAGTTTGATACGATTGTATTGTTAAAAAATAAGAAAAGCCTAATATTTATGTCACAGCAAGCAACCCGCATTGCACCATCAATTTTATCTGCTGATTTTTCGACGCTTGGCGAAGAAGTAAAAGCCATTGATGAGGCGGGGGCGGATTATATTCATATTGATGTGATGGATGGGCATTTTGTTCCTAATCTTACTTTTGGTGCGCCGATCGTGAAACATCTGCGTCGTTGGACTGATAAGCCGTTTGATGTGCATTTGATGATTGCGCCCGTTGATCCGTTGATTGATGATTTTGTTGATGCGGGCGCGGATATTATTACTGCGCATGTTGAAGCCGGGCCGCATTTGCATCGTACGCTTCAGGCGATTAAAGCCAAGGGTGTGAAAGCCGGGGTTTCATTGAATCCGCATACGCCGATTGAAACAATTCAGCATGTGATGGATATGGTTGATTTGATTTTGATTATGACGGTTAATCCTGGTTTTGGTGGGCAGAGCTTTATTCCTGTTTTAGATAAGATTGAAAAAGCGCGTGCGCTTATTGATCAAACGGGTCGTACGATTGATTTAGAGATTGATGGCGGGGTTAATCCCAAGACTGCCAAACAATGTATCGCCG
This sequence comes from Bdellovibrionales bacterium, assembly GCA_045106175.1. Lineage (GTDB taxonomy): Bacteria > Pseudomonadota > Alphaproteobacteria > Micavibrionales > Micavibrionaceae > TMED27. The sequence continues at coordinate 78,745 of JBGCEF010000033.1, forward strand.
CAGGTGCAGATGTTTTGGTGGCTGGGACTGCTGTTTTTAAAGACGGGCCGTCGGGGTATGAGGCCAATATTCGCGCATTAAGGGCTTAGTGCGTTTCTTTTGAGCATGAAGAGTCGGTTCGACTTTGCATGAATTTAAACATTGTGGGGGTTTGAGGCCATGGTATCCATGGATTTGAGCAATTTTGTTGATCAGCTTGCGCGCGTTCTGCCGATATTTGCAGAACGTCTTGACGTGCCTGATCGACTTTGTATTCGCCCTGTTGATGCGTGGGATGGAGATGCGCGTGCGGGAGCGTTGCTTTTTGATGGTGTGTTTACAAAATCAGGTGAGCATTTATCGCTTGAAAGTATGGGATGGGAACCGCAAGGCGTTGATGTTAGTTGGATATCGGAGATTCATAGCTTTACCTGGCTAAGAGATTTGCGTAGCTATGCTAAAGAGGGCGGCGTTGCGCGCGGACAGGCTTCAGCGATTGCATGGATGATGATCCTAGCGTGGATTGAACGATATAATGATATAAAATCGTTGAAGAGCGTTTTTTATCGCCCTGATATTGCGGGTGAGCGTTTATCGATGTGGATTTCCATGTTTGAGTTTTTCTGTCCTGAGCGATTTGAAGGGGCAGGTGATGAAGAGTTTCATGATGCGTTTTTTGAGAGTGTTATTCGCCATGGTCGTCATTTGGCGCGTTTTGTTCCTGCGCGTTTAAGTGGACAGCTTTATGGGATTGATGCTTTGAAAGCGTCAAAAGGGCTTTTATATGCTGGCTTGGCATTGGAAGGGTGTGAAGATTGGCGGGATCAGGCTTTGGAACGCCTCAAGTTAGAGGTTCATGCGCAAATTTTAAGCGATGGTTCGCATATTTCACGTTCACCGGAAGATTTATTGACTGCATTGCAGATTTTATTAGATGTACGCGGCGCACTGGCGAGTGCGGGTCAGCCTTTAGCAGACTTTATTCAGCATGCGATTGATCGTATTGGGCCAGCTTTGCGATTTTATCGTTATAATGATAGACGATTTGGTTTGTTTCATGGGGCGCAATCGGGGTATTCGCATTTTATTGATGATGTTTTGGCGCAAACGGGTGTGCGTGGCAAAGCATTAGAAAGTCTTCCTTGTGGTGGGTTTGAGCGCATTACTCAGGGGCGTACGCTTTTGTTGTTTGATTGTGGGAAAGTACCACAAGCGCCGTATCATCATTGTGTCCATAATGCGCCTTTATCGTTTGAGATGAATTATGCCAAAAACCGTGTTTTAGTGAATTGTGGTTCACATCCGAATGATCGTGACTGGCGCAATGCGTTGAGCGGTATTGCCGCACATAATTGTTTATCGATTGATGGTTGTGCGCCTGTTGGTTCCTATGGGGTTCGTGCAATTCGTGAAGACAGCCAACAAGCATCGTTGCTTGAGGCTACGCATGAAGGGTTTTTAAATGCTTTTGGCTTGACGCATACACGGCGGATTTATATTTCTGAAAAAGGCTATGATATTCGTGGTGAAGATATTTTAGAGAGTCCACTTGGACAAAATTGTCATTCAGAGGTCAGTATTCGTTTTCATTTACACCCTTCAGTGACGGTTTCATTGATCAATAATGGATGTGAAGCCCTATTGAGGTTACCGGGGGGTGTGGGTTGGCGTTGTAGATTTGTTGGTGGTACGTTGTCGTTAGAAGATAGTGTTTATATGGGTGAATTGGCGCAACCGCGGAAGTCAAAACAATTAGTTATAAATGGCCAAGTTAATGATTTATATCATCAATTTAAATGGTGTCTTCGTAAGGAAGGATGATATTAAGCAACGCGTATGGGTGAAAAACATGACAAAGAATTGTTATCGCGTATTGAAAGCCTTCTGACTGTCTATCGTAAATTTGTTAAAGATGGTGAAGGTACGCCACAGGAAGAGAGCCTTGTTTATGGGCTTCGTGGTTTGGTGAATGTTGCTAATATGATTTTGCGAAACAAGATCATGTTTGCGATGGAACCATGGCATGCGATAGGCGATAGGCCGAAGCTATCCCAAGCAGGTGAGATGTTATTACGGTTAAAGGATTATCGTGATGACCCGATGCCGCCTTATCCCTTTATTATGGCGTTTTACGGTCATGGGTTTGTTCCGCAGCTTGATACAATTCTTGTGCTTGCGGCTCTTAGGCGTGTTGAGATGGATGAGCGTTTTCGTCAGGTTTCTATCAATATTTCCTCGCGTTCGTTGCGTGATGAGGATTTTGTAAAGGTTATTTTGAAGCGCCTTGAGGATATGAAATTGCTTTACCATCCAGAGCAAAAAATTATCTTTGAAATTCATGAAAGCAGTGTTGATTTATCGATGAGCCGCAAGGTTTTGGATTTGTTTCGTAATGCTGGTGTTGGTTTTGCCATTGATGATGTTGGGATGACTATGGAAGATGTGATGCGCTTGGCAGAATTTGAGGGGATAGCAGATTACATTAAGATTGACCGGCATTGTGTTTTAGGGGAGCCAGGAGATCCTAATAATTTGAGTAATGTCATGTCGTATATTCGTACGATGCTGCCTGATACAGTTATTATTGCAGAGGGCGTTCAATCCGCTGAGCATGCGCAAGACATCTTGAAGGTTTATCCAGATATTGATTATGTTCAGGGGCTTTATTTGCCAGAGAGTCGTCGTGAGTTTCAAACGGAATTTTACAATGCTGGGATCACGTTTAGGAAAACTGGCGTTTAATTTTGTTCTTTCTTTGTTCTTTTTCCTGTGACATAGTGAGCGTGAGGTTTAAGAATCATGGCAAAAGCTAAAAAATCATATGTTTGTAATTCTTGTGGTGCGGTACATAGCCGATGGGCGGGCCAGTGTGATGCTTGTCATGAATGGAATTGCATTTCCGAGCAGGTGATTGAGGCGTCGGTCCCGAAAGGGATGAATGGTGCGAAAAAGGGTAGAAAGCTAGATTTCTCGTCTTTGAATGATAAGACTCAGACGGAATATAAACGTTTTAAAAGTGGGATTGAAGAATTTGACCGCGTGTTAGGCGGCGGATTAGTTCCTGGGTCTGCGACATTGATTGGCGGTGATCCGGGGATTGGGAAATCGACGATTCTTTTGCAGGCTGTATGTGCCTTAGCGAAATCGGGTGTACGGTGCCTGTATGTGTCGGGTGAAGAAGCTGTGGATCAGGTTCGCATGCGTGCGCGTCGTCTGGAGCTTTCTGAAAGTCCTGTTGAATTGGCGAGTGCGACGAATGTGCGTGATATTTTATCAAGCGTTGAGGGTGGAGGTGAGCAAGGTATTGATGTGCTTGTTATCGATTCTATTCAAACGATGTTTATTGATAATATTGATAGTGCGCCAGGTACGGTAACGCAGGTGCGTACATGTGCGCAGGAGATTACACGCCATGCCAAAGCAAAGAGTATGGCTGTGATATTTGTTGGGCATGTTACCAAAGACGGGCAGATTGCGGGTCCGCGTGTTTTGGAGCATTTGGTTGATTCTGTTTTATATTTTGAAGGAGACCGGTCTCATCATTTTCGTATTTTGCGGGGTGTGAAAAATCGTTTTGGTCCGACCGATGAAATTGGCGTTTTTGAGATGGCTGGCCATGGCTTGGTTGAGGTTGAAAATCCGTCTGCTTTGTTTTTATCACAACGTTCAGCCGATGTTGCGGGTAGTGCTGTTCTTGCGGCTTTAGAAGGTACGCGTCCGATGTTAGTGGAGGTGCAAGCGCTTGTTGCGCCTAGTGCTATGGCGAGCCCGCGGCGTTCTGTCATTGGTTGGGATCCTAATCGATTGGCGATGATTGTTGCAGTTTTGGAAACGCGCTGCGGGGTTCAGCTTTCTGGGTGTGATATCTTTTTGAATATTGCAGGGGGTATTAAGATTAATGAACCTGCTGCGGATTTGGCGGTTGCTGCGGCATTGATGAGTGCGTTGTCGGGGAATGCTTTGCCGCCGGAGAGTATCTTTTTCGGTGAGGTTGGTTTATCTGGCGAGATTCGACAGGTTGCGCAGGCCGATTTGCGAATTAAAGAGGCCAGCAAGTTGGGCTTTAAAGAAGGGATTATTCCAAAAGCTAAAAAGCCGATTGGGCGCGCTGCGGAACAATCGGTTGCGGCAGGGTTTCAATTACATTCGTTGGACCATGTGCAGGGTTTAAGTGATCTTTACATGACAAAGCAGGTTAATAGCGATTATGCGGCTGGTGGACAGGTGCGCGCGGTCTAGGTGTTTTGACTTGCTTTTTTGCTCAATACTCACCTATAAATCATTATGATTATTGATATTCTCGTTCTTATTGTATTGCTGATTTCAGCTGGTATCGCGTTCATGCGCGGTTTTATTCGTGAAGTTCTTACGATTGCGGGTGTTGTTGGCGGTTTAGCTGCATCTTATTATGGAGGCCCGCATTTAAAACCTCACATGTATGGATGGTTTGGGATTGAAGAAGGCGTTGAGCCAGAACGTTTATTTGATATTTTGCCCTATGATATTTTGGCGGATGTTCTTTCTTATGCTGCCATTTTTATTGTTGTAGTTGCAATTTTATCCTTTGTTAGCCATTCATTAGCAGAGTTTGCTCGCAAAGTTGGACTAGGAGCTGTGGATCGCAGTTTAGGCTTTTTGTTTGGCCTTTTTAGAGCGGTTGTTTTACTCGGCTTAATTTATCTTCTTCCCTATACGTTTATTGATAAAGAAAGCCGCGATGGATTTATGGAAGAGAGTAAGTCGCAGATCTATCTTGAATATGTTGCGAAGGTGATGTCGGGCTTTTTACCAGAGAATGTTGAAGAGCAGGCAAATGAGGTTCTAAAACAAGGCGAAGGTGCGTTGGATGCGCGTAAGACATTAGAGGAGATTGATCTTTTAAAGCGTGATGAGGAACCTGCGCCAAATGAGAGTAATAGCGATAATGGTGATGGTTATAATGATCAGTTTCGCGATAAAATGAATCAACTTATTGATCAAAACTCAGGATTATCTGATCCGTAAGGTTGGATCAGTGAATGTGTAAGGTAAAGGCAGTTATATATGTGCGGTATTGTTGGCATTATGGGGAAAACCCCCGTTAATCAAGCGCTCTATGACGCTTTGATTGTTTTGCAACATCGTGGGCAGGATGCCGCGGGAATTGCGACCGAAGATGAGGGTAAGTTTTTCCTGCGTAAGTCTAATGGTTTGGTGAGTGATGTGTTTCGTACGCAGCATATGTTGAGCCTTCGCGGTAATATCGGAATTGGTCATGTGCGTTATCCAACCGCGGGATCATCCAGTACCGCAGAAGCCCAACCCATGTACGTGAATTCGCCCTATGGTATTGTTTTGGCGCATAATGGAAATTTGACCAACCAAGAAGAATTAACGCGTCAGTTATTTGAAGATGACCATCGTCATTTGAATACATCTTCTGATTCTGAGGTGTTGTTAAACATCATGGCGCATGAGTTGCAGCTTAAAGATAAATTGAAAATTTCTAAAAGCGATATTTTTGCGGCGGTTGAGACTTTGCATTCTCGTTGTCGTGGTGCATATGCGGTTTTGGCAATGATTTCGGGGCATGGTATGGTCGCGTTTCGTGACCCGCATGGAATTCGTCCGCTTGTTTATGGGCAGCGTGAGAATGAAGGCGGTGATGTCGAATATATGGTGGCTTCAGAGAGTGTGGCGTTAGATGCGCTTGGGTTTGAATTTGTTCGTGATCTTGAACCTGGAGAAGTGATTTATATTGATGCAGAGCGTCAATTCCACAGTCATATAGCCGCGATACAAAAAGACCATACGCCATGCATTTTTGAATATGTTTATTTTGCGCGTCCAGATTCTATGATTGAGGGCAGTTCGGTTTATCGATCACGTGTACGTATGGGGCAATATCTAGCAGAGAAGATTGTGCGGAATCGTTCCGACCATGATATTGATGTTGTTATTCCTATTCCGGAAAGTAGTCGTACCAGTGCGATGGAGCTTGCGCAGCATTTGGGTGTAAAGTTTCGAGAAGGGTTTGTGAAAAACAGGTATATCGGGCGTACATTCATTATGCCAGGGCAAGAGCAGCGTAAGAAAAGTGTACGTCAAAAATTAAATCCGATTGGATTAGAGTTTCAAGGTAAGAATGTTTTGCTTGTTGATGATTCGATTGTGCGTGGGACGACATCCAAACAGATTATAGATATGGCCCGGGAAGCTGGGGCAAAAAAAGTTTATTTTGCATCCGCATCGCCGGCTATTCGTTATCCGAATGTTTATGGCATTGATATGCCGGTGAAGTCGGAATTAGCTGCGCATGGACGCACCGATGAAGAAGTGTGTCAGGATATTGGTGCGGATTGGCTTATATACCAAGATTTGGACGCGTTGATAGAAGCGGTTATTCCTACGGATCGTCCGAATGTTGGGCGTCGTTTTGATTGTTCTGTGTTTGATGGTCAATATATTACGGATGATGTTGATGACGCGTATTTTGCTAATCTGCAAGCTATTCGCAGTGATAAAGCCAAAAAGAATGCTACCAATGGTGCCGATCTTGTTGATGTTGGTAGTCTTTAATTTCTCTATATAAACTTGCCTTAAATTTGCCACATTTTAATCTATAGGTCATAATAATAGATGGTGATGATTAATGGGGAGTATGTATTTTGATTCAAAGGTTCAAGAAACATTTATTAGGTGTTTTTGAAATTTCTATTTTTATGCCAGCTGGCGTGCAGAGGTTTGAGAATGATTTTCAAATTATGCTGCGTTCATTCCTGTGGCCGTTGCTTATGCTGCCGATTATAACGCTTGCGTCTTCTTTGACAGGTGGCGATTCGTTGGATGGTTCGACATTACTTTTAAATTTTATGCGCCTTGTTTTTACGTTTGCGATTTCATTAACATTGATTTATGTAATTGCGAAAAAAACGGATCGGCTGAAGTATTTTTATCAATATGTAACGGTGTCGAATTGGTTTGAAATTGCGATGTTTGTTCTTTTGCTACCGATTTTGGCTGTTTTGTTTACGGGTGGCTTATATGAGATTGTTCAAAATTATACGATCTTTTTAACCTGTCTTGGTGTTGTTTACACAGGCTTTATTTTGACGCATGCATTTCGTGTCCCTTGGGAATTTGCATCGTTAATGGCGATTTCTCTCTTGTTTATTCAAGAAACAGGATTTGATTTTATTGTTTATGTGGCAGAGAAATTTTAAGCATTAATCCGAGTATGGATTTTTTGATTTTCTGATCAATAAGCGAATAGGCACACCGGGAATTTCGTAATCGCGGCGTAGGCCGTTGATGATAAAACGCCTGTACGCATCGGGGAGTTTTTCCGGACGCGATGTCCACATTGCGAATGTTGGTGGGCGTGTTTTGATTTGTGTGATGTATTTTAAGCGGTTTGAACGCCCTGATATAAGCGGGGCGGGGTTTCTGCTTTCCATCATTGCTAACCATCTGTTTAGGCCTGCGGTTGAGATACGCTTGTTCCAATTTTCATAGCTGTATAAGGCGCGATCTAAAAGTTTATTGATATTTTTACCGTTTTTGGCAGAGATGGTTTGGTAGGGAAGGTCTTTGACTTGTGCGAGTGAGTTTTCCATTAACCATTTAATATCTTCCAACGTATCATCACGGTTTCTAATTGAGTCCCATTTATTGACGGCGATCACGATGGCGCGGCCTTCATTAATAATGTGTTCGGCAATTTGCAGGTCTTGTTTTTCTAATGGAGTGTTGGCATCAATAACCAAGATCACGACTTGAGCGAGGCGGATGGCTCGTAAAGAGTCTTCGACACTCATGCGTTCGATTTTATCTTGGACTTTTGAGGTGCGGCGCATTCCTGCGGTGTCGACTAATTTAAATTTGCGATGGCCGTGGACTTTGCTGTCATAGTCCCAATCGACTGCGATGGCATCACGGGTGATCCCGGCTTCAGGTCCCGTCATGACGCGTGTTTCATCGACGATAGAATTTAAAAGTGTCGATTTTCCGACATTGGGGCGTCCGACAATGGCGATCTTAAGTGGTTTTTCGGGATCAATTTCTTCGGCCTTTAATTCAAAATCGGTGTTGCCTTCGATGGCGTCTAATGCTTCTTCATCGATTGTTTCGGCGGTGTCGTCTTCGTCTTGGTCGTCTGCAAATTCGTCGGGAATATGTGGTTTAAGGGCGTTATAGATTTCATCAAGGCCGATATTATGTTCCGAAGAAATGGCAAATGGTTCGCCTAGGCCTAAGCCATATGCTTCAGCGATGCCTGCATTGGCGGCTTTGTTGTTTTCACATTTATTGACAGTAAGGATTACAGGTTTGTTTTGTTTTCTTAAATAGGCTGCAAAATGCTCATCAAGGGGTGTAATGCCTGCGCGTCCGTCGACCATGAATAAAATGGCGTCGGCTTGTTCTAGTGCAGCTTCGGTTTGTTGACGCATGCGCCCTTCGATGGAGTCGTCGAAATTTTCCTCGAGGCCTGCAGTGTCGATGATGCGCAGTTGTTGGTCAAAAAGCCAGCCTTCGCTTTCGCGCCAGTCGCGTGTGACACCGGGTGTGTTGTCCACAATCGCAAGCTTTTTACCCGCGAGGCGGTTAAAGAGTGTTGATTTGCCAACGTTAGGGCGTCCTACAAGTGCTAAACTAAACATGGTTGTCACTTCCTTTTGTGTTTTCAGTGCGTTGCTACACGTCTTAAGGTATTTTCAGACCTATCGTCGTTTGCGCCTGCTGAAAACACAAAATTAAGCGACTTATTAGCGTGAGACTTAGATGTTTAGCTACTGATCGTCAATAGGTTTCATGTTTTTTGCTATGATTACTGATAGGCACTGAGTGTGCCGCTTTCACCTAGGATAAAGAGTTTTCCGCCTGCGATGATGGGTGGAATTGTTGTTTTCATGTTAGAATCCCATTCGCGTAAAATTTCGCCATTTTCAGGAGATAGTTCGATAACCGATCCGTTGCTGCCAGTCATAATTAAGCGCCCGCCGGCAAGAACGGGGCCAGTGAATGTCAGAATTTTATCATTATCGTTTTTGGGAAGTTCGGTGACCCAACGGATTGTTCCTGTTTCACGCCCTAAGGCGATGATTTTGTTATCGCTTGATAGAACGAAGAGGTGGTTGCCAGCCATCCACGGCGTTTGTGCGCCGCTAATCTCACGTTGCCAGATGCGTGTGCCTGTACGCTCATCAATGGCGACAAGGCGACCCGCAAAGCTAATTGCGATGACTAAGCCTTTATCGATAACAGGGAGTGCTTTGATGTCAGAAATTGCACCCAAACCGCCGAGACGCCTTACGTTTGAGATGTTATCTGACCATGCGATTGATCCGTTTGCTGTACGAATAGCGACGATTTCACCGGATGAGAAAGCGGGGATAACGATATCGCGGTTGGCGGCGGGCGAGGCTGCGCCGATTAAACCTGCGGTTTCGGCGATGCCAACATATTCCCATAGATTTGCGCCATCTTCGGTTGATAGTGCGAGTAAGCGGTTATCTAATGTTGTTACAAAAACGCGGTAGTCTACGATTGTTGGTGCTGCGCGTGCAGGGGCGGCTAATGCTTTGCGCCATAAAATTTTGCCGTCTTTTGGTGATAATGCGAGTAATTCGTTGTAGCCGTTTGTTGCAAAGATACGACCGCCAGAAAAGGCAATACCGCCACCAATGACCAAATCGTCTTCGTCTGGATTGGCGATGTCGGTTTTCCAGAGGCGCTTACCATTTTGTGTTGAAAAAGCTGAAAGCTCCGCCTTTGTATCGAGGGCGTAAATGGTGTCTTCAACAACAATAGGCGGTGCGGTCAGTGGAATTTTATCTGTGCTGCCGCGGCCAATACTGGTTTTCCAGATACGCTGTAATTGTCCGCTAGCAAGGGCTAAATTTTGCATAGAATGGTTGGGATAGCCACCATTTTGAGGCCAAAATTCATTTTGCCATTCTTGCGGGGTCATTAGCCCCTGTGATTCTAAAAGGGCATCATCTGGTTCTAATGCTTTTTGTAATTCTAAGACAGAAATGCGTTCCCCTTCGAGAGGTGGTGCATCTTCTTCTGTGAATGCGTCTGATAGGCCAGAGCAAGATGTTATAATAAGTGATGCAAAAAGAAGACAAAGCGTACGCATGTTCAACGTGTTCCTGTGGTTTTAGTTGGTTTGTACATTATCGGATGTTTCATCTGTCTTGTTTGCAGATTTATTTCCTGAAATGACATGATGCAATTTCTGTGCACGCTCGTAAAGTGTATCGGGTAGATTTGCTTTATCGGAGACGGCGTTCAACAGCTCTAGTGATTTTTCCGGATTTATATCCGCGTTCAAGAGTGCGGCGTCAATTTGTGCGTGAGGTTTCCATGCGCTGTTGCCTTTTAAAATTGGATCGAGTGCGGCGAGTAATGCTGATGCTTCGATGGTTTCATCATCCATTTTGAAACGTGTGTCCATGATGATGGCGAGGTCACGAAATTGCGATGGGATGCCTTTATCTTTGACGGCGCGAGCGTAGAGCGTTTGAGCGTCTTGCATATTGTCACGTTGCATTGCAGTGGAAGCTGCTGATAGTAGTGCTATGCCGCGGATTGAAGGGCGGAAATCGAGCTCTGCTTCCAGCATGTTTGATGGATAATCGCTGGCTTCTTGTAGGGTGATGAGTTCGGATGTTTGTGTTGTTTTTACATTTTGATCCCAAGAGCGATAGGTGGAGGTTGCGCCAGTCCCTAGGATTGTTAACAGAATGAATGCGATGATGAATGCCTTGTTGTCATGCCAGAATTTCGAGAGGCGCTCTTGGCGCATGGCTTCATCAACTTCTGCTAATAAATCGGACATGATTACTCCTTATGATCCGTTTTTAAGTGATCTGCTTTTTGTGATTCACTTTTATATCATTTGATTATGGCTGGATATTAAATGATTTTGCAGGTGTTTCCAGTATTATTTCCATTTAATAGAACAGCCCATGGATGAAAATTGTTTTGCGTTGCTTTGCCCTGTTTGTGAGATGTCGCGCATGGCGTTTAGCAATTCTTTGACAGTGTTTTCATCAGCCGGGTTTGGACCGGATGAATCGAGGCGTCCGCGATATTTCAATATGTTGCCTGTATTAAATCCAAAGATGTCGGGCGTGCAGACCGCATCGTAAGCTTTGGCGATGTCTTGTGTTTCATCAATAAGGTAAGGGAATGTGAAGTTATTGTCTTGTGCGAAGATTTTCATGTTTTCAAATGAATCTTGAGGGTAATTGATAGTGTCATTGGACATGATGGCGGCAAAACCAAAGCCTTCATCTTGGAGGGTTTTGGCGTCGACTACTAAGCGGTCAATGATTGCGTGTACGTATGGGCAATGATTACAAATAAAAGCTAGTACAGTGCCTTTTTCACCTTTGATATCTGACAATGAAAGTGTTTGGTCATCAATATTGGTGAGCGCGAAGTCTGGGGCGGTGAATGATTCGTCTTTTTCTGGCGTATGCAGCAGTGCCATGGCTTTGTCCTTGTTTTGTAATAATGCTATACTTGTATCATGTCTGAAATTATTCCTTTTTCAACACAAAGTCACGCTTCTGGTTTTTCCAACGCACAATTTAAAAAGCTTGATGGGCTTTATTTACAGGCCTGTGCGCATAAAACATTAACGTATCGTACGGTTGATTGTGATTTTGATGAGGGGGTTGCGACTTATACCTATTATAAATCGCCACAATTTGCGCCGTATTTGTCGTTTATTGTGCGTCGTGTTGGGCCGCGGACAACGATGTTTGAGGTTTATTTGCAAGATAAAGGACGCATTATAAAAAGTGGGGTCTTTGAAAAAGCGTTCGAGCGTTTACAAGGTGAGATTGACGCCCTATCTTAAGCATAGATTTGCAAATAAAAAGGGTGCGCCACGATGTCTAAAATTAAAGTTCAAAATCCGATTGTTGAAATTGATGGTGATGAGATGACGCGTATTATTTGGGCGTTCATTAAAGAACGTCTGATTTTACCGTATTTGGATGTGGATTTGAAATATTATGATTTGTCTATTCAAAGCCGCGATGCCACCGATGATCAGATTACGATTGATGCTGCGCATGCCATAAAAGAGCATGGTGTCGGTGTGAAATGTGCGACGATTACGCCCGATGAGGCACGCGTTGAAGAATTTGGTCTTAAAAAAATGTGGCGTTCACCTAATGGAACAATTCGTAATATTTTGAACGGGACAGTGTTTCGAGAGCCAATTACGACAGGAAATGTTCCGAAATATGTGCCGGGTTGGGTCGATCCGATTGTTGTTGGGCGTCATGCGTTTGGTGATCAATACAAGGCGACTGATTTAAAAGTTACGAAACCGGGGACCGCCAAAATAGTTGTTGAATATGAGAATGGAGATACGGAAGAACATGAGGTTTTTCAGTTTGAAAAGCCGGGTGTTTTGATGGGTATGTATAATCTAGACGATAGTATTGAAGGGTTTGCAAGGAGCTCTTTTAATTACGGATTGCAGCGCAAATATCCAGTTTACATGTCGACCAAAAATACAATCCTTAAACAATATGATGGTAAGTTTATCGAGATTTTTCAGCGGGTGTTTGATGAAGAGTTTAAAGACCGTTTTGATGCGCTTGATCTATGGTATGAGCATCGTTTGATCGACGATATGGTGGCGCAGGCGATAAAATCAAAAGGCGGTTTTGTATGGGCGTGCAAAAATTATGACGGGGATGTGCAATCAGATATTGTTGCGCAAGGCTTTGGATCGCTTGGTTTGATGACGTCTGTGTTACTGACGCCAGATGGAAAAACGGTTGAAGCAGAAGCCGCGCACGGCACGGTGACGCGTCATTATCGTGAACATCAAAAAGGTAATCCGACATCAACGAATCCGATTGCATCAATATTTGCATGGACACGCGGGCTTAAATATCGTGGTGAATTTGATGGTACGCCTGATGTCGTTGATTTTGCCAATACGCTGGAGCAGGTGTGTATTGAAACGGTTGAAGCGGGCCATATGACGAAGGATTTGGCGTTGCTCGTTGGTGGAAGCCAAAAATATCTGACAACCAACGAATATTTTGATAAGGTGGTTGTTGGTTTAGAACAAAAAATGGCCTAAAGAGTATGGCTCGCCTTTTATTTTTATTTTTGATTGTGACATTTGTGACGCCCGTTCTTGCGGCTTATGATAAGCCGTATATTGGTGAGATCATCAAATATCGCGCTAAGCATGAAGACACATTTGTGCATTTGGCGCGTGATTATAATCTTGGTTTTACCGAGATGCGGGCGGCTAACCCGTATGTTGATCCGTGGTTACCGGGCAAAGGGACAGAGCTGATTTTACCGGCGCGCCATTTGTTGCCCGACGCGGGGCGTGAGGGGGTTGTGATTAATCTTCCTGAAATGCGTTTATATGCGTTTATTCATGGTGATGATGCGCCGTCGACCTTTCCGATTGGAATTGGGCGTGAGGGTTTAAATACACCAGAAGGCATTACAAAGGTTACACGAAAAAAAGAAGGGCCAACATGGACGCCGACGCCGCGTATGCGACGTGAAGATCCAGAGCTAAAGCCATATTACCCGCCTGGGCCAGATAATCCTTTGGGGACGCATGCGCTTTATTTGGGATGGCCGACTTATGCGATTCATGGCACGAATAAACCGTTCGGGATTGGACGTAGAATTAGTTCGGGTTGTATTCGGATGTATCCTGAAAACATTCAAGCGTTGTATGAGCTTATTCCTGTGGGGACAAGGGTGCAGGTTGTGAATCAACCGATTAAGCTTGCTTGGATTAATAACCGTCTTTATTTGGAGGCGCATCCGGAGATGGAGCAGGCGATTCAGATGGAAGAATATGGTGTTGTTAGTGCTCCGAAATTATCAGAAGAAGATTTAAAGCGTATTATTCGTGTTGCGGGTGCCAATGAGGAAAAATTGCGTTGGCCAGCCATTCGTATGGCGATTAAAGAACGTGCTGGCTATCCGGTTGAAATCGCAAGACGTAGCGGATCTTTTAGTGAGAAAGATGAAGCGGAGATTATCAAAGAGGCGGAAGATGAGGTTGTTGGAATTGATGACCAGTCCGAGCAAGATAATGATGCGTTAGAAGATGTTGCGATGGTGGAAGAGGCTTCTGATAGTGATGAAGAAAATGTGCCGAATGAGCAGACCAATGGTCAAGACGCCATCGACGAGATCATAGGCACTGATATTGAGGATTATATTCCCGTTCAAGAGAGCGGGTTGACGAATACTAATTTTAATCCGTAAAGCACGATCGCGATTATAGGTGATAGTAAGAATATATATTTGATTGGATTGTTAATAATCCAATATCCTATTGCGATTATGATGCCCGCAAGCCATGTGAAAATTGCGTTCTGGAAGTATAGCTGCGATGTTTCTATTGTGGCTGTCTCGTCAAATACACCCATAATTTGTAAGATATGAAACATCATGATAATTCCACCAAACCCAATGGCGGCGGTGAGTGTAAATGCGATTGTTTTGAGGATATATTTCATGGCTGCTTTTTGGGGTGCAAGATACAAAAAAGGCGCCACAGTTTTACGCTGGACACCTTTTTAAAATTTTATGATGAAATGATTACTTTGTCATTTCTTCGCGGAACACGCGCTCTGCTCTTACAGGAGCAGGTGCTGGTGCAGGAGTAGCGTTTGTGCTGTGTGTTGCTGTACGCTCGTCTGCGTATGGTGGTGCAGTATCAACGTTACCAACACCAGATGTTTCACAAGCAGAGAGAGTAGCTGCTGAACCTACGATTGCGATAGTCGCGATAAGCTTTTTCATAGTTTAAATCCTTGATACTTATTTTGTTAAATTAAGAAATTGTTAATCTTTCCAATCTTTATACACAAAGAAAAACTCATTGCCTATACCTTTTCGTTTTTTTTCTTCTTTAAATCAAAAGATTATTCTGTGCTGTGATATTTTTGACACAGGATTTGGGGTTTAGCTACGTTCGTTTTCCTTGACTGTTTTGAAGTAGGCATCAATGCCTTTTTTTAGAGATGTTGCAATCCGTTTGCGATGTTCTGGTGTGTTCAGTTTTGATGATTCAGCTTTATTAGAGATAAATCCCGTTTCTACCAAAACAGAAGGGATGTCCGGTGCCTTTAGAACGGCAAAGTTGGCGTGTCGATTGGGGCGTTTTAAGAGTTTGATGTTTCCGGATTTGAATTTATCGACCAAAATGTTGGAAAAATATTTGGATTGATTTTGCGTGTTGCGACGGGCGAGATCGATTAAAATATCCATTACGGCCTCATCTTCGACTTCTAATTCGATGCCTGCGATTAAATCTGCTTTATTTTCACGTGCGGCTAGCTTTGCGGCTTGTGCGTCGGATGCTTTTTCCGAGAGTGTATAAAATGATGCACCACTAATATTTTTGTCACGAATTGAATCAGCGTGGATAGAAATGAATAGATCGCCATCATGCTTGCGGGCGTATTTCACGCGATTAGACAGCTTGATGAATGTATCATTGTGGCGTGTCATTTTAATTTCGTATTTACCGGAGGCTTCTAATTGTTTTTTAAGCTCTTTACTGAGGGCAAGAACGACTTCTTTTTCATAGAGATTTTTGGGGCCAACAGCGCCAGGGTCAACGCCGCCGTGACCAGGGTCAATAATAATTATTGGTTTTCTTTTGGTTTGGTTGCTGGGTGGGGTATATGGCTTTGGTGGTGGGGCAGCGGATATTTGTGTGCCTTTATCAATATCCAAACTACCGAGTATTTTTTGTTTTGCTATTTTAAAGTTAGATGGGCTTGTCTTGGCAAAATCAATTACGAGGCGCGGCGGCTTAGTTGCGTTAGCGGGCAGGGTAAAAGCCGCGTCGATGCTTATGGGGATGCTGAGGTCGAAGACGATGCGTGAGATACCTGGTTTTAAATTCCCATGACGTAGCCCTATAATGCCAGCATTAAGTTGGTTTTTGATCCTGGCGTGTTTCCATGTAAAAGATGGAAGATCGATGACCATACGATAAGGGTCAGATAGCACAAAGGTTCGAAATTGCGGTTCCCTATCCAAATCAATCACTAGGCGTGTTTTATCCGGATAGGTTCCAAAGCGAACATCTTCTATCGTTAATGCATGTGCATTTTGTGCCATCAGCACGCATGCGCAGATGACTGTTGCAATTAAAGTTTTGATTAAAAGTGGACTTTTCATCTTAAATGATTAGGTTTCAGTTACTAAATATAGTGTCAACATAACACAGAAGATTAGTATGACAGAAGCATCCAGCGAAAAAATTTATATCTTATACGAAAATGAAGATTGGTTAACGCCTCTTGCCATGGCGCTTGACGCGATTGGCGTGAATTACGAAGGTATGAAAGTAATTGAAGGAGGTGTTGCATTAGATCAGGAGCCTCCTCAGGGTGTTTTCTTTAATCGTTTAAGTGCATCGTCCCATACGCGTGGGCATACGGGGTCTGTTGCGCTGGGTGGTGCGATTTTGGCGTGGCTAGAACACCATGGGCGGCGCGTTGTTAATGGGCGTCATGTGATTGATTTAGAGGTGCGTAAATTTGATCAATATGCGCTTTTGCAAGCTGCAGGAATTGCAGTTCCAGAAACGATCGCTACAACGGGGCAAAAAGCCCTGATTGAGGCGGCTGAAAAGTTGTCTTCGAAATCTGGCGGTCCTTTTATTGTTAAGCCAAACCGTGGAGGCAAAGGTTTGGGTGTTCGTTTGTTTGACAGTGTTCAAGCGTTGAAAGAAGCGATGGGGCAGGGTGATGATGATTTTGTTTCTATTGATGGGATACAATTAGTTCAAGAATATATCGAAGGTAAAGAAAAGCGTATTTTGCGCAATGAATTTATCGGTGGGCAGTATTATTATTCGGTCGAGGTTAATACAGAAGCCGGGTTTGAATTATGCCCTGCGGATTCTTGTTGTATTGCGGATGCAAAGCCCGATGGCGATAAGTTTCGTATTTTGCATGGGTATGAGCACCCATGGACAGATAAATTTGAAGCCTTTTTGAAGGCTAATCGTATTGAAGTGGCCGCGTTTGAAACTATTGAAGATAAAAATGGTCAGCTTTATTGTTATGATATTAACACGAATACAAACTATAATAGGACAGCTGAGCTTGTGGGTGATGTTGAAGTTGATGCGTATGGCACCTTGGCCGAATTTTTAGGAACTTTGCTCGATAAGCCTTAAAAATCAATACTTTTTAATTTTTTCTGTTTTTTTCATTCACTTTATTATTGTGAAACTTGTTACGGCTGTGTAATGTGCGATTAGGTATTTGTCTATTACGGCATCGCGCATTTAAAGTTAAAACAAGTTTCGCACACTGTAATAGCAAAATTTTTGAACGTTTTTCGCGCATCTTTGCGCCCCTTTCCTATGTCCTTGTTAAATTTAAAAAGGAGATAAGCGGAAGGTAGGCAGCAATGCGCAGATGGAGATTATAATGGTTAAACGTATGCTTATTGACGGAACCCACCCAGAAGAGACAAGGGTTGCGATTGTTGAGGGTGAGCGCCTCGAAGAATATGAATATGAAAGTGCATTTCGAAAGCCTTTAAAGGGCAATATCTTTTTAGCAAAAGTTACACGTGTTGAGCCGAGCTTACAGGCGGCATTTGTGAATTTTGGCGGTAACCGTCACGGTTTCCTTCCTTTTTCTGAAATTCATCCTGATTATTTCCGTATTCCAATTTCTGATCGTGAAGCGTTAATGGCGGAGCATGAGGAAGAGATTAAGGCTCTGCAGGAGGCTGAAGAGGCGGAAGAAGCGGCACAGAAGAATAAAGAGCAATCTGGTTCTGATGATGCTGATCAAGAGAGTGATGGTGAAGAGCCGCACGAAGATGAAGTCGATGAGTTGGGCGGTGAAGATGCCGTTGTAGAAGATTTAGACGATGATATCGACGCAGATGATGATGATGCGTCAAATGAAGATCGGAGTGAAGAAGACGGCGATGACATCGGTAATCAAAAGCCTGAAGAACCTAGCGAAGATGATGATGTTAACGGTAATATAGAAGGTGCTGGCGGCGAGAATGACGATGGTGAGAAAAAATCACCACGTGTTGGCCGTGGTGGACGCGGACGTAATAATCAACGTGGACGCGGTGGACGTGGACGTAATAATCAACGCGGTCGTGGACGTCGTCACGCAGCGAGCGGTAATCCGAAAGTTGAAAGTTTCGGCGGTGACAATATGGATGACGAGCAGCGTTTTCGTTTTAAGATGCGTCGTAAATACAAAATCCAAGAAGTCATTAAGCGTGGTCAAATCATGCTTATTCAGGTGTCTAAAGAAGAACGTGGAAATAAAGGTGCTGCAGTTGGGTCTTATTTATCTTTGCCCGGACGTTATTGTGTTTTGATGCCAAATAGCCCGCGTGCAGGCGGCATTAGCCGTAAGATTTCGAATTACAAAGATCGTGCAAAAATGCGTGATCTTTTGAAAGATTTAGAAGTGCCTCAGGGCATGTCTGTTATTCTTCGTACCGCTGGTGTGACAAGAACGAAAGCCGAAGTTAAGCGCGATTTGGAATATCTCATGCGCCTTTGGAATAATATTCGTGAATTGACGCTTGAGAGTTCTGCGCCGGCTATGGTGTATGAGGAAGCGAATTTGGTACAGCGTGCGGTGCGTGATCTTTATACACGTGATGTTGAAGAGATTGTGATTGCGGGTGATGAGTCTTATAAATCAGCCAAGAATTTCATGAAGATGATGATTCCTTCGCATGTGAAAAAGGTGAAGGAATTTAAAGAAGGCGGAGCAGCGTCTTTATATAAGAAATACGGGATTGAAAGACAGATTACAGAAATTGGTGAAACCAATGTGACTTTGAAATCTGGTGGTTATCTTGTGATTAATCCGACCGAGGCGCTTGTATCTGTCGATGTGAACTCTGGTAAGGCGACAAAAGAGCGTAATATTGAAGATACTGCGCTTAAGACTAACCTTGAGGCTGCGGATGAAGTAGCACGTCAACTGCGTCTGCGTGATCTTGGCGGGTTGGTTGTGATTGATTTCATTGATATGGAACATCGCGGGAATAACGCGAAAGTTGAACGCCGTATGCGTGAAGCGCTTTCGGGTGATCGTGCGCGTATTCAGATGGGTCGTATTTCCAGCTTTGGTTTGATGGAAATGTCACGTCAGCGCATGAACCCGTCGCTTGGTGAAAGCCAATTTGAGACATGTCCGCATTGTGAAGGGACAGGGCGTATTCGTACTGCGGATGCAGCGTCTGTTATGCTTTTGCGTGCTATTGAAGAAGAGGCTGTTCGTGGTCGCGCGGCGCAGGTGATTGTTCATGTGGCGAATAATGTTGCGCTTTATCTTTTAAATCAAAAGCGTGAGAATTTGAGCGCGATTGAAACGCAATATGGATTGGATGTATTGATCCGTGTTGATGATGATATGGGATCGAAGGGCTTTAGGGTTGAAGTGTCTAAACCGCTTGATAAGTCAGGAAAAGAGCAGAATAAAGACCAGCCTAAACAGATCAAATCTAAAGATAATCACGATGATGATGACTCTCAAAATTCACGTCGTCGTGGACGTCGTGGTGGACGCCGTCGTGGTGGCCGTGGCCACGGTGAAGAGGGGCAAGATCAGGATAATAAGCAGGACAATGCTCAGAGTAATAATGACGGTCAACAAAAAGTTGAAGATAAGGCTGACGTTAAAGAGCAAGATAAGCCGAAGCGTGGTCGTAAGAAAAAGTCTGATGAGGTTGCAGAAGATGTTGCTGCTCCATCTAAAGATGTGAAGAGTGATGCTGAGGAGAAGCCACAATCAAAATCCAAGCCTAAATCTAAAAAAGCTCCTGCTAAATCAGCTGCAAAAGATGATGCTCCTGCTGTGGTTAAGGGGGAAGCTGCTCCGAAAGCGGCGGATAAGTCTAATGATGCGGACAAGCCTAAGAAAAAGGCGCCTGCGAAGAAGCCAAAGGCATCTAATGACGATGCGGGGTCGGATAATAAGCCCGCGGATAAGCCTGTTAAGGCTAAAAAAGAAGAGCCTCCTGTCGATAAAGACTATGAGACTGTCAATGAGGCCCCTAAGAAGAAGAAAAAGGGCTGGTGGTCTAAATAGTTCATTTAGCGGGCGAGTAAGACGTAATAGAAATGGTTAATTGTATTTGCGTCTACAAAACATCCGGCTGTTTGGGAGTCAAAAACATTGTTCCCTACGCCATCAGGAGCATCTATAACTTCTAAACCTGTAGGGAATGCGCCGGTGAACTCTGTTAGTGAGCTAAAGTCATTTTCGAGAGGAATGGTGCCCGAAGTTTTAACACCAAGATCTCTGTTGATCTGTCTGCATATCGCGCCATCGATGTTGGATAAGACCATGATGATATCATTGCCGCGAACATCTTCGGTTGTGCCCACTGGTCCATTTATGGAGCCGACGTTATAGACCGACGTCAATGTCCAATCACTGCTATCATTAACGCTAGGAAAATTTCTGAACGTTAGGCCTGCGCCGCCTTGATCAAATATTAAGCATCTTGGGAAGTTTCGATCAGATGTGTCATCGCAGCGTATATTTGTGTAATCTGCTGTCGTTATATTGTTTGCAAAGCTGATTTCATTTTCAGAAATTCCATCAAGTTTCATTTGTTCAATGGCGGCTTCTATAGATTTTACGTAGCGTAATATTTGTGTGATCTGGATTCGATCTTGTTCAAAACTGCCTGTTTGTTCAGTGTTTGAACCGCCGCGGCTTAATACGATTGTTAAAAGGCCGAGCATGACGACTGCAATTAAGATAAAAAATAGAGCATTTCCATTTTGTGTATGTGTCTTCATATTTTTATTTAATCATAAAAAACGTGATAGAAATATAGCTTTTTCAAAGGCTTATTAATTAACTGTATTTATATAAAATTTTATTTATATTTTAGCCATCTAATATATTCTTAAGATATTATAATTATTGAATAAATTTGATATAAATCTATCAGAAATTTACTTTTTATTTACATAATAAATGATATATTTTAAGTATAAGGATGGCGCTGATGGGGATGGGATTTACAGTAATTGTGTGTGGGCTTCTGGTGCTCGCGTTGGGAGGGATAATTTTATATTCTCCGCTCTTAAAACAAAAAGACCAGTGATTTGATTTGGGACATATTTTTTAAAAACAGGATGAAGCTGTTTTGGAAGAGGGGTTAAAATATCCTCACACTTCTATCGCTACGATAGGGTGCTCATTGGCCTGTATGAAATTTTGAATATATGCGCGAAGCATTATTTTCGATTGCCCCCGAAAATTTCAAAATTACCATACAGGCTTTTTTTTGCTTTCTATACAGGCTATTGTTTAATTGTAATTCATATTCTCTGAAGAAAGTTTTTTATGCCTGTCTTGTCGTTTTTTAGAAATTTTTTGTGTCTCTTTATTTTGATATCTGTTTGCTATTCCATTCCTAGCTTCGCTGCGGAGGATGAGGTAACGATGTCAGTGAAAGAGAAAGTTGATGATTTTTCCAAAGATTTTGACACACCCTCGAAACAACATTTTCAAGCCGTCTATAGCAGCCATAACCTTATTCAAGTTGTAGAAGGTGTAAGAGAGCAGGTTGCATTGGCGGTGGAGAAATGTGGTGAAGCCAATCCAGATATAAAAGATGCGATTGATGCGCGTTACGACAGTTGGGATGGAGCATTGAAGCCTATTATTAAGGATGCGGAAGCCAATGTTGAGAATATGATATTGGCGCAAGATTATGCGAAAAAACGTGATCTTAAAAACGTTTTGAAATTTGTTGATGATGCCCGTGAAAGCAAAGATGGAGATATTGAGAAGTTTCCCGTAACCACGCCCAAGGCTTGTGATTATTTGCGGGTTAAAATGGATGAAACCGAAGAAACATTATCGCGGTTATTAGAATCTACATTGGTGTCCTTACCTAGTGCGTTGATTAATGAGATTGAAGACGCGCAGGGTGAAGAACCTGTTGATGCACAATAGATTTACCCTGTTGTTTTTATTCCTATGAAAATTTTACAAGTGATGGCTGGCGGTGAGTTTGGGGGGGCTGAGACTGCTTTCGTTGATATTTGTATTGCCCTGCATGAGGCGGGTGAAGATGTGGTTGTTGTGACGCGGCCTAATGATCTTCGTGTGCCTAAAATGATTACAGCCGGTTTGACGGTTTATGCGTTAAAATTTGGCGGTAAATTAGATGTATTTTCAAAATGGAAGATGCATAAAATTATCAAGGATTTTGAGCCTGATATTGTTCAATGTTGGATGTCGCGCGCAGCATCATTTGTTCCGCGATGGCAATATTCGATGGGGATTAAGCGTTATCATGTGGTTGCGCGCATGGGTGGATATTACAAAATGAAATATTATCGTTCGGCGGATTATTTTGTTGGGAATACGCCAGATATTGCGCGTTATATCCAAGATCAAGGCGTAGTGGGTGATTGTGTACGCCATATCAATAACTACACAGATATTGAGAGTGTTGATCGCTCGCTTGATCGCAAAGATCTTGATACGTCTAAAGATGCACATGTTATTATTGCATTGGGTCGTCTTCACCCCGTTAAAGCGTTTGATGTTTTGATTGATGCGATTGCACCGCTGGATGATGTTGTTTTATGGATTGCGGGTGAAGGAGATGAACGAGAAGCCTTAGAGAATCAGGCACGTGAATTGGGGTGTTTTGAACGCGTGAAATTATTGGGGTGGCGCGATGATCGTTCGGCTTTATTCGAGGCGGCGGATATTTGTGTGATGCCATCGCGGTTTGAACCGTTTGGTAATGTCTTTATTCAAGCTTGGGCACAGCGCATTCCGCTTGTGATTTCAAGATCTGAAGGGCCCAATCAATTTGTGCATCATGAAGAGGATGCGTTGATGGTTGATATTGATGATGCGGATGCGATGCGTGATGCGATTGTACGTATCCGTGACGATCAATCGCTGGCTTTGCGGTTGGTTGATCAGGGGTTTTTGCGCTATCAATCAGAATTCACTAAAGAGCATTGTGTGGCGGGGTATTTGGAATTTTATCACCATATTTTGCAAGTCTCTGAAACTTAAGCCTTTTGCGTGGCCGAAATTTGTAAAAAAGGCCAAAAAATGCGATAATAGGAGCAACTTCGCAATAAAGCTGTTTTGAAACATAAAAAATCATTATAAAACAGTGCGTTAGTTACGGTTATAGAGATAGGTTCCTTCCAATAAGAGAAGGCCTGAATGTAAAATTAGAGTGTGAAGCTTGGCTGATTTATCAGAAATTCCTCAAACTGACATCCGCGCGTTAGAACAGGCGATGCGTTTTCTTGGCCTGCCTGGGATTACGGTTGATGGTAATCCTGAGGATATTTCATCTGTTCAATTAATACCGTTTTTAGATCGTATTAGCCGTGCGTTGGGCGATAGCGGTGTACAATTTGCGCAAGGTAATGCGTTTACAGAGACTGAATTTAACGATCCGGAAATTTTTCAAGCGCGTTTGGCAGACATTCAAACGGCAGTTGAGGGATTTCGTGATTCGCCACATCTGGGGCTTATTCGTGAAATCACGTCTAGCACGCCTGATTTTGGTAGAATAGAACAGCATTTAGCAGCCATGGGTATTGAAGATCCAGCTGGTAAAGCCTTGAATATCAGACGTGGTTTGGCTTTGGGTGTTGATACGGTTTTATATGATGGAATTCCGTTTGTTGCAGATGGAATTATTCCGACTGCAGAAGAGGGTGATCCTAATTTTGCGCGTCTTCGTGAGATTTTGGGTGATCGCGCCATGGATGATATCGAACAAACGGTTCGTGTTATGGACGCGGCGGGGCAATGGATAGATGTTGTTTCTGCAATGGGACCAGCTGTTGCGACGCCTGAGCCCGAAGAACCACCCGCGACGGAAGAAGAGGAAGCACCAGTAGTAGATGCGGATCCAGATGGAGAGGGTGCGCGTGTTCCTGATGTTGAAGACGCGGTGATTCAAGATGATGGTGGTGCGACGGAAGCGGAAGAGGAGCCTGAGCCATCCATAGAACCAGATGGAGATACTGACGTTGGCATAGAGGGTAGTGGCGAACCCGATCCTGAGCCCGAAACAGAGATAGATGAAGGTACATCAGCGCTTGATGTTTTGGAGGCCGAAGAAGAGTTAGCGCGGATAGAGCGTATTCGATCGGTTGAGGCGACCATTGGTATTGTTGAGCCGGATGGCGTTTGGGGTGTAAACGAGCAAAATGCATTACTTGCATATATTGCTGATATTCAGAGCGAGCAAGAGGCTTGGCTTGGCACGAAAGATGGGTATTTAACGTCAGAGTTTTTGGCTTTTATTCGTGGTGAATATACAGATTCGAATGGAAATGTTTTAGGCAGCTTTACTGATGAGCAGCGTGCATTTTTAGATGAAATTGACGCTTTGCGTTTTGATATTGATGATTTACTTCCGGAAGCACCAAATGTGCATACTCCAATCGTTATTGAGAGTGCGGTTGATAATGTAGAGCAGGGCTTGTTGCGTTTAGTTCCGCTTGTGCAGCGTGAATTGGATGCACAGCGTGCGCAAGCAGAAGGTTTGATCGAGAGTATTCAAGGTGGTGCGGCTTCGCAAATGGAGCGTGACGCGGCCGAGCGTGTTTTAAGAGAGTTATCGGTTAAAGAACCTAGCGAGATTACACCAGAAGATGTAACGGCGATGGAAGAAGCGCAAGCTGTTTTAGATCAATCCAATATTGCTAATAATATTGGTGATTTTGTTGATGATTTCTTGGGGCTTGGGACGACGACGCTAGGGCAGCGCATGGTTGAAGCCGGAAAAAGCTGGTCGATTGACATGGTCAGAGGACAATTAGCGGGTATTCACGATTTACCGTCTGTTGACAGTTTTAATATTGGCGATGGCCGCTTAGATATTAATGAGCAGCGAGCGCTGCAAGGTGTGACGTATCTTTTGGCGCGTCGTTTTGGTATTGGCGGGAATGACAATTGGCATTACACGCCTGAGCTTGGTCAGCAATTATTGGCGCGGTTTGGTCAGTTGGATGATGATGAAAAATTGTTGTTGTTGAGCGATGAAGATCGCGCTGCGTATGACCGCATCACCGATGAAGCGGCGAAAGCAACGTTTTTGAATGAGCGATTTGAAGCGGAGCAAGCACGGATTGTGGCGTTGATTGGGTCTATGGATACGCTTTATGAGGCCGGTGTTTTGGTGCCGCAGCGTCTCTATTACGCAGAAGATATTGCAATCCCCGAAGTGACGCATGAGATTTTTGATGATTACATCATGGGTAATGATGATCCACATACAGGGACGCCGATTGCGGCGGCAACACCAGAAGAATTGAATATGCTCAATGTGTTTGTTTATGAATTTACACAAGGATTGGATTTATCCGCGATTATGGATACGGATGATGAAGATTATGTGTTTCCTGCAGGTTTAGAGCCTATTGATGCGTCATTAACGATGGCACAGCGCTTTGCTGCACATTTCCGTGAGGGTATGGATACTCAAGAGATGCTTGGGATGATTGATACCATACCGTTTGGAACCGATGAGCGCCGCGAAGAGATTAGAACTGTTGTTGAAACGGCTAGTCAGGCGGTTGCAAGGCGTAAAGAAGAAGATCCAGATGTTTCGGTTGAGATTTTGGCTTCTATTTTTGGCAATGCCATGGAAGCCGGTCTGACGAGTATGAATGAAGACCCTACGATGGGATCAGATTATCGATTTATCGGCGATCGCGCACTTGTGATTGATCCACGTCTGGGTGAGACCATCCATCCGAGTTCTAGCATTAATGTTCAAGAAGTTTTTGATGCGCATATGCTACAAAATGACAATACGTACGATGATGAGAACGATTACGATCCGACGTTTTTCAAAGATGAGAATGGTGATATTTATGTTGCCGCGATTGACTATGAGTCGAATGTTTTCACCATTCAAGAATTGGATTTTGGTCATTGGCGACAAGTTGTTAACAGCACACCGATGCAGCCTGGAGAAAATCGCCGTGATTACCTTGAGAGGCTTGATGATGCCTTGGGTGAGGTAAGCGGTCATGATCTTATGTATCAAAATAATCATGATCTTTATCGACAGGTGACATTGATGCGTGGCGTGGCGGCACATGATTTCCCAGATTATATGCAGTCACGATCAGCGGATATTCTGTCGTTTGATGGTGTGCAACAGCAAATTCAGAGTGAATATGATGATGCGAGATTAGGTCGTGCTGAAGAGCAGTATAATCAGTATGTGGAAGAGGGGACCCCTGTCGGTCCGAGAGCGACAGAAGCGTTTCGTTATTTCGCAGAAGGTGGTGGTGGCCGACCTGTTGATACGGGTACGCCTGCACAAGAATTTGGTCCGACAGCGAGTGAGTTGACAGCGCCACAAGTGCAACAAGGTGATGTCGTACCGGGTGCGGCTCCTGTGGTTGTTCCCATTATTCCGCAAACCGGGGTACAATAATTATATTGATCTGTTGCTTTATGCTTGCGGCTTTTTCACGATTACCGTTATCATATTAATATGAATGACGTTTCCCAAGATGCTCCCAATGATATGCCTCTGCAGTCTTCCGCAGATGAAAACCGTTTAACGGCAGATGATTATGATGATTTTTTGGATGCGCTGGATCTTTTGTATTTACGGGGTAATTTGAGTGCGCGTCTTAAATTTTTCGAAAATTGGCCTATCGCCGCACATTATATTTTTGGTGATGAGCTGATTGCTTTTGATCGTAATGGGACAACGGATACTGAGCGGCGTGCAGCATTGGAAGATGCGGCGGAAGATAAACGCCTTGAGCTATTGGAACTTGTTGCAACACTAGAAGAAAAAAGTGTTGAGAAGAATGTTTTGCAAGCAGAGTATGTTGAACAGACGATTAAGATGCTTGGGCGTGATCTATCATTGTTGATGTATGCCACAAAATTTGTTGATCGTTATTGTCCGGATACATCGCCAGTTGCACCGCCGTTAGATGATGTCGTTGTAGATCAGCCCGTTAATACAAGCGCGGGAGTGTCGTCGCCTGCTGTCAAGGTTTCGCCGGACCCAGGAGATGTTCCAGATTCATTTGATACGCCGGGTGTTCAGCCGGTTAAAGTTAAACCAGTTATTGAGCCACTTGCTGATGATGCGCTTGATGGTATTCAACCGATTTCTGTTGAACCGCAGGGTGTTAAGACAGTTTCAGAGACGCCGCTCACGACGCGTGATGCTGATCCTGTGAGTCAGGTAGAGGGATCGGTTGAATCTTCACCAGTTCAACAGTCAACTGCGCCTGAACATTCTGTCGAGACTTCTGTTTCTGTTAATCCTGTAGCTCCAGTTTCATCTTCTTCGGGGTCGGTTTCGGTTGCTAGCCCTGTTTCACCTCCTCCTCCTTTACCTGCTGAGAAGGTGCCGTCTCCGGCTTCTATTGATCAGCAGTCCGCGACCCCTGTTCAGCAGGA
>JBGCEF010000034.1:0-13714 GCA_045106175.1 Bdellovibrionales bacterium
CCTTGGTATCGCACTATTGGTGTATCATTATTTCTTTAAAGCACTCGGCGTGTTTTTAATGATTGTCGAACTATGGTGGTTTATCGCAAAGCCAGTCTTAAATGAAATGCACTATTGGATGAAACATAGATCAGAAATGACCTTATCACGCAAAAAATATATATCTCTGGTAATATCAATGATCTGCTTAGGGTTAATCTTATGCGTGCCATGGCAAACACGCATTAAAGCGCCCGCAATATTTAAATCATCACAAGAAATCCCATTACTTTCGAGCACGGCAGGCAAATTAACCACAATCAATATCCAATCTGGTCAAATCGTTAAACAAGGAGATATCCTATATACAATTCAAAGCCCTGATCTCAATTTTGATATTCAAAAAGCGACCCAAGACAAACAGACATTAACTCAAGACTTAAAAAACAAAGCCGTCGCTTCGGATACTTACCGAGAAGCGTCCATGATCAGGAATCAATTAAATCAAAAAAACGCAACGCTTAATCTCAAAACTACGGAACAAAAATCACTAACAATATACGCGCCGATTGATGGTATTATTTCTGATATCCCCGACCATCTGACACCCGGACAGTGGATTAGTAAAAAAGAATTTTTAGGATTACTCCATTCTCAAAAAACTCACGTAGAAGCATTTATCAAAGAAACCGACCTTCAACGCATTCATCCCTCGTCCCTTGCTAATTTCTATAGCGATAAAAACACAAAAACCTTAAATGGTTATATTAAAAATATTGATAGCAATACATCACACTATATTCCCTACTCTGAACTTGGCTCAAATTTTGGCGGTAGCATAACAATGCAAGCCGCTCCATCAAAAGATGGCCGCTTCTCTCCCGTTAGTCGACACTACAAAGTTACCATGGCGCTTGAAAATCCATCTACACCATCTCAAACAAAACCAGGGAATATTTACATTCAATCAGACCGCCAAAATATTGTCACATCACTCTGGCGAAGAGCAAAAAGCATAATCATCCAAGAAAGCGGATTTTAAAAAAGCTCTCAATCAAGCGAATATAGTTTTCACATCAAAGACATTGCGCGCTAACGGCGATTAACGTGCAACAATTTGCACTGCAACAAATAATAATGTGAATCTCAATATTTAATATTTGTATGCATACTAGATGCGACCAAAAAAACAACCTATGATAGAAATTGTTTTTAAAAAAGGATAACTGACTATGCGAAAACTTCACGATGTTAAAATCTCACATAAACTTATCGGCTCTTACGCAATCATAATTATGTTAGTGATTATTCTCAGTGGGTTTTCATTTTTCACCATGACAAAACTAGGCGATGTCTTTTCTGAATATCGTTCAACCGCAAGAGTGAGCCTTCTTTTAGCAGATATGTCCCAACATCTTGGGGATGCACGCCGCAATGTTTTTAAATACCGCTTAGCCCCTGATGAAAACCAGCAAGCTAAGGTTAAAAAAGACATCCAAAAATTAATAGCTTTAGAAGAAAAAATCGATGCAATCGTTACCGACGCTGTTCAAAAAAAAACACTCTACGCACTACAAGATAAAGTAACCGAATATGAAACAAGGTTTACGAGTGCAACTATATTACAAAATCAACGAAATAAAATTGTCACGGATATTGATACCACCGGGCCAATCACACGTAAAAAGCTCTCTAAAGTAATGGAAAGCGCCTACACAGACGGAGACCCAGTTGCAGCATATTATGCTGGCTTGGTACAACAACATCTAATGCTGGGCCGTTACTATGCTCGTGATTTCTTGCTTAAAAACAAAAATGAAGACTCAAAACGAACACTTAAAGAGCTGAATTTAGCGATTGAACAAACAAATACGCTTTTACGTGAATTAGAAAACCCAACGCGACGCAAATTAGCCCAAGAAACAATCGCCGGCATTGAAAGCTACAAAGAAAATTTTCAACGTGTATCTAAAACTATACTCTCCAGAAACGAAGAATATGCGCGCATGGACACACTAGGCCCAGAAATTCTTGGGTCTTACATTAAAATATTTAAAGACAATGAGAATAAGCAGAATATTCTAGGGCCGAAAGCCGCAGGAACAATCAAAAACATTTCAATCTCAACGATTGTTGCCGGTATTATCATCACGGGGCTAGCTATATTTATCGCCCTTTTCGTGGCCCAAATGATTGTCAGTGCACTATCAAGTGTAACAAACGTTATGACACGTCTACGCGAAGGAGACTTCAAAGTAAAAATCACAGGAACAGAACGTAAAGATGAAATTGGTGAAATGTCTCGCTCTATCGAACAATTCAAAGAGGACGCAGAAAAATCTTTCCTCTTAAAACAAATGGTCGATGATATGCCAACTAACGTTATGACGATTGACGTTCGCGACAATTTAAAAGTGAACTACATCAATAATACATCCATCAATACCCTCTCAGGCCTAGAAGAACATTTACCTATCAAAGCAACAGAAGTTCTTGGTCAATCCATAGACATATTTCATAAAAACCCAGAGCATCAGCGACAAATGTTGGCTAACCCAGATAATTTACCACATCGCGCTAAAATTCAAGTTGGGCCAGAAAAAATGTCTTTACTTGTCTCACCCATTCGCGACAAACAGGGTGATTATGTCGGCGCAATGCTTACTTGGGATATCATTACCGCAAGAGAACAAATGGGAGATAATGTCGAAAATGTTGTTGGAATATTAGGGAGCGCCGTAACAGAATTAGAAGCAACAGCACAAAGCATGTCATCTATGGCCGCAGAAACGCAAACACAAGCCTCCACTGTGGCCGCAGCAGCCGAAGAAGCAGCAGCAAACGTCTCTAGTGTTGCGGCTTCAACTGAAGAGCTAACGGCATCTATCGCCGAAATCAGTAAACAGATGCAGCTCTCAAATCAAAAAGCGCAATCCGCCCAAGGACAGGCCGACTCTACAAATGTAACCGTGGAAAGTTTGAAAAAAGCTGCAGATAAAATTGGCGAAGTTATAACACTCATTAATGATATTGCAGAACAAACTAATTTACTGGCCCTAAATGCCACGATTGAAGCAGCAAGAGCAGGCGATGCCGGAAAAGGTTTTGCCGTCGTCGCAAGTGAAGTCAAAGGATTGGCAAACGAAACCGCAAAAGCAACAGACGAGATCAGCACCCAAATTCAAGAAATGCAAGGCATCACAAATGATGCGGTTAACGCCATCAGTAATATTTCCAAAACCATTAGTGAACTAACAGAGCTTGCATCCGGAGTTGCCTCGGCTGTTGAAGAACAAAGCAGCGCAACGCAAGAAATTTCACGAAGCGTAGAACAAGCAGCAGCAGGAACAAAAGAAGTCACAACAAACATCAGCAGCGTTAGCCAAGCTGCCCAAGAAACTGGTAATTCTGCAAATCAAGTATTTGCCACATCAAGCGAATTAGGAAAACAATCACAAGGCCTGCAAAAACAGGTCGAAGCATTTTTTAAATCAAGCTAATCCGCAAACCTTTACACCAAGCCCACACTGACTTGCATTAGCAAAGACTCCAAGCACTGCTATTTTAAAAAAACTTTTATTTAAATATTGACTAATCAGTCAATTAATATAAATAAGTCTTATACATTGATAATGGCAAGGTTTTGTTTTGGTGGCTGGCGCTTCAAAAAACACAAAAGAACGACTAATCAACACTGCGATGGATTTAATTTGGAAATCCAGTTACGGCGCAGTGAGTGTTGACGATATTTGTAAAGCAGCGAAAGTTAACAAAGGCAGTTTTTACCACTATTTCCCTTCAAAAATTGACTTAGCAACTGCCGCCATGCAAGAAGCATATAATCAGTTTCGCCCAATCCTTGATCAAATTTTTTCTCCATCCATCCCCCCGATTGAACGTTTTGAAAAATACGCTGAAATGGGCTATGAACATCAAAAAGAGATTGCAGATCAACACGGTATGGTCTGCGGCTGCCCCTTTGTTACACTCGCCTCTGAAATGGCGCCGCAGGACGAAACGATCCGTAGCAAAACAGAAGAAATTATCGCCATTCACCAAAAATATTACGAGACAACATTGCGGGACATGGTCGCTGCAGGGCTACTATCCAGCGACACTGATGTCTCAACAAAAGCGAGTAAAATTTACACATTTGTCATGGGACAACTGATGCTCGCACGCATCCAAAATAATCTTGGACCAATGAAACGCGATTTCAGGGCTGGTTTGTTCCGCATGATTGGGATCAAACAAGACATTACAGAGGTTGCTTAAAAATTAACTCATCAGTCAATTATGAAAGCACAATTAAAAAGCATAAGAGAAACGATATGATATTAAAACATTCAAAAATCACAACACTCATTGGAACATTCATTATCTTACTTGCCGCAGGTGGTTATGCCCTTTTCCAAAATCAAACAGCAAATGCTGATGCGCCTGCTGCAGCTCCACCTCAAGCCATGCCCGTAACAGTCGAAATTGCAACGCCTAAAGCGACACAAATTTGGAACCAATATTCTGCAAGACTAGAGGCAGTCAATTTTGCTGATATCCGCCCTCAAGTAAGCGGTAATATCAAAGAAGTAAAATTTGAAGATGGGCAAGACGTAAGTAAAGGGGACATCCTTTACGTAATCGATCCACGTCCTTTTGAAGCAGCCCTAGATCAAGCCAAAGCGGAACTAAACATCGCTAAAAATCAGTCTTCTTTAACATGGAAAGAGCTAAAACGCGCAAAAGAGCTAATCAAAACCAATGCTATTTCAAAACGCATTCTAGATGAACGAAGCAGCGCACATAGTGTTGCCGCAGCATCTATCAAAGCAGCACAAGCACGTGTAGAACGCGCAGAGATAAACCTTGATTACGCCTACGTAAAAGCACCCATTGATGGTCGGATAGGACGCGCAGAAATTAAAGAAGGAAATTTAGTCGAAGCAGGGCCCGGCGCCCCCGTATTGACATCCATTGTTTCAACCAAAGGCATTTATGCCGATTTTGAAGTCGATGAAAAAAGCTATCTGAAATACATCCGGAGTAAAGCACGCAACCGCGCTGCTGAAAATAAAATCCCCGTTAAACTTACGCTTAGCAACGACCAATTTGAATACACAGGCTTTATCGATAGCTTCGACAATCAAATTGACGCATCATCTGGCACTATTCGCGCACGCGCTCTGTTTAACAACGAAGATGGCGCATTAATGCCGGGCATGTTTGCAAACGTAGAAATGGGAACAGCAGACTCACAAGAGAAAATTTTAATCGTTGAACGCGCCATAGGGACAGACCAAAACCGCAAATATGTCTACGTCGTTAATGACGAAAACACAGTCGAATACCGTGAAATTAAAATTGGACAAAGCATTTCTGGAACCCGAGTAGTGCAATCAGGGCTCTCAAAAGGTGATCGTGTCATCACAGAAGGGATCATTCGCATTCGCCCCGGCATGCCTGTTGAACCACGCACAGCAAGAGCAAACACATTATCCGATCCAGCATCTCTAGAGACTTCGTCTGGCTCGGAAAAGTCAGAATAATCTGAGTAGTTTTCAAAGCAATTTTAAACAAGGCCGTTTATCATGAACATTTCCGGATACTTTATCGACAGACCTATTTTTGCGTCTGTCTTATCTCTTTTGGTTTTTATTGCTGGTAGTATATCAATTTTCACCCTACCGATCTCTGAATATCCTGAGGTTTCTCCACCTTCGATTGTCGTAAGCGCAAGTTTCCCTGGAGCAAACCCCGCCGTAATCTCTGAAACTGTTGCAACACCATTAGAGGAACAAATCAACGGTGTAGAGAATATGCTCTACATGAATTCTCTTGCTTCGACCGATGGCCGCATGAGCCTGACCGTGACTTTTGCTATTGGTACAGATGTTGATCTAGCGCAACAACTTGTTCAAAACCGCGTACAACAAGCACTTCCACGCTTACCCGATGTCACCCGACAATTAGGCGTAACTGTAATTAAAAGCTCTCCTGATTTAACAATGGTGGTTCACTTACGCTCCCCTGATGATAGCTATGACATGCTATATCTTAGAAATTATGCAAATTTAAATGTTAAAGACGAATTAGCCAAAGTTCAAGGCGTGGGGCAAGTAAGGCTGTTTGGCTCTGGTGATTATGCCATGCGTGTTTGGCTAGACCCCAACAAAGTTGCAGAACGTGGCATGGTCGCGGCCGAAGTCACCGAAGCTATTCGCAGTCAGAACGTACAAGTCGCAGCAGGAGTTATAGGCGGCCCGCCTTACGCCAATAGCGTAGAAGTACAACTTCCCGTAAATGTCCGCGGACGTTTGAGCAGCGTTGAAGAATTCGAAGAAATTATCGTTAAACGCGATGACAATGGCGTCATCACACGCCTAAAAGATGTAGCACGTGTTGAACTTGATGCACAAAGCTATGCGCTACGCTCCATGCTGAACAACCAACAGGCTGTCGCTATCCCAATTTTCGCATCACCCGGCTCTAATGCCCTTGAAATCTCTCAAAATGTGCGTGAAACCATGAAACGCCTAAAAGACAATATGCCCAATGGCGTGGATTATTCGATCGTGTATGACCCAACTGTATTTGTTAGCGACTCGATAAAATCTGTGGTTCATACATTATTCGAAGCGGTCGCATTAGTTGTGCTTGTCGTAATCATTTTCTTACAAAACTGGCGCGCCTCTATAATACCGCTCTTAGCCGTTCCCGTTTCAATCGTAGGAACCTTCGCCTTCATGTATTTACTCGGTTTTTCAATCAATGTGCTGTCACTATTCGGGCTTATTCTTGCTATCGGAATTGTGGTTGATGATGCGATTGTAGTCGTCGAAAATGTTGAACGAAATATTGAAGAGGGAAAATCTTCGCGTGATGCAACAATTCAGGCAATGAAAGAGGTAACAGGCCCCATTATCGCAACATCACTCGTGCTCGCAGGGGTCTTTATACCAATCGCCTTTATTAGCGGCCTGACAGGACAATTTTATCAGCAATTTGCCCTAACCATCGCTATTGCGACATTTATCTCTACATTCAATTCCCTGACCTTAAGCCCAGCGATGGCAGCATTACTTCTAAGGCCAAAAGACGCACCAAAAGATCGCCTTACAAAATTAATGGATTTCCTATTTGGATGGTTCTTTAACCTATTCAATAAATTCTTTAATAAGTTCCAAGGGCTTTACGGCAAAGGTGTTTGTAAATTCATTACACGCCGTCTCGTTGCGATGAGCATTTTATACGCCTTACTTGTTGGCGCAACAGGTGCAAGTTTCGGAATTGTGCCTCAAGGGTTTGTCCCCGCCCAAGATAAGAAATATCTAATCGCAATCGCGCAACTTCCTCCGGGAGCAACCTTGGAACGAACCGAAGCTGTTCTGAGGCAGATGGGTGATATTGCCGAATCTCAACCTGGTATTGAGGGAGCTGTTCAATTCCCTGGCCTGTCGATTAATGGCTTTGTAAATTCCCCAAGCGCAGGCGTTGTATTCGTTCCTTTGGATGATTTCAGCCTACGTAAAACACGTGATTTAAGCGCATTTGCAATTACAGGCGCCCTACAACAAAAATTTGGCGCTATTGACGATGCGTTTGTTGCTGTATTTCCGCCACCCCCTGTTCGCGGTCTTGGAACAGCCGGTGGTTTCAAACTCCAGATTCAAGACCGCACAGATCAAGGATACGCTGCATTAAACGAAGCAGTACAAGCTGTTGTAGGCAAGGCCATGCAAGACCCCGCTTTAGCATTCCCAGTCCTAACCAATTATAATATCAACATGCCGCAACTGTACGCGGATGTAGACCGCACAAAAGCGCAGCAATTAGGCATTCCCATTGATGATATTTTCCGCACGATGCAAATTTATTTAGGATCGCTCTACATCAACGACTTTAATCAGTTCGGAAGGACATATCAGGTTGTCGCACAAGCAGACTCAGAATTTCGTGCAACCCCAGATGATATCAAAGCGCTTCAAACTAGAAATATAAATGGAGATATGATTCCTCTTGGTTCGGTTGTGACCATTACCGAAACATTCGGACCCGATACCGCAATGCGTTATAACGCATTTCGATCAGCAGATATTAGTGGCAACCCTGCCCCCGGTTATTCATCTGGGCAAGCACAAGATGCAATTACAAAAATCTTGGACGAAACACTCCCTCAAGGGATGGATTTTGAATGGACGGAATTAACCTATCAGCAGATTTTAGCCGGAAATACCGCGATCTTTATTTTTCCGCTATGTATCTTATTGGTCTTCTTAGTATTAGCCGCGCAATATGAAAGTTTAACGCTACCGCTTGCAGTCATCTTAATTGTTCCAATGGCCATTTTATCAGCAGTTTTAGGCATCTGGTTCTTTGGCAAATTCTTGGGCATGGGCGGTGATAATAATATATTTACGCAGATATCACTCTTTGTTTTAGCGGGACTTGCGTGCAAAAACGCTATTTTAATAGTAGAATTTGCACGTGATTTAGAACAACAAGGCCACTCAATCGTTAAAGCAGCTATGGAGTCTGCGCGCCTGCGCCTGCGCCCTATTCTCATGACCTCTATTGCCTTTATTATGGGCGTCCTTCCGCTAGTAACAAGCCACGGCGCAGGAGCAGAAATGCGCCAAGCAATCGGAATTGCCGTTTTCTGTGGCATGATTGGCGTTACAATTTTCGGCCTTATATTCACCCCAATGTTTTATGTTATCTTACGCAAACTCGAAGTCGCCCTGCGCAAGAAACCAGATACAATCGGAGATGCTTAAATGACAAAATTTGGACTTTTACTACTATCTTCTGTGATGTTATCTGGATGTTTCACAGGATCACCTAATTTTCCAACGCTAAACATGCAAAAAATATGGGGCAGCGAAAACAACCAGACGATTGAAATAGTGGAGCATACCGCTTTAAAAAAATGGTGGTTAGGCTTTAATGATCCTGTGCTTAATACACTGATTGATTACAGCATGTCGGATAGCCCTGATCGTTTAATTGCCGCGGCCCGCATATCAGAAGCAAGAGGTGTTCGCAGAACTGCTCGTTCTAATTTATTACCCCAAATCGGGGCCTCTCTTCTTGGAGGACGTCAAGATAATGGCGTGATCGGAGCAGATAATTATTATGACGCCGCTTTTGATGCGTCTTTTGAAATTGATGTATTTGGCAAAAATAGAAAAAACCTCAACGCTGCAGATGCTCAAATCGAAGCCCTCGAAGCACAATACCAAGATGTAACGCTAACTCTGGTGGCTGAAGTTACCCGCAGTTATATCGGGTACCGCGCCTTTCAAAAACAAAATATTATTGCAAAAAAGAATCTAGAAATTCAGGAGAAAACGCTCGACTTAATCCGCCAGCAATTTGAATTTGGCGAAGCACCAAGATTGGATGTCGAACGATCAGAAAATTTGGTCAATACAACCCGCTCTTCTATTCCTGAATTTAAAAGACTTGCTGACAATGCGCGATTACAACTGATCGTCCTAACAGGTCAACTGCCTGATACGCTTTTATCAATCTTATCAGAAACAGCCGATATTCCGGGTGCGTCTGTTCGCACGGTTTTAATGACACCCGCAGATGTACTTACCATTCGTCCAGACATCAGAGCAGCAAGCGCAAATTTGGAAGCCAACACAAAACTTGCAGAAAGTGTAACAGCTGAATTACTCCCTAACTTCACGATTAGCGGGTTTTATGGCATCGCTGAAAATGCCCTAACAAACTCAACCTCAGTCTGGAATATTGCTTTAGGCGCAGCAGTTTCATTACTGGATTTTGGCCGTATCGAAGGGCGTATTGATGCTGCCCGCGCTAGAGAAGTGCAAGCATTCCAGCTATATCGCAAAACTATACTCGAAGCGGTAAGCGAAGTTGAAACAGCGCTCACAGATATCGCTCATATTAACGAGCAAAGAGTTTCACTGCAAAAAGCCTATCAGAACGCCGATCAAGCCTTTATGTTGTCTGAAAGCTTATATCGCGAGGGTGAGATTTCCTTTTTAGATGTCTTAGACGCCCAACGCACCGTTAACGAAGCAGATTCCGCTCTAATTACAGCAGAAGCCGCGCAAGCCGAAAGTTTAGTCAGACTCTTTAAAAGCTTAGGTGTGTATTAAAAATCAGCAGGCTGCTGAGAGGTCCAAAAACTAAGATTATTAGTAAGTGTCGCACCAGTTAGAGAGCTTGTATCAACACCTGCACGTATATTGCCACTAGACTGCCCATAACCGCTACCATCTGTACCTGCCCATTCATTAGAAGCCATAGACCCCGCAATACTTTCGTCAATAATCCTAATACCATCCATATAAACACCAATCTCTGCAGGTGCGCTTGGGTTTGCGACAAAAACAAAATGATGCAGACCCGCTGGTATTGATGCGATGGGAAACGATCCAAAGATTGTATTTGCGGTCGTGGTTGTCACACTACCATCACTTGCTGCAAAGACTAAATTACCACCACCAAAGCTAGCCGCAATGCCTCGCCCTGTTGCACCGGATTCGTAAACAACACCATCAAGAGCACCTGTAACATTCATGGTTGTTTGCCACGTTCCCACAACATTACGCGGCGAGAAGGCCGCTCCAGTTGAATTTGGTGCAAGCGTCGCCGTTGGTCCAGGGAAACCAGCAGTAGGATCAACAACAGTCGTAAAACTGTAATCTCCAGGATTTAATGCGCTTGTATTACTACCCGATAAATCCTCAAACACCCCCGCTGCAAATGTAACTTCATAATTAGATAAGAAATCAAGCAACTGCGCAGAAAGATCGATCGTAACGCTGTCACTAACGATTGTGACCCGCGGATCTGCAACAGAAATCGTAAAATCATCAGAACCATCGGTAAGGTCCGTAAAGACAATATTGCCTGTTCCTACTTGAACATCTTGATCAAACATAAATGTAATATTAGTCCCTATAGATACACCAGTCGCCGCATTAAGCGGACCAAATGATAAAAGCGCAGCAGAAGGAGCGGGAGCAGCATCCGCAGCCGCAGCATCGGGATCAATACGCTCTTGAACACGAATGCGATTATCTCGACGCACTTTACTAAATATATATTCAGACGCTGATTTTTGACGGAATTGCTCGTTCCAATCATAAAGATACTCTGCAGGCGCTCCAAAAACATAATTATATCTAAGCCCCAAACCAAATTCACTTTCCCTGCCGTCTTCATCACCAAATGAACCAGCAATAGTAAAGGCAGGAACCGGTGAATACTCCACCCTCAATTCTCTACCATCTATATCTTCTGCGCCATCAATGCCTTGCCAACGATAACCGCGACCAAAAACCTCAAGCGCAGGAAGAAACGGCATGCGACCAGCAAGTTCTATGTCGAACCCATCCTGCGCCTGCTCTTCAAACCCAGTCGTAGAATTACGCCAATCTGATAACCCTTTATAATAATTTGCCGACGCTCCCCACAAGCTTGTTTGAATATCAAGCCCAGCCCCTGCGCGCATATGACCATAGGTACGCTCATAATCAAGAAACACGTTACTACCAACAACATAAGCCTCAGATTCAGGCATATAACGATACCCCAAACCACCCGTCAGGCTATTGCGCGCGCCCTCATACGACGCTGCAGCCTGAGCAAAAAGGTTATGTTTACGGCCCTTAGAACTGTAGAGAGGTTGTAACGTTAAAAGGCTATATTCAGGTTTCGAATTTTCACGAATTTGGTAACTCACTTCAAGATTACGCAAAAACGCATATTGCGAATTTTTGGCCGCCGCTAATCCCGTATCGATAAATGCCCTAGCAATATTCTCATCAACTCCCTTTAAAAGCTCACTACGAATTTTCAATGATTTGAAATGACCATCAGACGTAATATCACTGACAAAGCGCTGCCCGATAGATTTAACCGAAGATGTAGCAGCATTTTTAAAAGCTGTCATAAAATACCCACGCAGCCCCTCATAACTTTGACCTTCAAAATCTTGTTGACCAAAATTATTACTTATAAAACTCTCAAAAGCTCTTTCAGCCGCAGAACTCAAAGCGCTTTGCGTGAGTGCGACAGCCTGCTGCGTGTCAAAATCAATCTCCCCGTCATTTAACTGCGCCTGATAAATCGCATTTGCATAACGATTGCTAATCATATCAGCCGCTGCACGAATAGCAGCCTGCCCAACAGTATCATCATTGACAGAAGAAAAAAGATTTGCAGGTTTCTGAACTGCATGATCGGGAAGCGGTAGAGAGCCATAAAGACCAAAATCATTTGCCTTATTAAGATCATACAAACCTGCGGCTGGTTCTATTGTATCTAAAACCAATCCTTGATGATGCTTATCTATCTCCCTAAATCGAGGCTTTTGCTCTGTGTAGTTTCTAAAAGATTGACGATGCGAGTCCGCATTTGTTTTAAACGAAGGAGAGTTTACAAACATGCACACAATACCTTTTGAAAGCAGACTTGCACATTTTTCTAAAACATCTTGATGATCAAGCTCGGCAAGCAACAGTGTCTTTGCCTCTAAAACATCCTTTTCTACGCTTATACTTTGCTGCAAAAACGGCCCATAAGGCTCGGCTTTCATGGAATCTAACGACAAAGAAAGCGGCTGCGCAAATGAAACAGACTGTGACAACGAATTTATTTTATAAGGTTGCAAAAACCCTGCCCATGCGATGGCTCCACCACATAAAACTAGAAAGATAGCGCTAGAGAGCCCGAAAGCCCTGTTTAAAGGCAGTTCTTTGAGCACGTAATTACCAATATAATTTAATCGCAAGACGAATTCCCACGAATAGACATCATAATTCTACATAAAAATTAGAGACCACCGCACGAAATCCACACACTTATCCACAACACAAAAATAAGCGATCATTAAATAATCGAAATTATGTCCGCGCAGATAGCCCCAAAAGAGAAAAAATATTACTGGCAAACCCGTATATCAACCCTGAAAGTCAAGTCATTTTAGAACTAATCTTAGCTGTGAAATTTGAGTATGACCCAATATAATATAAACGCTAATATGGCTTGAAATAAGATAAATGACACGTAGAGAATACCATGAAAAACAACAAAGCACTGAGCAAAAAATTCCCCTCAAAACATATAAAATCAGCGC
The DNA here is from genome assembly GCA_045106175.1 of Bdellovibrionales bacterium. Classification (GTDB taxonomy): domain Bacteria; phylum Pseudomonadota; class Alphaproteobacteria; order Micavibrionales; family Micavibrionaceae; genus TMED27. The sequence goes on from JBGCEF010000034.1 coordinate 13,094, forward strand.
TTTTCAGACTAACAAAAGAAAATAAAGCCAACGGCAATGGGCTACTAAAAATAAACTTTATCAGTGGCTGTATTTATCGTGCTTCAACTCACATTAATAAGGAATCCACATCTAGATATGCATTAAAACCAACACACGATAGTGGTCTTTTTACCTATAAATGTGAAAAACAAACCCCCATCAAAAAAAATATATCCCTACGAAAAGGGTTTGCATGTCTCGCAGCCTTACTATTAGCTTCAACAGCCCCCGCATACGCAACGACGAACGGAAACGATCCTGAAATACTTATCAGAGACGGTGAGTTTTTTGGCGAGGTTCGCTATCGCTATGAAGATGTTCAGCAAGATGGCTTCATCAACGATGCCAAAGCACACACAATACGCACCAATTTAGGGTTTAAGACAGGCGAGTACAAAGGTTTTAAAGCTGCAATCGAAGCTCAAATCGTCCAAAACATTGGTGACGAAGACTTCAACAGCACCACAAACGGCAACACAGCTTTTCCCATTGTAGCAGATCCAAATATCACAGAACTTAATGAATTGTGGCTCTCCTGGTCAGGCTTACCGCAAACAAATATCAAAATCGGCCGTCAAAAAATGAACATTGATAATCAAC
>JBGCEF010000035.1:0-10843 GCA_045106175.1 Bdellovibrionales bacterium
CCGCATATGAATACCGCACATCAGGTCGCGGTGGCATGGGCGTTACTAACATGAACCTTACGAAGAAAAATGGAGGAGAAGTCATTGCAACATTTCCTGTAACCGACAGCCACCAAATTATGCTTGTAACCGACCAAGGTAAACTCATTCGCACACCTGTCGAAAATATCCGCACCACAGGCCGCAGCGCCCAAGGGGTCACCATTTTCAAAGTTAATAATGACGAAAACGTTGTGTCCGTCGCTTGGCTCGTCCAAGAAGACGACGAGGAAGATGGTATTGAAGGAACAGACGCTGAAGAAGCAGTAGAATTAGAAAAACCAGCATCTGAGCCCAATGGTGAAATATCCGAACCTGAATAAATGAGATCACATTATGGCCAAGTATAAATCAAAATTTCATCAATATATTTGTGAAGGATTTCGATGGGCAACATTCGTGTCTGTTATTGCAACGCTTATCGTATTTCTCGCAGGTATCTGGATAAGTGAAGAGATGCTGCATGATATCTTCATAAAATGCGTTTGGACAACAGTCGCTCTCGGTGTGTCTTCAATCGTAATAATGATCTTATTTAGAATCGATGATGATTTTTAAACGAATAACCAAGCTCTGAAAGCATACACATGCAAGATGGAAAATATCTCACTGGCGTTTACCCCGGCACATTCGATCCTATTACAAAGGGGCATTTGCATCTGATTAAGCGTGCATCCAAAATGGTCGATAAGTTGATTATCGGTGTTGCTGATAACAAGCGCAAAAGCCCGCTCTTTTGCTATGATGAGCGTTTTGAGATGATCCAAGAAGACATCGCCAATATGAGCGAAAAAGGCTGTGAGATAGAAGTTCAAAGATTTGATAACCTGTTAGTACATTTCGCGCGGGATGTTAAAGCATCCTGTATTTTTCGGGGGCTTCGCGCCGTTTCCGATTTTGAATATGAATTTCAACTAACGGGCATGAACGCAAAACTAGACCCAGAGATCGAAACAGTTTTTCTTATGGCATCAGAAAAATGGCAATTTGTATCGGCTAGCTTCGTAAAGGAAATATGCTCTCTCGGCGGTAATGTCGACGATTTTGTAACGCCTCAGGTTGCAGCGAAACTTAAGCAAAAATTCGAGTTATGATCGCTACGGAAAAAACGTAACCTCAATCGAAAAATTACCGTTAAACGTTGCCTCAGGATAGGGGGCTTCTGCAACACGACGCGTGTTTAATCGTGCGCCTACAAAAAATGTACTCATTCCAGCAAAATCAATAGTGAAAGCATCCGGCGATGAATAATTAAAATTATTAACACGCGCAGTGACGCCAGGTCCCGTCACATCAAAACGCCGAGGGCGCTCTACAACGTCAACGGTATATGAAGAAAAACCAATTGCACCAGAAATTTGAACCTCTGCCGGACTGGGATTTGTAATAAATTCTATACCGCGATTGGCAGAAAAAGTGCCATCTGAGTTTGCAAAAACACGTGAACGCGGACCACCGCGATCCAGCACTAAGCCAAAGTCTATGTCCCGAACAATGCTAATAGTCTGGGCTTCAGCTTTACTAAAACTAAAACAGGTAAGGATAAAAAAAATTATAATAAAAAAAGAGTAATAGAAATTTTGCATATATTAACAATCAATAATACACGCGATTGTATGTTTTGAAAAGATATAAATTAGTTGCTTCAAAAGCTTGACGTATCGGCTGGAAAAACATATGTTCCTCCAGTCGATATTGGCAGTTAGCCATAAATGATACGTGATCGCGTAGCTCAGCTGGTAGAGCAACTGACTTTTAATCAGTAGGTCCAGGGTTCAAATCCCTGCGCGATCACCATTTTTTCCCTCATCAATCTAAAATTTTTGTTGAAAGCCAAATCATGAAACGATTGCAAGCGCATTTGTGATGATCGCATCCATGAAAATTTGCTCTGGGTGAAGGTTATCACTCTGGAATAGCGCATTATAAGCCACGTTAGAATATCCTGCGTCACTTGCATTGTTTATATCTGTGAAAGATACACCCGAAAGGGTTCGTGCAATTTCAGTCGCATCAACAACCCGTGAGCTCCAACTTTGCAACAACATGGCAGATGTTAAATCAAGCGTGAATTGCCCGTCAACACTACTTGCCAAAGAAGGATATAGAGTGGGAGATATAATCACACATTCGCTATTCGTTGCATCAATAATGCGTTGGTATTTTGCAATTTCAGTCGCAATAACACCGCTATTTCCGTTCACTGAACCATCTATAAAAATAAGAGGATGCCTTCCACGCAAAGGATTAGCCTCAATACGTTGAACAGCCTGCTCAAGTGTCGATCCGCCAACGCCATTAGCTTGGTTGGTAAAATTGCGACCAGATAACGTTCCAGAAAGCCCGACGCCACCAGCGCCTGCTGCATAACTGTCACCATCTACTAAATAAGCATAATCGGGCATCGCAAGCATCCTGATCGTAGTTTGATCAAGCGCAACAGGATAATATGCAATCGTTTCAATCCAACCAAAGAAGGTCTGACTGAATGCACTGCGACCACCAATAATAAGCCTGTCGACATTTGGAACGCTTCCTGATGTATCGATATTATAGGCTTTATCATCATTGATGACGGCGTAATCATTATCTTTATATTTAAAGACACTGTTGATAGGAAATGGAGGGCTATCGGCCGCGCCTAAATTGGCTTGATCAGCAAATGAAATAGCAGAACGCCAACGCCCTCTGAAGCCTTCTCCACCTATCGCAGAAAATTCCATGCGGTTGTTAATGCTTCCGTCGTCAAACGTTAAAATAGTCTCTTCTGAGGCATTTGCTTGCAAACTTGAATAGCGAATAAGCGTTGTGCCCTCTAGCGGATTAAAAATATTGACGAAATCTGAGCCATTAATCGTAAGGGTGTCCGCAGCCCGCGTAACTAGTGTAGCTGGTGTTGTCGCAATATAAGAGGTTGTGCGCGAACCTGATTCAAATTGAACCCCCCAAACATAAACAAAATCACCTAACTCTGATCTGGGACGACTAAAAATTTGTCCACCATCTGCAATATAAACCGCAGGTCTAGTGTCTGTAAGGTCGACCGATGTTTCGAATGTCGCGCTAATGCGATACCACCCATCAGATAAGGGTTCAATGACGCCTGATGCATTTTTTTCAATGGCAACTTCACCAGTATCCAAATCAAACGTAACCCAATTCAGTTGATTATCTGTTCCAATACCGGCATGCACGTTACCTTTTTTAACAAACGCGGAAACCGTGTAGCTGCCGACAGTGCTGGCAACATTGCCTGCTAACATCCTGGAAGCATTAGGGCTCGTGCTCGTTGCCTCTAAACGCGTTGCATTTGATAAACCATCCGGCGCTATTTCCTCATTCACAACACTACAATTCAGCTTACTCCAATTTGTTGTGAATCCTGTGCTTCCTAGGATCAGGTTGGTTGCTTCACCTTCATGATAATATGATGTAACACCATTAATAGGGTTGCGCGCAAAGCGAGGCTCATTAATCGCCGCATTCTGCAAAACACCATTGCCATCTATATATGTTGCTATCGTCGAGCGTGAATAAGTAAAAGTCTCCTGAAAGCTCTGACTTTGCTGTTTAACCGCATAGCGATCATTCTTAAAATCAACGGATAAAACAGATGCATTATCGTTGAAGCTAAAAGAGCCAGAAAGAAACCACGGACGTGTGGCATTCGGTGTGCGGCCGATAGCGTTTAGGAATCCAAGCATAATGTCTCCTTAAGTATGTAATTAAAATTTTTCCGAAATATAAACGCTTCCCGCATTGCTCACTTGCAAAGCTGAGACATGCGAATAAGCAGCGGATGCATCTGCCGCAATGGCTACATCATAATAAACGCCCTTAGGGAAAAAATGGTCATTGGTGCTCGCGGAAACGGAAGCATCGCCAAAATGAAGATAAACATCTTCTGTGGCATAAATACTGATCACTCTCGTATCATTTGAAAATGCAGTGCTGTTACGTTGCGCGGAAATACCGGATTGAATGGTATGCGCTCCATTGGGCATTAATCTTAGGGCTGGAATGACAAAATCATTCGCATCTGTTGGTAATCGTGTTGACATCGTTCTTCTCCTATTTTGATAACGACATAAAAAATCCGCCTTCCCGAAATGCAGGTAGGCGGACAAGACATCCTTATAATGTTTAAACAAAATGCAGTATAATTTGAGCTTTGTCAATTATTTTTAGGAATATTTTCTTATTTCTATGATGCGAATAAAAAAAGCAATGTATGTTCAATATTGCTTTTCACACGCACTCTCGCCATGATGATGATATGACAGATGAGATTAAAAAACAAAAACCAGCCCCCGAAAAACCTGTAAAATCTGGTGTGATGGCAAAGTTAAGACGTTATCTTTTAACAGGTATCGTCGTGACCGCACCTATAACAATCACGATATATTTAACATACGTATTTTTAACCTTCATTGATTCTAATGTTGGTAAAATAATACCTGACGATATCGCTGGAAAATATTATAGCGGAAGCGCAATTCCGGGGCTCGGCTTAATCGCTGCGATTATTTTCTTTATTCTGATTGGCTGGCTTGCCACAAATTTCCTAGGTCGCTTTATCATTAAAATTTATGAATATATCCTCGACCGCATGCCTATCATTCGCAATGTCTACAGCGCGATTAAACAAATTTTTGAAACTATCGCCGCCAGCCAATCTTCTGCTTTCCGCGAAGCTGTCATGCTTGAATATCCACGAAAAGGTGTCTATTCAATCGGCTTTGTAACAGGCACAACACAGGGTGAGGTCCAAGCAGCAACTAAAGCAGAGACAATCAATGTCTTCGTTCCTACAACACCAAATCCAACATCTGGTTATTTATTGTTTGTTCCAAAAAAAGAGCTAATTTTTCTGGATATGAGCGTTGAAGAGGCCGTGAAACTAGTCGTATCTGCTGGCATCATAACACCGCCTAGCCCAGCAGAAAAAACAAACGCAAAGTCAAAAACAAAAAAATCCTAGAAATTTAGCACCAAAACGTGATATCGCCTGTGTAAAAGATGAAGAGGGAATATGTTTGAAACCATCAAATCGATTCAGAAAAGAGACCCGGCAAAACCAACATTTCTAGAAGTGTTTTTTGCTTATAATGGTTTCCATGCGATTGTCTGGCATAAACTATCCAATGTTTTATGGCGTTTAAACCTAAAGGCATTGGCACGCTTTACGGCGAATTTAGGCCGTATTTTTACCGCCATTGAAATTCATCCCGAAGCCAAAATCGGACGAAGACTATTTATCGATCATGGTACCGGCGTTGTTATCGGTCAAACCGCAGTCATCGGAAATGACGTCACAATATACCATGGCGTAACATTGGGCGGGGTAGGGCGCGCAAGCGATAAATCAGATAAACGCCACCCCACATTGGATGATGGTGCGATGATTGGTTCTGGTGCACAAATTCTTGGAAATATTATCATTGGGAAAAATGCGCGTATCGGTTCCAATTCTGTCGTAACCAACGATGTTCCGGACGAATGCACAGCAATCGGTATCCCCGCGCGCGTCATTTGCAAGGGCAAAGATGGCACAAATGATCGCGCTTATGGACTGCCATCCAGAAAAGAACTAGAAGGTCTTTCCAGCACGATTGACGGGCTAATGGTTGATATGGAACGCATCAAAAAAGCCGTGAATTTAGATGATGCAAAACACGATTCAGATATCGCAAGCACTGCGGATGCATGGAGCCGTGGTGATGAAAAGACATCAGAAAAAAGCTAAGTTACTGATTTAGAAAGAGCCTTCAAGCTCTAGTCCGCCTTCTGATAACTCAATCTTTAGCCCTACTGCAAGGTCACTGGAAATAATCGTTCTATGACCTGCGCGCGGAAGTTTTATGCCTTTTGCAATGCAAGTATCACCAAAGATATTGATCATAATATTGTCAGGAACGGCAAAGCCAACTTCCTTTTCCTGCAAAAGCTTTTTGTGAACACCATAAAATAAAGTGGAGTTATCATTTCTAGGGATGTCCATAACACTCTCAAACGCGGTTTTATGCTCATGCATTTGGCGATTAAGTGTAGAGGTATGTGCAACCTTTAAAATCGTAAAACTTGCAACATTAAAGCGCACATAATCATCAAGCACCTTTTGATTAGCAATCAAAATTTCAGCGACTTCATTAAGGTAAAATAAAATATGGCGTTCTTCAAATGGCATAACTAAACATAGCTTATGTCTGAATAGACAAGGAAACAAGTTATTCAAAAGAATACTAGAACTTAACCACTACGTAAATACTGTATAGCTTGATCACGTTCAAATAAATAGAGCAGCGTTTTAAGCGCATTGCCGCGTTCCTGCTCAAGATGAGGGTCACGCTCTATAATCAGCTTGGCATCATCACGCGCTGCGGCTAACAATTCCCCATGAATATTGAGATCAGCCAGCCGAAATTGCGGCAAACCGCTTTGCTTCACGCCCAAAATGTCACCGCCCCCGCGCAATTCTAAATCGCGCTCCGCAATTAAAAAACCATCTTCAGTCTCGCGCATAATCGAAAGCCTCTCTTTCGCGGTACTGCCCAATGGTCCCGCATAGATTAAGAAACAATAGCTTTGTGCATCTCCACGACCAACACGACCACGAAGCTGGTGAAGCTGCGACAAACCAAAACGCTCCGCATGCTCGATCACCATAATCGTCGCTTCGGGAACATTAACGCCAACTTCAATCACTGTCGTCGCAACCAGAATATTAAGCTCCCCGCTAGCGAAGCGTTGCATGACCTCATCCTTCTCTACTGGCTTCATACGACCATGCACCAAACCGACCTTACCAAAATTTTGCTTTAAAATGTCGTATCGCTCTTCCGCCGCTGCAAGGTCAAGGATTTCGGATTCCTCCACTAAAGGGCACACCCAATAAACCCGCGACCCATCCTTAATTTTACGCTCAAGCCCATCAATCATGGTATCAAGCCGATCATTAGAAACCAGCAAAGTCTCAATAGGTTTACGCCCAGGCGGTTTTTCATCCAATCGTGACACATCCATATCTCCATACGCCGTCAGCGTCAGTGTGCGGGGAATTGGTGTTGCGGTCATAACCAAAACATCTGTGCCATGTCCTTTTGATGATAACAAAAGCCTCTGATGCACACCAAAACGATGCTGCTCATCAATGACGACGAGGCCCAGGTCTTTAAATTGAACAGTATCCTGAAAAATTGCATGTGTGCCGATAATAATCTGTGCATCACCACTTTCAATGCGTTCAAGGATTGCGCTCCGTTGCGCGCCCTTATCTCGCCCCGTTAATGTCGCATAGCTAACACCGCATGCATCAAGCCATTCCGACAATGTTTCTTCATGTTGGCGCGCTAAAATTTCTGTCGGCGCCATAATCGCAGCCTGCGCCCCTGTCTCAACAGCATTCAACATTGCCATCGCAGCGACGACTGTCTTGCCCGCGCCTACATCTCCTTGAAGCAAGCGAAGCATCTTCGCATCTTCGGTCATGTCGGCATCAATCTCTTTAAGCGTTTTTTGCTGCGCTTGCGTTAAATCAAAGGGCAGTGCTTCTAATAGCCTAGAGCGTAAATGCCCATCTCCTTGATAAGAACGCCCATCAATCCTTCTCTGTCGATGGCGAACAAGTGCAAGCGTAAGCTGGTTCGCCAAAAGCTCGTCATAAGCAATCCTCGATCGCTCTTTATCTTCAGGAAGTAGCGATGCCTCCTCTTCGGGTTCATGAACGCGTCGCATGGCATCATGCCAATCAGACCACTGATTTTTCGTCTTAAAGGTCGGCTCCAGCCACTCATCCAATGGCTTTAAGGACGTCAACGCCCCACCCATAGATTTTCTTATGGTTTTATTCGTAACACCCGCGGTCAGCGGATAAATCGGCTCCACCGTCTCAAGCGTACTACGCTCTTCTAATGTTGCAATATCCGGATGCACCATCTTCGCATTGCCTTGATAATATTCAACCTTGCCGCTGATGATACGTGTTTCACGATCAGGTAATTGCTTTTCAACCCAGCCCTTATTCGCATGAAAAAACACAAGCGTCATAACGCCGCTTTCATCTCGAACCTTAACGCGATATGGAAGGCCTTTGCGTGGATTGGGCGCGTGAGAGACAACCGTAACTTCCATTGTCGCAATACGACCATCCGGCGCATCTTCAACAGTGGGCGAAAAACGCCGGTCAATAAAATCAACCGGTAGATGAAAAAGCAGATCTAAAATTTTTGGCCCGCCAACCAATTTCTCTATTAACTTCCCATTCTTCGGCCCAATACCCGGCAACGCAGGTAGAGCACGAAAAAGAGCATCAAGGTCAAAAGGTCGAGACATATGTATTTGTAACCACCAAGGCCCATCTGACCAAGATAAAAAATAAAAATATCATGATGATAGATGTTGGTTTTATGGCTGCCTTAATGCTAATAAAAACTATGACTGAAACAACAGACAATATGCGCCGCAGACTTATTTTTCGTTCCGATCATCGCGGGACAAAAGAAATGGACCTTATTCTTGGAACTTTTGCAAAAAAACATGTCCCCGATATGTGCGAAGAAGAGCTAGCCAAATTCGATGAAATCCTTAAAGAAAATGATCCCAATCTTTATAATTGGATTACCTGTAAGGAACCCGAACCTGACAATGTGAAAAGTGATTTATTTGATCGATTGAAAAAACACACAATCACAATCTAGACACTGGTAATTCAAAAGCCCGCGGGCTATATAGCTCGCATGGAAGCTCTTGCACAATCACAAGAAACAGATACGACCATTTACGGCGCAATAGAGGGCCATGACGCACGCATTTTGGCGGATAAAGCGCGTGAGATAATGCCGCTTGATAAAGTGTTAGTGCATGTCGCATTAGATGATAATCGCCTTTCAACATTAAAAGAGCTGGTTCAATTTTTCGCGCCTGATGTTGAGATTATAGAATTCCCCGCTTGGGATTGTTTGCCTTATGATCGTGTTTCGCCCAACACTGACATTGTCGCGAAAAGAGTCGCTGCACTTACAAACCTTTTAAGATGGCAATCACAAACAAAACGCTACCCGCGCATTTTGCTCACAACTGTTAACGCAATAACACAACGCATCATGCCGCGCACAGCCTTAAAAGATGCATCTTTCATTGCGCAAAAAGGCGGTCTTTTGGATGTTGAAAAACTGCAGGTATTCCTAACGCAAAACGGCTACAACCGCACCGAAACCGTGCGTGAATCTGGTGAATATGCGATGCGTGGCGGCATTATTGATCTTTATCCACCTGCAATGAAAGATCCCGTCAGGTTAGATTTATTCGGTGATGAAGTTGAAACAATCCGCGCCTTTGACCCGCTCTCGCAACGCACCCACACAAATGTTGATCAATTCGCATTACAGCCAGTCACAGAATTCTTCTTAGATGAACACAGTATTGATCGTTTTCGCACAGGCTATCGTAAATATTTTGGTGTTATCGAGAATGATCCGCTCTACGAATCTGTTTCCGAAGGGCGTCGTTATAACGGCATGGAACACTGGCTACCTCTTTTTTATGAGCAGATGGATACGTTACTCGATTACGCAGGCGATCACACGCTTATACTCGATCACCATGGCCGTCGTGCTCATGATGAGCGCTTTGAACAAATAGAAGATTTCTATCAATCCAGAAAAATCCTCATCGCATCACAAACACAAAAGAAATCAAAAGATGTCAGCCTGACCGGCAGCATTTATCGTCCTTTACCGCCCTCGGATTTATACATTGAAAACAATCTTTGGGGTACAATATTGACGAAAGCGGAGTTTTTATCACCGTTTGCCAAGACAGGCGATGAAAACCCAACGGTCCGAAAAGCAAGAGATTTTGCCGACATCCGAAGCCTTCCCGACGGTGATGTTATCGGAGAGCTTAAAACACATGTCGCAAAATTTAATGATCGCAAAACAATCATTGCCTGCTATTCACTAGGCGCAAGACAGCGTGTTCAGGGTTTGCTTGAGGCAGGGGGCTTCGAAGACCTAAAAACAATTGATGATGCACAACAGCTTAAAAAACTTAAAACTCATGAGACTGGCCTAGCCGTCTTGGGTTTAGAGCATGGGTTTAACACCCCCGATCTAGCCGTTTTGACAGAGCAAGATATACTCGGTGATCGCCTATCACGCAAAGCCGCTAAACGTAAACGAGCAGATAATTTTTTACGTGAGGTCTCCTCCCTTGATGAAGGTGATTTGGTCACGCATATCGACCATGGAATTGGTAAATTCTTGGAGCTTGAAACCGTCACAATCGGTAAGATCCATCATGATTGTCTAAAAATCGAATATGCGGGCGGTGACCGACTGTTTGTGCCCGTTGAAAACATTGAAGTTCTCGCAAGATTTGGCGGCGAAGAAAGCACAACACAGCTTGATAAACTTGGCGGAGCGGGGTGGCAAGCCAGAAAAGCCAAGGTCAAAAAAGACCTCATGGCTATGGCGGATGGTCTTCTAAAAATTGCCGCTGCCCGCACCCTTAAGAAAACAGAACCAATCGAAATTTCAAAAGAATTATATAACGAGTTTGCAGCAAAATTCCCATATGCAGAAACCGAAGACCAAGAACGCGCAATCGAAGATACGCTGCAATCCATGGCGGGCACGCATCCAATGGATCGTTTAGTATGCGGAGACGTTGGGTTCGGAAAAACCGAAGTCGCATTACGTGCCGCCTATGTTGCTGCGATGGATGGCTACCAAGTCGCAGTCGTTGCCCCCACAACGCTGCTGGCGCGACAACATTTCATCAACTTCACAAAGCGCTTTGAAGGCAC
>JBGCEF010000036.1:0-14793 GCA_045106175.1 Bdellovibrionales bacterium
CAACAAATTGGAAGTAAATTATCACGCTTAATCGCTGCTATAAGAGAACGTAAAATCGGCAAAAGAGACTTCCGACTTTTTAGAAGTTTTTATGACGAATTAGAAAGCCAATTCGAGTTATTTGTTGGAAAAGCCTTCAGAGTACTGCCTGATGGCAAATCTAAAATAAGAGAAATTACACTGGCTTACATGAATGTCGAAACAGATGATGACAATCAATATGATTTTGGACTATTCAGCCCAGTATACGCACATTATACATTAACCGGTACCGGATTAACGATCGAAACAAGGCGCTTTCCATTGGTCTTTATGGCTGATCATGTCGAATTTCGCTTCAATAACAACCCCGATGGAAAACTCCCGTTAAGATATACAAAAGAACAAATTAACGAAGCCCTTGTATCCTCGCTACTGTTAAGCCGAGTATTGCCGGATGTGGAATTTGTATACGGACAACAAAACACACCTGTTGTAATCCCTCACCAAAAAGGGCTTTTCTTCGGCTATGCACAAAAAGAAGACCCTGGAATATTTGATTTCCATGCTACTATAGTGGGTAGGGTAAAAGGCCGCGTGATTGAAGATTCTGGAGTAGTTGACCCAGGAAAAAACTCATGGTCACCGTCTTCTAGAATTTTCATCAAAACATTTGTTCCCTCAAACTTATTAAGCCAAGAACAGCTAAGGCTGCGTCAAAACATGCTCGATATTCTCGACGATAAAGGCCATGAAAAAGCATTCATCCGGTTGCTTTATCCCTATATGACAAGAGTAAACTTCCACGACCAAAACTCGTCAGAACTAGCAGCTCTAGAAAATGATATGGCAAAAATAATGGAATCACCTGAATGGGCAGAAATGAAACATAGAGGTCAAAAGCACCTCCCTCAAAACAAATGGAAACCTAAAGGCAGACATATTGATGATTAAGCATCAACGTCCGCTTTAAGCGCATTATCTTGAATAAATTCACGCCTTGGTTCCACAACATCACCCATAAGCGTTGAAAAGATTTCATCCGCTTTTACCGCATCCGCAACATTCACCTGCAAAAGCGTACGCACATTCGGGTCCAACGTTGTCTCCCATAGCTGGTTCGGGTTCATCTCACCAAGACCCTTATAACGGGAAATAGTCATTCCCTTACGTCCGGCCTGCATGACGCGATCATAAAGCGCTGCGGGCCCATTCACTTTCGCCAGAACCTTATCACCAACATGAATCTCAACCTTACCGCCAAAAGATTCCGCCAACCATTCTTTCTTACTATTAAGACGTACAGCATCGGGCGAACGTACACGGCTGGCGGATATGTTGACACGTTCTGTAACACCACGTGTTGTCCGCCAAAAAGTATAGCCTTTATCAAGACTATAAGTCCCTTCCCAGCTCTTTGTATTTTTGGCTGCACAATCATTTAAGCGCTGCGCAACCTTTGCGGCATAATCCTGGCCAACCGCTTCATCACGTTGAACACTCTCATCAAACGCACCCGCAATAGCGGCTTGTTCAACCACACGGCGATTCCCTGCACGCTGCGTTAACGCATTGATAGAGTTACGCAATTTTCGCGTAGTCTGTAATAAATCTTCAACATCATTACCAGATCGCGTTTGACCGGAACCATCAATAATCACCAAATCATTAAGCGCCACATTAATCAAATAATCATCAAGAGCTTTTTCATCCTTCAAATAAACTTCCGCCGCATTACCGCGCTTAACCTTAAACAAGGGTGGCTGAGCAATGTACAAATACCCACGTTCAATAATCTCGGGCATGTAACGGAAAAAGAACGTTAACAAAAGCGTACGGATATGAGACCCATCAACGTCCGCATCCGTCATAATAATAATTTTGTGATAGCGAGTCTTTTCAATATCAAATTCATCCGGACCAATCGACGTCCCCAGCGCAGTAATCAACGTTCCAACCTGCTCTGAATTCAACATTTTATCGAAACGCGCCCGCTCAACATTCAAAATCTTACCTCGTAGCGGCAAAATTGCCTGATTATGACGATCACGCGCTTGCTTGGCTGATCCCCCCGCCGAATCTCCCTCAACAATGAAAATCTCAGAAACCGCAGGATCTTTTGACTGACAATCCGCAAGCTTACCCGGCAAATTCGATACATCCATAACCCCTTTGCGGCGTGTTAAATCACGCGCACGACGGGCCGCTTCACGCGCCATTGCTGCTTCTGAAATCTTCGTAACAATCGCCTTACCTTCGGTTGGGTTTTCCTCCAACCATTCGGACAATTTTTCAGATATAGCGCCTTCAACAACTGGTCGCACCTCCGAAGACACAAGCTTGTCTTTCGTCTGAGAGCTAAATTTAGGATCAGGAACCTTCACGGATAATACGCATGTCATCCCCTCGCGCATATCTTCTCCCGTTAGCTTAAATTTCTCTTTCTTAAGCAAGCCTTTTTCATCGGCGTATTTTTGAATAACACGCGTCAACGCACCGCGAAAACCCGCCAAATGCGTTCCACCATCACGCTGCGGGATATTGTTCGTAAAACACAGCATCGTCTCATGATACGCATCTGTCCATTCAAGTGCGGCTTCCACCGTCACACCGGCTTGTTCATCGAAGGCCATAATCGCAATCGGTTTTTCCAACATCGGCTTTTTCGTCCGATCAAGATATTCAACAAAGCTCTCAATCCCACCTTCAAAATGAAGGTGCGACACAAGCCATTCTTCTTCAACCTCACTACGGCGATCCGAAAGATAGATATTCACGCCTGAATTCAAAAACGCCAATTCACGTAAACGATTTTCAAGTATCTTGAAATCAAATTCCGTCATCGCGAATGTTTCAGGCGACGGCAAAAACGTCACTTGCGTACCTGTACGCTCGCCCTCATCCAAATCACGAATGGGTTTAAGATCTTCACCCGCATCCCCCATCCGAAAACGCATGTACCATTCACTGCCATCGCGCTTGATATTCAAATCCAAATACTCGGACAGCGCATTCACAACCGAAACACCAACCCCGTGTAAACCGCCTGAAACCTTATACGAGTTATCATCAAACTTACCACCCGCATGAAGCTGCGTCATAATCACCTGTGCCGCGGAACATTTTTCTTCCGAATGCTCCCCAACCGGAATGCCACGCCCATTATCTTTTACAGTAACACTGCCATCTGCATTCAAAATCACATCAATACGATCACAATACCCAGCTAGGCTTTCATCAATCGCGTTATCGACAACCTCATAAACCATATGATGAAGGCCCGTACCATCATCCGTATCGCCAATATACATACCCGGACGTTTACGAACCGCATCAAGCCCGCGCAAAACCTTAATAGAATCGGCGCCATATTCATCATTATCACCACCGGTCGGGTTTACCCCTTGGCCTGTATCTTCTGCGACATCACTCATTTATACTTAAAACCCTTGTTTTTCTTATATTTATACAATATTTGTGTATAGCATGTGCAAGGTGGCAATGACAGTAAAAACAACAGTTTTCTACCCTTTTTTCCACCCGCTAAACCATTGAAAACAAACATAAAATGAAACCAGAAATCAAAAACCTAATCCGCCCGCACTTCCTCAAGCTCGACGGCTATATTTCCGCGGGAATGGAGGTCGAAAAAGACGATACAACTATCTTTTTAAACGCCAATGAGAACCCCTTTGAGCTGCCCGGACTAGAAGGTTTCAACCGCTACCCAAAACCACAGCCACCCGAGCTTGCACTCGCCTATGCCGACGCATATGGCGTTGAACCCGAACAAATCATCATGACACGCGGCGCCGATGAAGCGCTCGTCATACTCACAAAACTTTTTTGCGAACCCCACAAAGACGCAGTCCTCATCAACCCACCCACATTTGGCATGTATGGCGTCGATGCCCGCTCTGCTCCGGCTGACGTTATCGAAGTCGAACTCATCAAAGAAGACGGCACATTCAAGTTAGACCAAAGCGCAATCATCGAAAACGCATCAAAGCCAAACGTTAAACTCGTCTATATTTGCTCACCCAACAACCCTAGCGGCACAAGCTTTGATCACATAGACATACTCGGCATCGCCGCCGCCCTCGAAAACAAAGCCATCGTCATCGTTGACGAAACCTACGCTGAATTTTCAGCCCAAGGATCAATCTGTGAAGACCTCAATAGCGCGCCAAACATCATTGTTTTGCGCACATTATCTAAATCATACAGCTTCGCAGGGATGCGCATGGGATGCTTCATCTCATCCGATACCGACTTCATTCAAATGGTCAAAGCCAAAGCTCTCGACGCATACCCACTCCCTCAACTCAGCATCGAGGCCGCTTTCCACGTGCTATCACCCGACATTCAAAAAACCGCCAAGGACAACATCCAAAAACTCCTCGCCGAGCGTGATCGTATCATCGAAGCTTTCAACGCCTCCGATGCCGTTGAATATATCTACCCCACCGATGCAAACTATTTCCTCGTAGAAATGAAAGATGCAAAAGGCTTCCTAGATTTTTGTGCAAAAGACAACGTCATCTTGCGCGATTTCTCTACAAAACCCCAAACGCAAAACTGCCTTAGAATTTCTATTGGAACCCCTGAAGAAAACAAAATCTTACTTAAGCTGCTGGACGCATTTGCTTCTTAAGCACAGACGCCTCTGCGACTTCAAAAAACTGCGCTTTACCCTCAATGGCTGTAAATAAATTTGCATCTGTTCCCGTCAGCCATACTTGCGCACCCAAATCCTCAAGCAAATCATAAAGCGCCGCTCGACGCTCTTCATCCAAATGTGCCGCCACCTCATCCAATAATAATATCGGTGATGCTCCTCGCTCAGCTTTAATCAATGCGGCATGTGCCAAAATAATGCCAATCAACAACGCCTTTTGCTCACCCGTAGAACATTGATCCGCAGACATATTCTTCGCCGCATATTTCACAAACAAATCCGACTTATGCGGCCCTGTTGCCGCCCCGCCCGTAATAGCATCTTTTGCACGCGATTCTTTCAAATTATGCTTAAAAATATCTTCCGCCTCTAGCGCCGATGCTTCCATCAAAACCTCTTCGATCGACCCTTTAGCCGCCAAAGTCGCCAAAGGAAAATGAACACTAGCCACTTGCTCACATGCGGCTTGCAAACGCCCCACAAAATCAAGTCGCGCCGCTGCAATCGCGCAACCAGTCTCCGCCATCTGCGCCTCTAATCCCTCAACCCAAGCAACATCATCACCCAAATCACCTTGCGCATCTTGCAAAATACGCGAACGTTGGCGCATCGCATTCTCATAGCGCGTCACACGCCCCGAATGCCCTGGATCAAACGAAAAGATAAGACGATCCAAAAAGCGCCGACGATGTGATGATGAATCCAAAAACAGACGATCCATCTGTGGTGTCAACCAAATGCAAGAAATATGCTCTGCTAATGCGCTCTGACCGCGTGCATTCTGACCGTTAATGCGAATAAGACGCTTCTCCCGCCCGTCTTTAGAATCGACGTCCAAACCTGTTCCAAGTTTTACGGGACCATAATCCGTTGCCAATTCCCCAGCTACCACCCAAGCATCGCCATGATCGCATGATTGAATCTCCATAACCTTTGCATTACGAAGCCCTCGCCCCGGCGATAATAATGAAATCGCTTCTAAAACATTTGTCTTGCCTGCACCATTTGCGCCATGCAGCACAATCAATCCGGATAATAAATCATCAATCCGCACGGACCCGTAACACCGAAAATGAGATAAAGACAAAGAACGCAAATAAGACATATAAATAACTCTAACGATTAAGCCTCAAGAAACAATGCTTAAGACACAACATTGATCTGCTGTCCTTGGCTAAACGCTAAAATAACATCACCCACTTGGTTAAATAATCGCTGACATGCTTGCCTTGATGCCCAAGCGGTGTGAGGAGTTACAATCAAATTTGGGATAGATGGATCAAGCAAAGGATTACCATCCGTTGGCGGCTCTTTCGATAAAACATCAACACCCGCCCCCGCAATCTCTCCATCACGAAGCGCTTGCGCCAAATCCGCTTCATGCACAACACCGCCACGCGCCGTATTAATCAACTGCGCACTCGCCTTCATTGCTTTCAATTCATCCGCTGCAATCAAATTAGTTGTCTCTGGCGTCAACGGACAATGTAGGGTGATCACATCACTATGCGTAAGAACATGCTCAAAAGACTTACGTCCCGTCCGTAAATTATCTTCCGAAAGACCTTTGTGATCGGAAAGCAAAACATTCATATCAAACGCCTTGGCGATTGTTTCAACCTTGCGACCCAAATCACCATAACCAATAATGCCAAGCGTCTGACCCGCTAATTCATGAATTGGATAGTCCAAAAAACAGAAATCACGGCTCTCTTGCCATCGCCCTGTTTTCACGTCTTCATGATAATCAACAATGCGCGTACGCAGCGCAAGAAGAAGCGCAAAAACGTGTTGAGTAACACAAGGCGTTGAATACCCACGAACATTACAAACCGTAACCCCCGCATCGCGTGCCGCCGCCACATCAACATGATTATAGCCCGTGGCCCCCGCCACAATCAGCTTAAGATCAGATGATGATTCAATCATCTCACGCGTTAAAATAACTTTGTTAGTTAAAATAACATCATATCCCTTAATCCGTTCAATCACATGATCCGGCTCACTAAAATTATGAAAAGTAAATGCATCAACACTGCCCTCAAGCGGACCAGAATCAAGGCCTTCTGGATAATATGTTGCAAAATCAAGCGCGACAGCTTTCATAGACGATGATCCTTTTATAAATGTTCGTATGTATTATGCGCTCAAAAAAAGTTTAATGAATATCAAAACCTTACAAATAAAATTCAAAATATTTCAAACGCGATTGGAAACACAAAAAACCAGTAACCAACACAAAAGAAAATGGAAATTTCCTAAATTATAAAGAAATATATCAAAAACACAGAGCGCTTAAACTCAGGGCGCTTAAACTCTGAGCGGCATCAATACATAAAGCGCACTAGGATCGCTATTATCTTGAATAATCGTAGGGCTTGCAGGGTCTGCAAGTGTGAAGCGACATCCTTCACCTTCAATTTGCGACGTAATATCCAACAGATATTTCGCATTAAAACCAATTTCGATATCCGTCTCACCATTAACTTCAACTTCTTCTGTCGCACTACCTGCTTCCGCAGAACTCGCGGAAATGGTCATCAATTTGCCATTCATCGCAATCTTAATCGCACGTGATTTTCCATCAGAAATCGTTGAAACACGGTCAACCGCAGACGTCAAAATCTTCGCATCCACCTCAACAATCTTGTCATTCCCTTCTGGAATAACGCGTTGATAATCAGGAAACGTTCCATCAATCAACTTTGACGTTAGAATAATGTGATCAAACGCAAAACGGATTTTATTATCCGACAATGTAATCGAAATCGTATCCGCCGCATCATCAGCCAACTTACGAAGCTCACCAATGGCTTTTCGCGGAATAATAATCCCTGGCATGTTGGCTGCGCCTTCCGGCAAAGGCATTTCAAAACGCGCCAAGCGATGACCGTCTGTCGCAACAGCGCGCAAAACCTGCACGCCTTCTTGTTCTGCCTGATGCAAATAAATACCATTAAGATAATAACGTGTCTCTTCTGTGCTCATCGCAAATTTTGTGCGATCAATCAATGCGCGTAAATCCGCTGCAGGAAGAGCAAATGATGTCGGCAAATCACCCGCACCAATTTCTGGAAAATCGGTGATTGGCAAACATGACAATTTAAACTGAGAACGCCCAGCCTTCACAGTCATCTGTGTACCCTCCGCGTTTAAGTTTAATTCCACATCCGAATTATCAGGAAGTTTGCGTACAATATCATGGAGCGTGTGCGCAGGCGCAGTTGTCGCACCTTGCTCTTTTACATTTGCAGCCACAGATTCGTTAATCTCAAGATCCATATCCGTGGTCGCCAGCGATAAAACGCCATCTTCGGCTTTTAAAAGGACATTAGATAAAATCGGAATAGTATTGCGGCGCTCAACAACGCTCTGCACATGGTTCAATGATCTTAATAGGGCTGCGCGCTCAATGCTAAGCTTCATAGGAATACTCTTTCATGTTTAACGTTAGTGAATCAAAGACTAGCACACTGAAGAAGCCGCGCAAGCCCTATTATCAAGCCGCTTTGCGGTTATCCAGCACTTCTTGCAGCACATGATTACGAACCTGATCCAACGCCCGCCAGAGAGTCTCGTAAATAATCTCCAAATCCTTCTTTTCGATACAATAAGGCGGCAAAACATAAACCGTATTCCCAATCGGCCTGAGCAAAACACCATTGTCTAACATAAAATCATAAATATCATTGCCAATACTCGAGAGATACCCGCTTACTTGGTCTTGAACATCAATCGCAAAGATACCGCCTTTAACACGCACGTCCAAAACATCAGGGCGCGCCGAATACCAACCCGCAGCCTTTTTATGCTCCGCTTCAACCGCGGCAATCTTGCCTAAAACATCTTCTTCTTCCCAAATCTCCAAACTTGCAAGCGCCGCTGCACACGCCATCGGATTACCGCTGAAAGACGTGGAATGGAAAAATTGTTTAGCCTTTTCATCCTGATAAAACGCTTTGTAAATATCGCGATGCGTCAAGGTCGCTCCCATTGGCAAAAATCCACCCGTTAAACCTTTTGACAAGCATAGAAAATCAGGAATAAACCCCGCCTGCTCACATGCAAACATGCTACCCGTGCGACCAAATCCGGTCATCACCTCATCCGCAATCAACAAGACACCATATTCCCGGCATTTTTCCGCCATACGCGACAAAACAGCCGCAGAATACATTTGCATCCCTGCCGCACCTTGCACCAGCGGTTCAAACACAAACGCCGCGCATTGCTCACCATGTTTTTTAAGCCAAGAATCAAGCTTTGCAATCACCTTGTCCTCATCCCCAGCATATGGAAATGGAAGGTGAGCAACATCAAACAAAAACGGCGCATACATCTCGTTAAATACACCACGCGCACCCGTAGACATTGTCCCGAAAGTATCACCGTGATACCCGCCATCCAAAGCCAAAATCTTGGTACGGCGATCACCATTTTGCGCAAAATATCCCGCCGCCATTTTCAAAGCGACCTCAATCGCCGTCGATCCACTATCGGAATAAAACGCAAACTCAAGGCGCTTTCCATCCATTCCGTCAAAACAGGCCTTGGTCGTGATCAACAATTTACGCGTTAATTTCTCCGCCGGATCATGCGTAAAGCCAGCAAAAATAACTTGCTCTAACTTTCCGGCCTGCGCTTGAATCGCATCAACGATTTTTGGATGACAATGACCATGCGTATTCACCCACCACGATGAAATACCATCAATAATCTTTTTTCCGTTACGTTCATAAAGATATGCGCCCTCCGCTCGATCAATATGCACGGCCGGTCCAAACACCTTGTGCTGGGTCATGGGATGCCATATCGGGGAAACGCGATGACTCACGAAAAAGAGATCTCCTTAACTAAAATCTTCTAACTTAAAATTTTGCTTGAATGCATTCATTAGCGAATTTGCGTCTAGAGTGTCAAGGATAGGAAGACGCCCCAAAATTTTCACATCGGTAAAATCTGCAATCGTTCGCATATTATCCTCATTCTCATCACCAACAAAAATAATTCCATGGATCGGAATATTGCGTGACCATAACGCCTCTAATGACAACAAAGTATGATTAATCGTTCCCAAACCTGTCCGCGCTACCATGATCACTGGCACGCGCTGTTCTTCATTCCATTTGCGAAATAAATTGATCAAAAGATTTTCACGCGTGAGTGGCACCATCAAACCTCCAGCCCCCTCAATAATCAAAGGATCGTCAGTATTGGGGATCGCCAGCTTGTCCAAATCAATCTGAACCTTATCAAGCTCCGCTGAACGATGCGGCGATAATGGCTCGCTCAAAACATAAGTCTCTGGCAAGAAACGCTCCGCCGGCAAGCCTGTTAATTTTTGCACCGTCTTTGTATCAACACCGCCTTCTATACCCGACTGTATCGGCTTCCAATAACTTGCACCAAGCGCCAACGCCAACATCGCGGCAACAACCGTCTTTCCGATATCTGTATCAGTCCCTGTAATAATGCATCGATTACTCATAATCCGTTTGTAACCAATCAACGCTGCTTATGCGAGTCAAAACAGCATTAAGACTTGACGAAATTAATTTCCGTAACTATAAATTGCGCTATGCATGACCTTTTCACACTTAATGATATTTTCTGGATCCCGATTGAACATCGCGAAACGGCTCAAGCGACCATTTTGCTCAATAATGGCTACGCAGTTAATTTTGTGCAAAGCCAAAGTGATAAAGCCACAACAAAAATAAGCGATGCACTTTTCACAGCAGAGATCCTGTTACCATCACCAAAAGAAAACCCAGCAAACGCGACACAAACCAGCATAGGAACTTTAGAACCTGTTGCCTTAACTGACCACCCAATCGATCAAGTTGCATTATCAATTTATGATATCCTAACTCTCGTCAATCAAATCAATCAGTTACCGCCAGCGACAGACGTCTCCCAAGAAATCACACTCTACGAAAACACTGCTGGCAGAAACAAATGGCTAAGCATCACACAACGCGACAAAACCCCAATTAACCCAACAACAGGACAAATAGTCCCCTTAGAGACATTAACATTCGAACCCATCACACCAGCCTTTGGATAAAAAATGACAACACAATTCACAAAAGACGATATCTCCTTCCTAAAATTCACACCGATTGGTGGACAATCACTCGCCGCATTAATCCTTTTAGATAATGGTTGGGCACTCGATATCGCACAGGACAATGTTCAAAGAGAACGACTAAGCCCACAAGACTGCACATTCACATGTCATTTACTAAAACCTTTTGATGGGCCTAAGCTTGCAACACAAAGCTGTCGTGAACTGGAAGGCTTTGATTTTGATTACAGAAAAGGAAGAATGAGCCTAGACGACGTTGTCAAAACACTGAATAGAATGGCAACATTAGACTCCCCATCCGAACACACTGCCAAAGAAATCCTTCGCACAACCCACCGAAAAAACCCTTATGGAAAATGGCGATACACCCCCACACAACTTGGAAAACAACCTGTCCACTGGGGAAGCGGTGCACACCTTAACACCCAAAAAATACTAGAAATGGCGAGAGAAGGACAATTTCGCGATCCACACGATTCAGATTCCCCCCACCAGTACGAACCGTTCCGCAACCACGAATTAGAACTTCGCATCAACTCAGCGCCTAACCCCGAAGACAGACATGAATACGCAACTTTATTATTAGAAACGGGTCACGCTCTTTACATCGAAATGATTGGCCAACCTAACGAAGATAACCCTGACATAAATTACAAAGTCGCGTTCTTGTCACCAAATGAACGCGGAATATTAGAGGTAACTGACCTTCCCGATCTGGGCGATTTGTTAGACGGATTTGAAAGTTATGCCCCAAATCCCGATAACATTGATGATTATGATATAACAACTGTTATTAATGCCCTGCTAAGGGACGGCCCTGTTCTTCCCAGACATCGTTTAGAACAAATCATCGCAATCAATGCACAACAACCTGAAGCACAATTTTCTATCTCACAATTTAATCGTGTTCAATTCGATGAGCTCTCCGGCCGCCCTTTGGGTATATTGGTTGATGGAAAAACTGGCTGGGAAGCACCTAGGACGGGTTAACTTCAAAATAATCCGCAGCAAATTGATCAAGCATGTCAGACGTTAAGTCTGCATTTAAACTCAACCGCAATCGCGCACTTCCCACCGGAACAGTCGGCGGTCGTATAGCACGAATATCCCATCCTTTTTGTTGCAACATATGCGCAACATCAACACAAAGCTGATCATTACCAATAACAAGCGGAACAATATAAGACCCCACACCACCAAAAATCTGCTGCGCTTTTTTCGCAACACTATAAAGCCGCTCTCGTCGCTCTTTCCCTTCATCAGAATCAATAATCCTAAGCGCACATTCTACCAAATGCGCCTGAAGCGGCATTGGCGCAGTCGAATACACAAACCCCCGACCAACATTGATAATTGTATCAATAACATGCTGCGACGCGCATAATATAGATCCCGCAACACCCAATGCTTTCCCACATGTATGCAATGTAATAATGCGATCATATCCATGCGCCTTAATTAACGCTTCTGAAACCCCACGCCCTGTTGCACCCATAGCACCACTCGCATGCGCTTCATCTATAATCAGCGTCGCATCATAACGTTCTGCCACCGCACGAAGCGCCTCAAGCGGCGCAATATCACCATCCATAGAATATAAAGACTCAACCGCAATCCATATATGTCCTCCGGACCCTTGAGCAATATTTTGTTGCGCTTTTTTACACATTTCTTCAAACGCAGACGCATCGTTATGCTGCACCTTATAGGCTTTAGCATGTGAATTTTGAATTCCCTCACGCGCTGATGCATGCACAAACTCATCATAAATAATAACATCATGCCGTGATGCCAAAGCTTGGAAAATCGTTATATTCGCTTGGAAACCCGATGATAAATAAAGGCATCTAGGCGCAGCAAAAAAAGTCGCAGCATATGCTTCTAAAGCCTCATGCTCTGCGCAATGTCCTCGCAACAATCGCGAACCACCCGCGCCAATCACACCACCATTATGAAGATAATCTTTCGCTGCCTGTCGCAACAAAGGATGATTTGCCAAACTCAAATAATCATTGGACGTCAAATCAATACCATGCGGCAAAGACAGCGAACGATAGCGCCCCTGCACCTCTAAATCATGTAAATGCTGTTGAAATTTTTCTACGCTGCTTCTTGCTGACATCCGCAGCCACCCGCCTTGCCACAACCGCCGCCTTGCTCTGTAACAGGGGC
The DNA here is from genome assembly GCA_045106175.1 of Bdellovibrionales bacterium. Taxonomy (GTDB): domain Bacteria; phylum Pseudomonadota; class Alphaproteobacteria; order Micavibrionales; family Micavibrionaceae; genus TMED27. Next base: position 12,918 of record JBGCEF010000036.1, read on the forward strand.
ATCTTTATATGGCGCGCGCGGCTTCATACCCAACTGTTCTAACAATCCAATATCAAAATCTGCCTCTGGGTTAGCCGTTGTCAGCAATTTTTCACCCGTAAAGATCGCATTCGCACCTGCCATAAAAGCAAACGCTTGCGCTTCTTTTGAAATCTCAAGACGTCCCGCCGATAAGCGCACCATCGCCTTTGGCATTAAAATGCGCGCCACAGCAATGCAGCGTATCCATTCAAATATATCAAGCACCTCAACACTTTCTAACGGCGTGCCCTCAACCGGAACCAACATGTTAATCGGCACGCTCTCTGGCTGTGGGTCAAGATGGCTAAGTGTATGCAACAAAGAAATACGATCATCCTCGCTCTCCCCTAAACCTAAAATTCCCCCGCAACACGCGCTAATGCCCGCCTTTGCGACATTCGCAAGCGTATCAAGTCGGTCTTGATAGCTGCGCGTTGTAATAATTTTATCGTAAAATTCCTCAGACGTATCCAAATTATGGTTATAGGCTGTCAATCCCGCCTCTTTAAGCTTGATTGCCTGCTCTTCGGTCAACATACCAAGCGTACAACACGCTTCCATCCCCATATCGGACACACCTTTGACCATATCGCAAACCCGATCAAACGCACGACCATCCAACACACGTGGCCACGCGGCCCCCATGCAAAAACGCGTCGACCCTGCCTGTTTCGCGGCTTTCGCCTGCGCCAAGACCGCATCGGTTTTCATCAAAATCTCTTTTTCAAGATCCGTATTATTATAAATGCTCTGCGAACAATATTTACAATCCTCCGCACACCCACCGGTCTTAATCGACAGCAATGTGCACATCTGCATTTCATAATGATCATGATTGTCACGATGCACCGTGGCGGCATCATACACCAAATCCAAAAACGGCTTTTTATAGAGCCCGCGAACCTCTTCTAATGTGTAAGTCATAATAACAGTATTAAACCACTCTAAAACGCAGGTACATTTCTTTTTTGCGGAAAATCACAAAAAGAAGATATAATAGAAAAATGAAAACTTTAATCTATCTATTTACATTACTGATATGTTTTAGCCTCTATACAGTCATAGCATCATCTCAAAGTCATGCTGACGATCGAGGAGGTGTATTTCACACACATGATGATGACGAACTCAACAAATTTGATACTGACGACGACGATGATGAAAGCAGGCCTTCCAGAACAATAGAAGAAGATGATGATTACGATGACCAAAGTGCACGCGATCGTCGCAAACGAAAGAGCGAAGAAGTAAGGGAACGCCGTGAAACTACACGTGAGCGTCGACGTACCCAGCGTAAAGAAATGCGAGAAATCCGCAAATCACGCGGTTCAATAAAGCGTGATTTTGATTAAACACCCTCCTAATTTTTATATTAATGCTTCAGTTGCCTCAACGCTGAAAGCTCGCGCATGGCATGACGGTAATACGCCCAATGACGGCGCAAATCCGTATAACATAGCGCCCCTTCATAAGCAGAATAACGAAGCCTAATCGCATTCTCATAATCATCATGTGATGCACGCCACGCTCGAACAGAACGAAGAATATAACGAAGCTGCGCGCGAATACGCTTCACAACATCATTCATAGCAACAATATCAACGCTCCTCTTTTGTTGATGAAGCGCCTTCATTTGAGGCGTGCTTAAAAAATCCTCATAATCTTTCGCACCAACCAAAGTATCATCAGGGAATGGAAAATCAGTTAAGTCATTAATTGTCTTAGCAGCAAGCATAATAACCTCCTTTGTTCTTGATATCTTCATGAGACACAAGATATAACAAAAAGTCAAGAAAAAGGACTTTAAGGAACAATAAAAATCACTTAAAGTAACTTTTAGTGACACAACTGTCCC
>JBGCEF010000037.1:0-7817 GCA_045106175.1 Bdellovibrionales bacterium
CCCATTCCGTAAAACAGTGATCTCACCTGCTTGAATTTCAAGCGCCGGGATGTCGTCCAGAACAACTTGAACAGGCTTTAACGCTGCTTCACGTGCCGGAATATGCTCTAATTTTTCTAAGACTTCAAGAGAAATCGTATCATCGATGTGAAAAGCGCCAACCGCCGTGCGTTTCAACGCCGATACATACCCGTAAGTATCCATCTGCAGTGCCATGTCCCGTGCAATGGAGCGCACATAAGTACCTTTGCCGCAGGTCACGGTAAATGTTGCTGTATTGCTATCGCTATCCAATAACTCAAGGCTTTCAATGTAAACCTCGCGTGATTTAATCGCGACCTCTTCGCCTTTGCGCGCAAGATCATACGCGCGCTGCCCATCAATCTTTACGGCTGAAAATTTCGGCGGAACTTGTGTGATATCGCCCATAAACAACGGCAATACAGCTTCAATTGCCTCGCGGGTAGGGCGGTTATTACTCTCGAGCAAAACCTCACCTTCCGCATCATCGGTGCTGCGCTGCTGCCCCCATGTTACCGTAAATTCGTACCCTTTAAGCGCATCTTGCATGTATGGAATAGTCTTTGTCGCTTCCCCAAGAGCAATTGGCAAAACACCAGTCGCCAAGGGATCAAGCGTGCCCGCATGCCCAACCTTTTGACCGTTCATAATACGACGAATTTTCCCAACAGCTTGTGTGGACGTAAGCCCAAGCGGCTTATCCAGATTGACCCAGCCATCAACCTTATCACCTTTTTTATTGCGGCGACCCATGGCTAATCCTCTTGCGCTTCATCATCATCGGGAATGTGAACCGAACGCAAAAGCGCATCAATGCGCTGCGCTTCCTCAAAACTATCATCCTTAACAAAGATAACTTTTGGCGTAAATTTCATATTTGATTGTTTGTTAATCGCTTTTGAAAACTGCTGAGTTTCTTCATTAAGCGCAGGAATAATCGCATCAATATCTTTCCCACCAAGCGACATTACATATGCCCGCGCATTGCGAAGATCGGGAGTAACACGAACCTCACCCACGGTGATATCCGCATCAAGCAAAGCTTCATGATGAAAATGCCCGCGCATGAGAGTTTCCGCAATAATTTGCTTAACCTGCTCGCCAACGCGCAACTGCCGCTGCGATGGCCCTTTTTCTCCACGATGTGATTTCATGTTACAACTCTGATATTTAATTTAAAAACTATATTCTAAATTTGCCTTTTTCACACCAAAACCTAGAAGAAACAGCACGTTGGTCGTTAAAAAGTGATGCTGCAAGCAGGCAGTTTTCTTGATTATATTCTGGTATGGTCCTACCACCTTCTTTGCTGTCAAATGTAGCAATATGTATTCGCATGCTATTGTCTAATGGACTATTTCTATAGAGCGTATAAATACCATCGTTGCTGATTTCGAGGCAGCCAACAAGCAAAAACAAGCACACAAAAAAAGAGAACACTTTCATTTTTCTATAGTCAGACATTGATTACCCGCATAAGTCTTACGATGAAAGCCTAATTAACAACTCTGGTTTCTTCGGTCACGTTGAAGCACTCAATCACGTCATCCTTGCGGATGTCTTCGTATTTCTCGAACGCCATACCGCATTCTGTGCCTTCTTTAACTTCATCCACTTCATCTTTAAAGCGTTGAAGTGTCTTAAGCTGACCTTCATGAATAACAACATCTTCACGCAATAGACGCACGCGCGCGCCGCGCTTAACAAAGCCTGTAACAACCTCACAACCAGCAACCTTACCGATTTTAGAAACGTTGAATACCTCAAGGATTTTCGCCTGACCGATATATTCTTCACGCTCAACCGGATCAAGCATGCCACCAAGGATCGCCTTCGCATCATCAATCACGTCATAAATCACATTGTAATAACGCACATCAACGCCGTCACGATTAACAAGCGCCTGCGCCTGCGTATTCGTCCGAACATTAAAGCCAATAATTAACGCACCAGTTGTGTTTGCAAGGGTAACATCAGATTCGGTAATACCGCCAACGCCTGTATGAAGAACTTTAATCGCAATCCCTTCATTCTCTTCAACCATCTTATCGAGGGAACCCTGAATGGCTTCAACCGAACCATGAACATCCCCTTTAATGATAACTGCGAGTGATTTATCTTCGCCAAACTCACGCTGCATAAGGATATCATCCATCGTGGTGCGGCCTTTAACCGCTTGTGCGGCTTGTATTTCTTTCGCGCGTCGAAGACGATATTCTGCAACTTCACGTGCTTTCGCTTCATCTGGAACAACATTAAGCGGGTCACCCGCTTTCGGTGAACCATTAATACCAAGAATTTCAACAGGTTGTCCCGGAATCGCTTCTTTAACGTTATTGCCTTTATCATTGATAAGCCCACGTACCTTACCAAATTCGGTTCCAGCAACGAAAATATGACCAATGCGAAGTGTTCCGTTTTGGATCAATGCCGTCGCAACAGAGCCACGACCTTTTTCCAGCTTGCTCTCAATAATAACGCCTGATGCCGAGCGGTTCGGGTTAGCTCGTAACTCAAGCAATTCAGCCTGAATAAGAATGGCTTCTTCAAGTTTATCAAGGTTTATACCTTCTTTTGCAGAGATCTCTACACACTGCACATCACCAGAAAGTTCTTCAACAATCACTTCGTATTGAAGCAATTCTGTTTTCACTTTCATCGGATCCGCATCCGGCAAATCAATTTTGTTAACGGCAATGATAATAGGCACTTCCGCCGCTTTGGCGTGATTAATAGCTTCTATCGTCTGTGGCATAACACTATCTTCCGCCGACACAACAATAATGACAATATCCGTCGCATTCGCACCGCGCGCGCGCATTTCGGTAAAGGCCGCGTGACCGGGTGTATCAAGGAAAGTAATTGTATTGCCTTCAATCCCATCATTCGTATTGACCTGATATGCACCAATATGCTGCGTAATACCACCAGCCTCACCAGCAACAACATCAGTTTTACGAAGCGCATCAAGTAATGATGTCTTACCATGATCAACGTGACCCATAATAGTTACAACAGGAGGACGTGCCACAAGATCGTCTTCTTGATCTTCTATCCCATCAAGGCCAATTTCTACATCACCCTCAGTCACGCGCTTAATCGTATGGCCAAATTCTTCGATAATCAGTTCAGCCGTATCCGCATCAATCACTTCAGAGCTTGTCGCCATCACGCCCATTTTCATCAACGCTTTTATGATTTCTTTAGTAGGCTCCGTCATGCGATTGGACAGCTCCCCAACCGTAATCGTTTCTGGAACAATCACTTCACGATAAACTTTTTTCGCATCTTCTTTCGGGCCTTGCGCCGCTAAGCGTGCCTTTTCGCGTGCACGCTTTTGCGCTGCCATAGACATGGTGCGATCGCGCTCATAATCTTTATTCAATGCCTGCGTTACTGTCATACGACCACCACGACGATCCTCAAGCTTACGAGGAGGAGACTTAGGAGCGGCCTTTTTCATCTTCTCGCGATAGCTTGTTGGCTCCGCATCTGGTGATGAAAAGTTTTTACGTCGATCCGGAGCGTTAGAGGAAGGCATTTCAGCAACAGCAGGCGCATTTTCTTGAATCTCTGCCTGACGTTTTTTCTCTTCTTCCTCGATACGGTTCAGTTCCGCAAGCTCAGCTTCACGTGCGCTTAATGATCCTTGGCGGTTCTGTGCTTCTTCAGCCTTCACATCTTCAATCGTTGTACGGCGTTTCGGCAAAGATGTTTTCTTTGGTGCATCTTCAGACATGGCGCGCTGTAACGCTTTCGCACGGGCTTCACGTTCTTGATTCGATAATGTTGTATCTGTCTTGGATTTATTCGCGTCTGTACTTCCCGATGCCGAGCGTGCAGCAGGCGCATTTCTCTTACGGTTACGAACCTCGACAGCAACAGTCCCCGGCGCAGGCGCAGGACGGTTAGCCCCACCGCTTCCAGCCTTCAAGCTTAAAGTTCCGCCAAGACTTAATGTCTTCTTGGGCTTATCGTCTTTTTTATCGCCTGAATCGTTATCGGTTTTCTTTGTTTCTGTCATGTTTACGCCTTAATGGTTTTTAATCCCAATCTTAGGATCAAACGGTTATACACCCACGATGCCGCAGGTGCAAAATTTTTGTTGAAAATAAAGGATTTAAGAGGAGTTTGAGAGCAAAAGGGAGCGCCGCGCGAAAATTGTTCGCCCGTAACCAAAATCAAAATCTGAACATGTGTCCAATTCGTGATGGTATCGCTCCCTTAAACATCTCTAATTCGCTGCCGCTTGAGGAGCTTCCGCAGCCTCATCGCCAGTTGCATCTTCATTCGCTGCTTCCGCTTCGGCTTCCGCCGCCGCTTTCGCATCATCTTCTGCGAACCAGCCAAGCTGTTCACGTGCAGCCATAATCACGTTATTGGCTTCATTCTCGGTCAATTCGCCTTCACCAAGGTTTTCCACCAACTCGTCGCCTGCTAAATCCGCAAGATCATCAAGGGTCTTAATCCCTTTTTCACCAACCTGAAGGATTTGTGACGGCGTAAGCCCTTCAAACGCAATCAGATCATCTTTAAGGCCAAGATCGCTCTGCTTTTCTGCTAATTCCGCTTGCTTCGCTTCAAGGAAAGTAATTGCACGGTTTTGAAGCTCGACCGCAATCTCTTCCTCAAACCCTTCGATATTCGCCAATTCCTCAATAGTCGCATCTGCAATTTCCTCAACGCGAATGAAGCCTTCAGTGACAAGTAACTGTGCGATCACTTCATCAACATCTAATGCTTCGATAAAGAGCGCGGATCGTGTCTCGAATTCTTTCGCACGACGCTCAGACTCTTCTGCCTCTGTCATAATATCAATGTCCCAACCCGTTAACATGGATGCAAGACGAACATTCTGACCACGACGACCAATCGCAAGGGAAAGCTGTTCATCAGGAACAACAACATCCATACGGTTTGTCTCTTCATCCAAAACAACCTTGGATACTTCCGCAGGCTGTAATGCGTTTACTGTAAATGTCGCAAGATCATCAATCCATGGAATGATATCAATCTTTTCACCACCTAGCTCGTTTACAACCGCTTGAACACGTGAGCCGCGCATACCAACACACGCCCCAACGGGATCAATACCACCATCGCGCGATTGAACAGAAATTTTCGCACGGCTTCCCGGATCACGGGCAACGGCTTTAATTTCAATCATACCATCATAAATTTCAGGCACTTCTTGTGTAAACAATTTAGCCATAAATTCTGGGTGCGTACGTGAGAGGAAAATTTGCGGTCCGCGCATTTCTTCACGCACTTCATAAATAATTGCACGCACACGATCACCTGTCTTAAGGTGCTCACGCGGCAACGCTTCATCACGACGAAGAACGGCTTCCGCACGCCCTTGGATATCGATCGTTGCATTTCCGTATTCAACACGCTTAACAACACCATTAATGATCTCACCAACACGGTCTTTGAATTCTTGATATTGACGTGCACGTTCGGCTTCACGCACTTTTTGCATGATCACTTGCTTTGCTGTCTGCGCGGCAATGCGCCCGAAATCAAGCGGTGGAAGATCATCAACCAGAATGTCACCCGGCTTAGCATCCGGTTTAATGCGCTTGGCTTGTGTCGGAGTCATTTGCACCAAATCATTCTCAATCTCTGCATCTTCCTCAACAATTTCGCGATAACGCTTCAACGAAATGTCACCGTTGTCGCGGCTGATATGGGCACGGATATCATGGTCATGACCATATTTGGAACGGCCAGCCTTTTGAATGGCTTCCTCCATCGCTTCCAAAACGATCTCACGATCAATATTCTTTTCGCGTGCAACAGTATCTGCAACCTGAACGAGTTCCATGGTTTATTCCTTTTCTTCTTTATTCGCAGTTAACTTAATCAATTCATCATTTAAAACAAGCTTTGCTTTAATAATGCTAGGGAAGGGGATTTCCACTTCACCTTGATCAGTATTAAGCTTCACAGTGTTATTATCTGCGCCAAGGATATGTCCGCGAAATTTACGCTGTCCGTTTTCGGCAGGTGTATCGCTTTCAATCTTGGCGTCTAATCCTTTGTAATATTCGTAATCTTCTATGCGCACCAACATACGGTCAATACCTGGTGAGCTAACCTCAAGGCGATAATTCCCAGAAATAGGGTCTTCAACATCCATAATGGCAGAGACCGCGCGGCTAATCTTCGCACAATCATCAACGCCCAAACGACGCGTCTTCGGATCCTCTGCCATAATTTGACAGATTTGCTGCCCACCGTTTGAAGTCATGCGCACGGTAAACGGCGCAAACCCAAGATCTTCAATAACTGGATTTGTAATCTCTACTATTCGTGTTTCAAGCGGCGTTAAGCGCATAAAGTCCTCTGTTTATCCCAATAAAAAAGGCGGGTCTTTATGACCCACCCTCATTTTAATTTGAGATGTTGAATAAACTTATAGTGTTTGCAAAAAATAATAGCAAGTTTAATTTTATTGACATAATTTTTATTCTATGTTTTTTAAGCATCATAATTATTGAAGGTAAAATTATGCAAGTTTCAGAAGTTCTATCAAAACCATATATCGCTTTACCAGCAACTTTAGTGCTATGTGCTGGTATAATTTATGCTAATGGACCGGATGCAACTACATTTGAAATGGGTGACTCTATTGCGACAGGGAATGTTAAATTCTCAGATAATGTACGACCAGGCGGAGATTTATGCGATACCTTTATAAATGCAGGTAACAACAGACAAGTATTAGCAAACATGTCTAGAGTTGATAACGGACATGGAGATGTTACCTATGAAACGGTCCATATCGTTAAAGATGCTGGCTATTTATTCTCTGATTTTTATTCATGTTCTTTTGCACCAGAAGATCTAAGCGCCCCACCTAACCAACAAGAGCTTAATGACGCTTGCCAACTATTCAAAAATGATAATCCAGAAGAAATTCAGGGTTATTTTACCCGCTTAGCTGAGCAGGGCGTTGAAAATATGCCATATGTTACATCAGTAGAATTAAATGGCGAATTAATTTCATGCAGCTTTTATAATCCAGAAGCCGCTCCAGAAGGGTTTCGATAAATTTTTAAGCTGAGATGTTAATAAGCATATAAGCAGTGTGCTGAAGCTTTTAATAAAGTCGTTTTAAGGAAAACATTATGAGCAAAAAATATACTAGTGGCAATATTATAGCATGGTCATCGGTTGCCGCTGCCGTTGTAGCTTTGGGGGCAGCAGCAATATGGCCTGACTCTGATGAAAGACTTGTAGCGCAACTTGATGATGTAAGTACTCAATTCGATAAAGCTAAAGGTGATTTGCAAAAGGTAAGGGATGCTCTAACCATAGCAAACGCTAAAGTTCAGCATTTGCAAAATAGTGTTGAAGATTTGGTTTACGAAGCAGACGAAGATTTAGCCGCTACATATTACGCAATAGGTTATGATGATGGCAAAAAACAAAACAATAATGCCGCGTATAGTAGTGCAGCATGTGAAACATATGCTGTGCTTCAAAATGATGAGCTTTATAGAATTTTTGACAATAAAGTTCTGGCTAATGAAGATGTTCGTGTCGAAGTTTCAGTTTCAAAACAGGGCGTCGAATTAGGGGTATGTAATATAGTTCCTGAAATTAAATGGTTAGAAGAAGACTTATCTAAATTAACGCACGGGCCTTAAAGTTATTTTCGCTTAAAAAACAAATAAATCATACTCTGCGAATTTTTCGCACCCTTGGTTTCATATTGCGTCGTGATCCAATCTTTTGGCGGTACGCGCCAATCATTGGCACATTTTGCTTCCCATTCAAATGCATCATGC
>JBGCEF010000038.1:0-38143 GCA_045106175.1 Bdellovibrionales bacterium
CCCACCCTAATGTATCGAGATAGAATGGATTATCTGTATTGATAAAACGTTCTGCAACAAGGCGGGCTTTCTCCAGTTTTTCCGTATCTTGATAACGATAATCTGCAACGATATGTGCCATATTGTTGGCGGCATTATCGACGCGGTCGTTCTTTGATAAAATATTTTCATAGGTTTCGATGGCTGCGTCATATTGTTTGGTGCCTATTAAGATTTCCGCTTTCAACATGGACGCGTTAATTTCGGAAGGTATTTTGGTTTCTGCTTCATTGAGGATATTAACGGCTTTTTGAAGGTTTTGCGCATCTATGTGCAGGCGCGCTAGCGATATGAAGGCGTCTTGAGTTTTCGGGTTTTTTGCGATGGCGTTTTGGAAGTTGGTTAATGCGCTGTCTTGTTTGCCGATTTGGGCGTTGATGGTTCCTAAGACAGTCAGAATTTCGTTCGTTTGATTATCTGCGTTGTCTAAAAATGTTGCGATGTCGGACAGATGTTGTTCTGTTTCGCTGATTTTTAGTAATTCTGATAAAGTATAGATTGCGATTGGGGCGTTTATATCTCTTTTGAGAATGTTTTTTAGTGTTTGTCTTGCTTTGTCTGTTTTATCGTCTTGAATGTTGAGTTGCGCAGTTAGGAATTCTGCTGTTGTTTCCTGTTTTTCAATAGCTTCTAATTTTTTGATCGCTTTTTCGACGGTTGATGCATTGCCTGATTCTAAAGCGATTCGTGCTGTACTTTCCCATCCAATGGCAGAGTCAGGGTCTAAATCTGTGATTTTTTCGAGGATTTCTAGCGCCGTATCTGATTCCCCGCGTAATGCGTATAGTTGTGCGAGACGCACATGAATCGTCTGTTGGTTAGGACTGTTTTTAATAGCTTGGAGGAGCGTGTCGATTGCGAGATCGATTCTGTTTTGAATGAGGAATATCTCAGCCAACATTTGAGAGGCTTTTGAATATCTTGGATCATTGTTTAAGATTTCACGAAATTCAGAAATAGCTTGTCTTAGATCTCCCTGCATAAATGTCAGGTTTGCTTTTAAGAATAAGGCGTCGAGGTTGTTGATTTCTTTGGTGAGGACGAGATTTATAAGATCTTTTGCAAATTGGATGTCACCGACATTAAGTTTAACTTGCGCAAGGGATGTTTGCGCGTTGAGGCCGAGCCAATCATTTGGGTTTGTGTCGATAATTGTTTCTAATGTTGCAATGGCTTTTTCGTGTTCTTGGTTGCGTGCATATAAATCAGCCAGCCATAAAGCGTAAATCTTTTGTTCAGGGGCGTCGCTTATAAAGGTTTCGATTTTACCTTTCGCTGAATTAATACCTTCTCCGGTTTCGATGAATTTAAGAAGCCGTAATTTTGCATCCTGATCATCGGGGTTTTCTTGAATGATCTGTTCGAGCAGTTTTTTGGCGTCTTCGGGTTTATTTAGTTCACTTAAAATATCAGCTAAATCATATTTAAGATTTGTTTTTTCGGGAAAACGTTTGAACATTTTTTCATAGATCTCAACGATTCCATTGGTATTGTTTTTTTCACTATGAACTGTGGCGATTAATAGATACGTTGCTAATTCATTTGGATCAATTTCCAAGGCTTTATCTAGCGTTTCTAAAGCCTGATCGTATTTTTTATTGGCGATGCTGATTCCTGCTAATACAGAGTATGCGATAATGTTATCGGCGTCTGCTTTAAGGGCTAGATCAACTTCGTTTTCAGCTAAGCGGTATGATTTTTGGCTTAGTAAAAGTGAGCCTTTTAGGGCTCTGGCTTTTGAGTTGTCTGGTTCAATTGCTAAGACAGTGTCTATTCGTTCTTGTGCGGCATCATATTGGCGGGCAATCAGGAAAAATTCCGCCAGTTTGATACGGACTGGTATAAATGTTGGGTCTTGTTGTTCTGCGCTCGTGAAGGCAGATAAAGCCAGTTGGAAATTGGCTTCGGCTTCTTCGACGAGGCCTAGCTTATATATAATGTCTGCAGATGATGGGAAAATCTTTGCGGCGTTTTTGTATTCTAATCTGGCACGCACGTAATCGGATTGTTCAAAAAAGCGATCGCCTTTTTGAAGATAAGTTTCAAATTTTGCTTTAGGTTCTTCACAGGCTGCGCATGCAACACCTATAATTAGTAACGAAAAAATTTGTAAAGCGCGCTTTGTTTTCATTTTTATTCCTGCTGTTTATAATTCTTTATAAGGTAAGCGTCATAACTTTGATAATATTATCTGATTTCGCATTGCAACAAAATAATTGGAAATTGGCTAAAAACCTATTGCTTTCGAAAATTTAGTGTGCTAATTCTCGCATTACTAAGTATTTATTGAGGAACAAAGTTATGAAACTTTTGAAATTAGCAATTTTTGGTTTGTTTTTGTCAGTGGCATTGCAGACATCCAACACAGCCCAGGCGGCCTTGTCTCCGTTCACATACACAGGCAATAACGTCCTCATGAACCCAGTCGTTGCTGGTGAGACAGGGACGATTGGAAACATTGGTAATATTGGTCGTACAATTATCAGTCAGATTTCAGGAACGCTTCCTGCAAATTCATTGATTACGTTTACTTACAATTTCTCTGGTGATTTGGATTTTGGTTATTTGTCATCGACAGGCGGTTATAATTTTACTGATGGGGGTTCTGCTTTTACAGGGTTTGCAACAGGTAATAACGCAACTGGCTCTAATGCAGCTGGTTTTGTCAACGGTAGCCCCTCAACAGCTCTCGCAGTTGCATCAGCGCAGGTTGATTTTACAAACAATACAGCGACCGCAGTTATTCAAAATAATTCATCTGGTGCGGTTGATTATTTGAACCTTTTCGTAGGTTTGGTAACTGGCTCACGTGATCTTGTTGTTTCATATAATGTATCAGCAGTTCCAGTGCCTGCAGCGTTACCATTATTTGGTGGGGCTATCTTAGGTCTTATGGGCTTTTCACATAGACGCAAGAAAGCTTTAGCAGCTGCATAATTTTACAGTTGATAGAATTTAATTAAAGCGCCCGTAATTGTGGCGCTTTTTTTGTGCCAGTGCACAAAATTTTTATTTACTTATATGGGTTAATTTAATAGATTAATGACATTAAAAGAAGGAGCTAATCCTATGTTTCGACTGATTTTATTAGCCTTATTGCTAATTGTTTTTACTTCACCGAGATTATCATTTGCTAGCCAAGATTACGTTATTTTACCTGGTGATGTTTTGCAGGTAACCGTTTGGAAAGAGGAAGGCCTTGATCAAGAGATTGTTGTTTTGCCATCTGGCGATTTTACATTCCCATTAATTGGTATGGTTAACGCGAAAGGTAAAACACCAACGCAGTTACGCAACACGATCCTTGCCAAGTTAAAGCCCTTTATCCAAGAGCCGTCTGTTACGGTTACTGTTAAAGCGCCTTTGGGTCACAAAGCCAGTGTTATTGGTGAAGTGAATGAGCCGGGGGATGTTTTATTAAGCTCGCAGACCAGCATAACGCAAGCATTAAGCCAAGTTGGTGGATTAACGCCATATGCTGATTCTGATGATATTTTAGTAATTCGTGCTGGTGAGGACGGAACTAAAGAAAAGATTCCTTTTTCTTTTAGTCAGTTTTCAAAGGGTCGTGATCTAGATCAGGATATAGCTTTGCAGCCAGGTGATGTTATTGTTGTTCCGGCATCGGGATTATTCTAATTTTTATGCGCCCTTGGATCGACCATATTCTCTTTAGGAACATAAAAAGCTCAATTATAAGGGCTTTTTTTGTTGGGATTATAATTGTCATCGTTCCGACATCTGTTAGTTTTGCGCAAAATGGATTTGGTTATGCTGTCGATGTACGCGGGGTTTACGATACGAATCCGCTTGGGCGAAGTGATGATCAAGATATTGATGCGATTGTAGGTTTAGAGAGTAAGCTTTCTGTTGTTTTTGAACGCGAAGCGCCGCTTTTTGAGTATAGTGCGGGTCTGTCTTTGACGCGCAACCAATTTGATCTCAGCGACTTTAACTCAAATGATGCTTCCCTTGTTTTGCGCGCGAAGCGACAATTTAAGAAAATATTTTTTAATTTTCTTGGTAGCGCTACACGAGATACAACGCGGACATCACGTCTTGATACGTTGAATGAAGATAATATTTTTGCGGGGCGTCGCGATAATTTAAATTTTCAACCATCATTGGTTTACGAATATTCTCCACGTGGTTTTGTTGGCGTTAATTTCAACTGGACAGAAAATGATTATGCTAATGTGACGGGTTTGACCGATCATCGTACGTATAGCGCATCACCATATACAGCGTATAAATTAACGCGTTTGCAAACGGCGAGTGTTGCTTTGTTGTATCAGAAATATGAATCGCTTAATGGACCAGATGTTAATGTTGAGAGCTTTGGGCCTTTTGTGACGTGGGATTATAATTTCCTGCCGACAACAACGTTAAGTGCTTCGCTTGGTTTTTTGAGCACAGAATTTGAAGGTTTAGGCACAAATGACGATCGTGAAATCAACCCTATTTATTCTGTTGCGTTGGAGCATGAAACGCCGAGGCTCTTGTCATCGGTTAATTTTGAACGATTAAGACAAGGGCAATCCAACGGATCAGAGACGGATTTAACGATTATAGATTTTAACAACCGTTACAAGTTAAATCGCAGATGGGATTTAAATTTTGATGCAGAGTATCGTAAGTCGGAGCAATCTGATTTTTCAACGGATACGCTTGATAACTCTTATGCATTTGATATTGGATCGAATTACGATATTTCTCGTAATCTTTCATTTTCAACATCATATCGTTATGTTAAAAGAAGCTTCACTAATAATACTAGTGATGCAGAGAGAAGTATTTTAAGAGCGGGGCTTGAATATTCGTTTTATTAAAGCGTTTATTGCGAGTTTAAGGCATGGAACATTATGAATAATTTTAATCCTTTGGAATATAAGTCCGTTTTAAACCGGAAGAAGATTATATTTTTTGGTATTTTTGGTGTCTTGTTTTTGTATACCTCGATATTTGCCATGAATTGGTCGCGTTATAAAGCCAGTGCGACGGTTGAAGTGGCGAGGCCGCAGATTTCGTTGGAGGCGCTTCAAACAAATGCGGGATCAATGGTTTCAGCCGAGGCTATGGCGGATTTGAAAATTAGTCGTTTGAAGCAAACAGTTTTTTCAACGGCGTCTCTTGCTGAGATTATTGCAAAGCTGGATTTATATTCTGGGGCGCGTGAAACAACGCCGATTGCGTATATTGCACAAAGCATGCGCAGTAAAATTAATGTATCGCTTGTGAGTACGTCTTTGGCGAATCCTGCGTCAGCCAGTAAAGCAACGGCGGGGCAATTATCTGCGATTGCGTTTGTGATTAGTTTTGAATATTCCGAGCCTTTAAAGGCGCAGAAAACAGTTAACGAGCTTGTTACACGTTTCTTAGACCAGGATTTGAAGCAACGCCGAAAAATTGCACAGGACACGTCTGAATTCTTAAAGGGTCAAATCGATTCATTGGAAGTTAAGCTAAAGGCACAAGAAAAGAAAATCGCTGATTTCCGTGCTGAAAATGGTGAGATTCGTCCTGATGCGCTTGCGTTTAACCAGCAGGCATCTATTACGACGACATCAAGGCTTTTGGCGATTGAGAGTGAGCTTGTTTCGAATTTGGGTGTTATTGGGGCGTTACGTGCGCAGTTGGCGCAAGTGGAGCCTTATGCACTTGTTCTTGACCAAAGTGGTGAGGTTTTAACGACGCCTTCGATTCAGTTGAGGGTTTTAAAGTCTGATTTTGCGGCGCTTAGTTCAAAATATGGTCCGCGTCACCCTGATGTTTTGAAAACGCGGCGTCAAATTGATGCTTTAGAGGGGCAGTTGGGGCAATCCAGCAATTCGGCGCGATTGAAAGCCAGAATTCAAGATGCTGAAACACGGTTGCAATCGAGTGAGAAGGCGTATGGCAGTACGCATCCTGATGTGGTTTCTTTGCAAAACCAGCTTTTAAAATTTAAAGGTCAGCTCAAATTGTCACAGAATGGTGTTGGTCAAAGCCGTTCTTTGACAGGTGTCAAAAAAGATGCGGACAATCCGGCTTATCTTAATATTGTGGCGCAAATAGAAGCGGCGCAGCAGCAACAGATTGCACTTGAGACGCAGCGCGATGAAATTAAGAAGCAGCAACAAGATTTTAACGAAGCGATTGCTGCTAATCCGATAACAGAACAGAAATTTGCAGCGTTAACGCGTGATTACGAAAACATGTTATTATTATATCGTGAATTGACGGCGAAAAAGCTCTCATCTGATATGAATAAAACGATTGAAGAGGGCCATTCCGGTCATAGGCTTGCTGTGATTAATCCTCCTGAATTACCTAGAGGGACAACGCCAGCTCGTAAACTTATTTTTGTGGCTGGGTTCTTATTTTCATTTATGGCGGCTGCAGGCAGTATTCTAGCGCTTCAGCTTTTATCGAATAACGTGATTGGCCCAAAGCATTTGGAAGATATTACGGGCGTTGCGCCTTTGGTGATCGTTCCGCGGTTGTATAGTTATGATGAGAAGATTCAATTTGTGTCTTATGCACGTAAGATGGTTGGTATTGTGCCTGTTCTTATTGTTTTGGTTGTGATGTTTTTCTTTACCGTTGTTATGCCGTTTGATGTGTTTACGTCGGTTGCAAGCCGTAATGTGGGGCTTTAGAAGCTATAGAAATTGAAAGAACAGACTATGTTTGGAATAGATAAAGATTTAATCAGTTTGAAAACAGGGCCTTTGGAAAAAAAGAAGGATTTGCTTTCTGATTTTGAAAAGATTTTGGATCAAAATCATATTGTTGCGCATCGTACAAAGAGCAAGCAAGCTGACACGTACAGATTTTTACGTACACAGATATTACACACAATGGAAAAGCATGACCTTAAGACGTTAGCTATTAGTAGTCCGCGTTACGGGGATGGTAAGACGACTACGGCGGCCAATTTAGCCGTCAGTATTGCGCAGGATTTGAAACGTACAGTGTTGCTTGTCGATTTGGACTTACGAGATCCGTCTTTGGCACGATATATGGGTATTGATGAAACAATAGGACTTACTGATTATTTGGCCGGTGAAGCGAGCGTGCAAGATTGTTTAGTAAGATTGCCGTTTGAGCGGATACGTGTTTTTCCAGCGGGTCAAGCTGTTGATTTTTCATCGGAAACCCTTGGTTCGCCGCAAATGCAGAAATTAGCGGAAGAATTAAAGGCGCGCTATGATGATCGCCTTATTATATACGATATGCCGCCTTTGTTGGATCAGGATGACCCGCTTGTTTTCGTTCCGCATGTTGATGCATTTTTGATTGTTGTGAAAGAGGGCGTTACAACGCAGGAAGAGATTAAACGTAGTTTGGATATTTTGGATGATTCAAAAGTCGTCGGCTTTGTCTTAAATTCGGCCTAAGCGTTTCGGCGGGAAATTAATTGTGATCCATATTCGTACTTCAACTGTTATTCTTCTAAAAACGCTTTCGTTGGCGCTAGATTTTCTAGCCTTTTTTATCAGCATTTATATTACTGCGTTTTTATTACCGTATTTGGGTTTAGATACAAATTACAATCTTGGCGATACGTTTCGCACACATACAATTACATTTGCTTTAGCGATTTCAATGATCGGTTTGCTTTTAACTACGGGGGAGTATCGAAAGCGAAAGCCGATTTGGGAAAAAATTCTACGGGTTGTGAAGCTTTGCTTTATTATGCTGGCGATTGATATCATTACACGAAGTGCGGCTAATTATGGCCAGCCTTCTTTATATCCGCTTGTGTATTGGCCAGTTTCACTATCACTTTTAGTGGTTTTTTGTTTCGTTTTAAATTCTATTAAAAATCATGTCCCTGGGTGGCAGATTCCGGCTGTTATCATTGGTGATGTTAATATTGTGACACATATCCTTCACGCGATTGCGACGGATCGTGGTATGGGGTATGCGCCGCATCGTGTTTTGATGCGCGGGGACGTTGATAAACGTTTTGATAAAGATGAAGCACCACTTTTGTATCGTGATATTCAGCTTCAGGATGGACGTGAGAATTACGCGGATTTTATCAAAGATAATTTAGATAACCATTTTATTATTTCTATGGATACATTCCGCGGTGATGAGCGTGATGATCTCTTGCGTCTTTTGAATGAGCAAAATGCACGTTTTTCTCTAGTGCCTATGATTTCACAGATGAGTTTATATCAAAAAGATCCGCTGTATTTCTTTGGTCATGATGTGATGTTTATTGAAACCAAGCGTTACAAATTGACGATTTGGGAAAAAGCGATAAAACGCGGCGTTGATATTTTAGGGGCGAGTGTGGGGCTTTTAATTTTGGGGCTGCCCATGGCGCTCATTGCTTGGAAGTTAAGACAAGAAAGTCCTGATGAAGATGTTTTATATTGTGGAGACCGTGTCGGTCAGCATTTAAAGACGTTTAAATGTCTAAAATTTCGGACAATGGAGAGTAATTCTCAGTATTTATTGGATGCACATTTGGCGGCTAACCCAGAGGATAAAGCGTATTGGGATCGTTTTTTGAAATTACCGAATGATCCGCGTGTACGTACCAAAATGACGAAATTTATTCGCCAGAAAAGTTTAGATGAACTGCCGCAGCTATGGAATGTTTTAAAAGGTGAGATGAGTTTGGTTGGGCCGCGCCCTATTTTGACATCAGAGATTGGCCTTTATGGTGATCCTATTAAATATTATGAGACAATGCGTCCAGGTTTAACTGGGTTGTGGCAGGTGAGCGGTCGTAGTGAAACTAGTTTTATGCGGCGTGTTGTTTGGGATCGATGGTATGTTCGTAATTGGTCATTTTGGGGTGATATCGTCATTATCATTAAAACAATTTTTGTTGTGTTATGTGGTAAAGGTGCTACATAAGGGTAAATTTTAATTGCTGCAAAGCAATAGTAACAAAGACACATAGCAACATAGACTTAGGAAATATTTTATGCGCATTGGAATGGTTGGTACGGGATATGTTGGTTTAGTATCCGGTGTTTGTTTTGCGGAGTTTGGGCATCATGTTGTCTGTGTTGATATGGATGAAAACAAGGTTGCTCAGCTTAAAAATGGTGAGATTCCAATTTTTGAACCGGGTTTGGATGCTCTCTTGAGACGTCAGATTGATTCGGGTCGTATTTCATTTACGACAGATATCTCTGAGGCTGTTAAAGGATCAGAGGCTGTGTTTATTGCGGTTGGAACACCGTCGCGTCGTTATTGTCGTGATGCGGATCTTTCTTTTGTTCATGGCGCTGCGCGGGAGATTGCGCAGAATCTTGAAGGTTATACAGTGGTGGTTAACAAGTCTACGGTCCCGGTTGGTACCGCGCGTGAAGTTGAGACCATTATTCGTGAAGAAAACCCGGACGCGGATTTTGATGTGGCATCGAATCCTGAATTTTTGCGAGAAGGTGCGGCGATTGATGATTTTATGCGTCCTGATCGTGTTGTTGTTGGTACGTCATCGGATCGTGCGCAGAGTGTTATGAACGAGGTATATCGTCCGCTTTATATTAATGAGACACCAATTTTATTTACTAAGTGTGAGACGGCGGAAGTTATCAAATATGCGGCGAATGCATTTTTGGCGACGAAGATTACCTTTATTAATGAGATTGCAGATCTCTGCGAGCAGGTTGGTGCCGATGTTCAGCAAGTGTCTAAAGGTATTGGGCTTGATGGGCGTATTGGGTCAAAATTTTTACATGCAGGTCCTGGATATGGTGGGTCATGTTTTCCTAAAGATACGCTTGCTTTGACACGTGCAGGTCAAAAATATGGCGCGCCTCAGCGTATTGTTGAAACAGTTGTTTCGGTGAATGAAGATCGTAAATCGCGTATGGCTGATAAGATTATTGATGCTGCGGGTGGTGATGTTCGTGGCAAAGTGATTGGTGTGCTGGGGGTTGCGTTTAAGCCGAATACTGATGATATGCGTGATGCGCCGTCTTTGACAATTATCCCTGTTTTGCAGCAGGCAGGCGCGAAAATTAAAGCATTTGACCCCGAAGCCATGAATAGCGCGCGTGAGTTGATTGAGAATGTTGAGTGGTGTCAAGATTCGTATGACACAGCACAAGATGCTGATATTATTGTTATTTTGACGGAATGGAATCAATTTCGCGCGCTTGATTTAAAGCGTATTAGTGAGGCTATGAAGGGTAAAATTGTTGCTGACCTGCGTAATGTTTACGGCCGTGATGATATGCAAGAGTTAGGTTTTGATTATATCTCAGTCGGACGGTAGCGAGCCATCATTTTGATTTTCATTTGGTTCTTTACGGCATTTTTCATGTTTTGCTTTGCGGCCTGAAACGCGTTTTCTCCACATACGAAAGCTGCTTGGCTTCATGTTTGAGCGCATTAATTTGATGACGTCTTTTTCTGGCATTCCTGTGATGGATTGAATTGCATCAAAAGATGTATCATCGCACCACGCCATTTCTATGATTTCACTGTCTGTTATTGTCATGATAATGACATAGTGTTGAAAATCTTTATATCAAATGCCTTGGAAAATTTCGGCATATGTTTCGGATTTGAAGCCGAGATGGGTTTGACCATTATGCAGTAGTAATGGGCGTTTTATGATGCTTGAGTTTTCGTGAGCAATATTGATTGCTTTGGTATTGTCCATTGTTTCTTTGACGCGGTCGGGCAGGTTACGCCAAGTCGTGCCACGTTTATTAATGACATTTTCCCATCCATGTTCGTTGATGGCTTGGTTTAAGATTTTTTCATCGACGCCTTGTTTTTTATAATCGTGAAATTCATAGCTTATGGTTTGGCCATTCAACCAAACGAATGCTTTTTTCATGGTGTCACAATTTTTGATGCCGTAGATGGTTGTCATTGCATGGCCTTTTAGTCGTTATCTTCGATTTTGAAGTGTTTTTCTTTGATGGTGTCTATTTTCTTTTTGTAGAAACCCAAACGTGTGAACCATCGCATAGCAATAAATAAGATCAATCCTGTGTAGAGCGCACTTATGATGGCAGGACCCATTGCAAAAAAGATGCCTATGGCTGCGCCTATGAATAAGAAAGTGTTTAGCATTTGTGCTTCGTAGAAGGCGAGACTGATGATTGAGGCGTTTGTAAAACGTTGTTTTTCTTCGTTATCATAGATGATTAAAGCTTGGGTTTTTGTCCCGATGGAGGCAAGAATTTTTATGGTTTGGCCTTCTTCTAATGGAATGCGGGCATTGACGATGAAATAGTAATCATCGCCTGATGTCGTTGTTAGCCAGAGTGCGCGTTTATTTTTTGTTTGCTGTTTTTGTTCTTCTGCGGGGAGTGCGTTGTTTGGATCGATGTTTTGAATTTCATGGAGCAGATGTGTTTTGGTTACTTTACCTTCGATGATTTCGAGCGTGAAATTATCGTGGTCGAGTTTGAAGAGCTCATCTGTTTTTGGTTGTGTCACCATTAACCCTTACACTTATCTATCTTAGGCGTTTATGCCAGCGACAAAGCCCGAGGACCATGCCCATTGAAAATTATAGCCGCCCAAATGCCCAGTAACATCTACGACTTCACCAATGAAGTATAAACCAGGATGCTTGCGTGTTTCCATGGTTTTGGATGATATTTCGTTCGTATCCACACCACGCAGGGTAACTTCGGCGGTGCGGTATCCTTCTGTTCCGGCGGGTTTTATGCGCCAGTCGTTGACAGCAGCGGCGAGTGTTTCGATTTTCTTATTGCCTAGCTCGGTTAGGCGACCAACGATTTTGGTGTCTTCGCAAATATGTTCGGCGAGGCGTGCGGGAAGAATATGGCTAAGGGCTGTTTCGATGTCTTGTTTAGGGTTGGTTTCGCGTCTATTTTTGAAAAATTCTAACATATCGGTCTCAGGGGCTAAATTGACGGTGATTGCGTCCCCCTCTTTCCAATAGGAGCTGATTTGTAAAATACTGGGGCCGCTTAGGCCGCGGTGGGTGAAAAGAAGTCCTTCATCAAATGTTGCACCGTTGCATGATACGGATGCTTCAACGGATAAGCCACTTAAGGATTTGCAGCGTTCTAGAATGTTAGTTTGGAATGTGAAAGGCACGAGAGCGGGGAAGGTTTCGAGGACTTTTAGTCCGAATTGTTTAGCGATATCGTATCCGAATCTGGTTGCGCCAATTTTGGGGATAGACAGGCCGCCGCTTGCGATAACCAAGCTTTCGCAGGTTAGTGTGCCTTGATCGGTTTGAATGGTGTAGGTGTCGTTTGATTTATCCACGTTATTCACAGTTGTTTCTAAAGCGATAGTGACTTGGGATTTTTTACATTCATCCACCAACATATCAATGATTTGGGTTGCGCTATTGTCACAGAAAAGCTGACCTAATTTCTTTTCGTGATATTTGATGGCATGCTTTTCCACGAGTGTAATAAAGTCATGCTGGTCATACTGGGCGAGAGCAGATTTGCAGAAATGCGGGTTGCCGGAGAGGAAGTTTTCAGGTTTTGCATGGAGGTTGGTGAAGTTGCAGCGCCCGCCACCGGAAATTCTAATTTTCTCGCCGATCTTTTTGGAATGTTCGATGAGCAATGTTTTGCGCCCGCGCTGGCCTGCGGTTATTGCGCACATTAGGCCCGCTGCACCTGCGCCGATTACGATGACATCATATGGTTTGTTTGTCTTGTTACTCATGGATCGTGTTGTATCATAAATTTATGACTTGGGTGGTTTATATTTTGAAATGCGCGGATGAGACTTTTTATACAGGTATCACCAATAATCTGGATGCGCGTGTGGTGGCGCATAGCGAAGGTACAGGCGCGAAATATACCAAGGGTCGTGGGCCGTTTGAGGTTGTTTATTGTGAAAAATGTAATGATCGCAGTCATGCGAGTAAACGTGAGATGGCGATTAAGAAATTGAGCCGTGCAGAGAAGTTAAAACTTATGACCTCGAAGTGAGGCCTAGTAATGCGGGGGTTTTTGGTCGGCCTCGGGGGCGTCATCGCCCATCTGTTCTAGTTTGCCCTGAAGCTTGTTGACTTCTTTTTTGAGCGCGTCTATGGCGCTGCCTTGGGCGATGATCATATCGCTAAGGTCATTGATCTGTTGGTCCTGGTGGGCAACAGTTTCTTGTAAGTTTTGAATGTCATGTTCGTATTTATTATCTGGCATAAGCGATTTTATAGCATAGCAATTTGAAATTGCTTCTTATTTCTTTGCCTTTCGGGTCATGGGCGGCTACATATATCATCGTTATGCCACCACCACTTTTATTATCAGTTAAAGACGCCATGGTGCGTTATTCCGAAGAGCCTGTGTTTGAGGATTTATCCTTTAACATCCACGAACGCGCGCGTATTGCGTTGGTGGGTAAAAATGGTGCGGGTAAATCGACACTGATGAATATCATTACTGGCGCGCAAGAGCTTGACGATGGTGATCGCTGGGAAGAGCCGGGGACGACGATTGGGTATTTGAAACAGGATGTTGTCCCCAAAGAGGGGCAAAGCGTTTTTGATTATATCTTTGAAGAGATTAAGGAAGAAGAAAAAGAGCTTTACGGATATAAGGTTGATATCGTCGCTGAAGCTTTGCATTTGGATGTGAATGCCCAGATGACAAGACTTTCTGGTGGGCAGGTGCGACGGGCAGGGTTGGCAAGGGCATTGGTGGAAGAGCCGGATATTCTTTTGCTGGATGAGCCCACGAACCATTTAGACCTAGAAGCGATTGAATGGTTGGAAGAGTATCTTAATAGTTATCGCGGCACGTTGCTTTGTATTTCGCATGATCGCACATTTTTAGCGAATATTACGGATCAAGTTTTTTGGTTAGACCGCGGGAGCCTTAAAATTAGCCCGCGTGGGTTCAAATATTTTGATGAGTGGTCGACGATGCTGCTTGAGCAGGAAGAGCGGGAATTATCGAATCGCAAATCAGCGGTTGAGTTGGAAGTGAAATGGGCGTCACGTGGCGTGAAAGCGCGTGTGAAACGTAATGTGCGGAGGCTTGCGCAAGTTAAAGAGATGCGTGATAAGCTGAAGGCAGACCAGTCATCGTATCGTAGAGCGACGCAGAAAATTGATCTTAAACCTATTGATAATATTGATGCGACTTCAAAAATTGTGTGTGAATTTTACAAGGTGCATAAGAGTTTTGCCAAAGAAGACGGCAGTGATGATTTGGTTGTGCTTGATGGGTTTTCTTTGAGAATTCAGCGCGGTGAGCGAATTGGGATTTTGGGAAAGAACGGGTCGGGTAAGACAACGTTTTTAAAGATGCTGCTAAAGGAATTAGAGCCGGATCAAGGGCGTGTGAAAGTGCGCAAAGAGATGGAGTTTTCGTATTTTGATCAAAAGCGTAGCGACCTTGACCCGACGGATAGCTTAAAGAAAACATTATCACCTGGCGGTGGTGATTATATTGATGTGATGGGTAAGCAGCGCCATGTGTGTGGTTACCTTAAGGATTTCATGTTTGATCCAGCGCGTGCGCAGGATAAGGTCTCACAGCTTTCGGGTGGACAGAAAAACCGCTTGATGCTTGCAAAGATTTTAGCCAATCCACAAACATGCCTTATTTTAGATGAGCCGACTAATGATTTGGATATGGATACGCTTGATATGCTTGAGGAGATACTCTCGCAATATAAAGGTACGTTGATTGTTGTTAGTCATGATCGTGATTTTCTTGATCAGACGGTGACGCGTATTTTAGCGTTTGAGGGGAATGGTAAAATTGACAATGTGATCGGTGGTTATTCCGATTATTTGGAAATGAAAAAGAATGCGGGGCAGTCGCAAAAGGCTGAGTTGTCAGAGGCTCAAGTACCGCAAGTGAAAGCTAAGTCAGAAGGGGATGACGTTCAGGAGAGTGTCAAAAAAGCGCCTTCACAACCGAAAGTAAAATTAACATATAAAGATCAGCGTGAGTTGAATAATTTGCCGACGAAGATTGAGGCTGCTGAAGAAGAAATTGTGATGCTTTCAGACAAGCTGTCACAAGGTGGTTTCTTTAAAGAAGACCCAAAAGGCTTTCATAAGGCGACATGCGCGTTAGAGGACGCTCAAGCGAAGTTGGAACGATATGAGGCGCGTTGGTTAGAGTTGGAAGAAAAGCAACTATGAAGGTATTTGCAGCATTAGGATTAGTTTTGTTATGTGCGGCGTGTACCACGACCGAAAGTTTACAGGCGCAATGTGCAGATATGCATGAGCGTTTTGTTGATGAGATTGCGTGCTTGAGCGAGAAATTAGACAGTGAGCCGTCATTAAAACGCGATAGTTTTGCTAGTGAATATATTTTATCGGGTAAGGTGTTGGCCCGAAAAGTTGAGACAGGGCGATTAGATGAGGATGAGGCGCGTCTTGCTTTTGCAGAGACATTTAATACGCTTTTGTTGGAGCAGCAGCGTTATAACACCTTGAGTGCGGTTGAATTAAACGCGATTTCCCCGCGTTTTCAGCGATGCCAATTTGATCGTCCGCGTAGCCAACTGCGTTGTTATGATTATTAGATTGTGCCCTTGTTAATCACGTCAATATAGATATTTCGAGATATTGTTACTGCTAAGCGGCTTGTTTGATGTCCATATCTTTAAAGCTTATGAGTTTTTTGTCATCTTCGTCCCATAGGGCGAGCGGGATGCAAGTAAGGCTTTCGCGTAAAGTAAGGCGGTTCATGTTGTCGAGGTCAGAGCATGCATCAACGCAATCTTGTAGGCGATAATTAGGGATATTTGCATTCAAGTGATGCACGTGGTGAATGCCGATATTGCCGGTAAACCATTGCAGAATTTTGGGCATGACATAGTAAGAGCTGCTCATTAATGCGGCTTCGTTATAATCCCATTCTTTATCATTCTCCCAATAGGTTTCCTCGAATTGGTGCTGCACGAAAAATAGCCAGCCACCGATTATGGATGTTAAAAATAAAACGGGTAAATATGTAATGATCAAGGTTGTAAATCCAATAAAAGAGCCGATAACGCCATATGTTACAAGTAATGCGAGGTTGGTTGAATGGATGCTTTTCCAGTAATCTTTTAGGTCGTGTTTTTCCGAGAATTGCGGTAACAGTGGCTCGCTAACCATGAAGCGCTGCATGATGATTGTGTAAAAGGGAGTGCCAAGGCCGAGTGTTAGGTAAGCATTGCGATAGAGGCGGTAAAGCTTTTGCTGAATTGGTGTTAATAATTTGAATTCGCTGACAGTCATGGTTTCAATGCCGCCATATCCGCGGCGATCTAAATTTCCAGAGGCTGCGTGATGTAAATTGTGTGTTTTGCGCCAAAAGCTATAGGGGGTCCAGGTTAGAAGACTTGTGAAACGGCCCATCCATGCGTTGTGTGATTTCTTTTTAAAATAAGACCCGTGGCCGCAATCATGTTGAACGATGAAAACTCTGACCAGTAATCCTGCGGTTGGTAATAGCAGGGCGGCATATGCCAGCCAATAATTATTGATGACGCATGTATAAACTGCAAACATTGCTAGTGCAAAGAGTACGAATGTGGTCGATGCTTGTGCGATGCTCCGGATTGTATCGGCGCCGCGATATTGCGAGCAATGTTTTGCAAGTGATTTGAAGTATTTTTTGTCCCTGACAGGCGTTGGTGATGGCGCGAGCATTTAAAGCCTCTTTGTTATATACACTCTTATAGTCTCAAAAAATTATGCCGAAGTGCAAGCAAACTCTGGTATTTGTACAGATATTGTTTGTTGCAGCGCCTTACCAGTTTATTTTATGCGCTCTCTCTTGCGCGTAATGCCTTTTTGCGTTCATGCGGGCAAAGATGAAGTTTACGCAAGCGTAGCGATGTGGGCGTTACTTCAAGCAGTTCGTCATCATTGATGTAGGCCATCATGTCTTCGAGGGACATTTTGCGTGGTGGGGTTAGTGTGACGGCGTCATCGGTTCCTGATGCGCGGACGTTAGTGAGTTTTTTCCCTTTTAGGACGTTAACTTCAAGGTCGTTTTCTCTAGAATGTTCACCAACGATCATGCCGCCATAGACGGGGGTTTGGTGGCCAATAAACATCACGCCGCGATCTTGCAGACCGAAGATAGCATAGGCCACAGCTGTTCCTTGCTCCATTGCGATCAGTGTACCTTTGGTGCGTTGTGGAATATCGCCTTTATAGGGGGCGTAATCATGGAAGACGCGGTTGAAGACGCCTGTTCCGCGTGTATCAGTCATGAATTGTGATTGATATCCGATCAGGCCTCGTGATGGTGCGAGGAAGGTAATACGTGTTTTGCCTGCGCCAGATGAACGCATGTCGGTCATTTCGGCTTTGCGACGGTTCATTTTGTCGACAACGGTCGATGAGTATTCTTCATCGACATCGATTGTGACTTCTTCAATGGGTTCATGGCGTTGTCCGTCAATGTCTTTATAGAGGACCTTAGGGCGTGAAACTGTGAGTTCGAATCCTTCGCGACGCATTTGTTCGATCAGAACACCGAGTTGGAGCTCTCCGCGTCCACCAATTTCGAAGGAATCTTTGTTGTCGGATTCGGCATAAGTGATTGCCACGTTGACTTCAGCTTCGGCCATTAGGCGTTCGCGGATCATGGTGGATGTTACTTTTTTGCCTTCTTGGCCTGCAAATGGAGAGTCATTTACGCTGATCATCACCGCCATTGTCGGCGGATCGATGGGTGTTGATTGAACCGGTGTATCCAGTGCAGGTGAGCCGATTGTATCGGCAACCGATGTTTTAGTCAGGCCAGCAATACATATAATGTCACCTACGTTTACTTCGGTAACCGGCACACGTTCGGTGCCATCGAATGTAAGGAGTTTTGTAAGGCGTCCGTTTTCAACCACTGTGCCATTAAGGTCGAGGGCTTTAACGGTGTCATTAACCTTAGCGGAGCCTTGGATAACGCATCCAGTCAGACAGCGCCCTAAAAATGGATCGGAGTCAAGGAGCGTGGCGAGCATCGCGAATGGCGCGTCTTTGTCGCCTTTTGGTGGTTCGACATGTTCAAGCACGAGATCAAGCAATGGGTGGAGGTTATCACGAGGATCTGCGAGATCTTTCACGCACCATCCATCACGGCCAGAGGCGTATAGGATTGGGAAGTCTAGCTGATCATCATTGGCGTCTAGGGAGACGAATAGATCGAAGACTTCGTCGACGACTTCTTCGGGGCGTCCATCGGGACGGTCAATTTTGTTGATGATGACAATAGGCTTTAGGCCTTGGGCAAGGGCTTTACCGAGGACGAATTATGTCTGTGGCATTGGGCCTTCGGCGGCATCTGTAAGTAAGATAACACCATCAGCCATGTGAAGGACGCGTTCTACTTCGCCGCCAAAATCGGCGTGGCCGGGTGTATCTATGATATTGATGCGGGTGTCTTCCCATTCAACAGATGTCGGTTTCGCCAAAATTGTAATACCGCGTTCTTTTTCGAGTTCGCCGGAATCCATTGCACGTTCTTCGACGGCTTGGTTTTCACGGAACATGCCGCTTTGTTGCATGATAGAGTCGATTAGGGTTGTTTTCCCGTGGTCAACGTGGGCGATAATTGCAATATTTCTAAGTTTATCCGACATACTTTTGTTCCGTACTTTTATAAGTAATTTTATTTCAATGCATGTGATACAGGTTTGCTTTCCAAAACAAAAGGATTATTTAAGGATTTGAGAGGAAAGAATTATGAAGATTGCAGTGATTGGGGCGGGTTTATCGGGATTGACGGTGGCCAACGGATTAAAGGATGTAGCCGACGTTAGCGTGTTTGAAAAGGCGCGCGGAGCAGGCGGGCGGATGTCAACGCGGTATGCCGATCCATACCAATTTGATCACGGGGCGCAATATTTTACGGCGCGAAGCCCAGAATTTCACGGTTTTTTGAAACCGCATATTGAAAATGGTTTGGTACAAGAATGGCACCCGAAGGTTGTAACATTGGAAATGGATGAGAAGCCTTATAAGCGTGATTGGTTTGAGCCGCATTATGTGGTGGCCCCGCGGATGAATATGCTTGTCAAAACCTTAGCCAAAGATATTAATTTGTCTATTCAGGTTGAGGTTGCGCGATTGGAAGAGACGGATGCGGGTTGGGTTTTGCATGCCAAAGATGGCGAGGCTTATGGGCCGTTTGATTGGGTTATCTCTTCTGCACCGTCGCATCAGGCGGCGAATCTAATTCCTTCGCATTTCAAAGATTATGCGCGTATTGCCGATGCAAAGATGGATGGGAATTATACATTGATGCTTGGGTTAAAGGGGCCGTGGATGAATGGGTGGCAAGCGGCAGAGGTTAAGAATTCACCGATTGGATGGATTGCGCTTAACTCGCATAAGCCTGAGCGGGAAACGGAAGCTTCGCTTGTGGTTCAATCGACTAATGATTGGGCGGAAGAGCATATAGAAGATGTTGAGGGCGCGAAGAAGGCGATGATAGAGGCGCTTCATGGTTTAGTCAGAAAATTGCCTGATTATGAGGTGCTTGGGTTTCATCGCTGGAGATATGCGTCTGCGCCGGAAGCGCAAGGTGATGCATATTTGATTGATCCTGAGCTTAAGCTGGGTGTGTGCGGGGATTGGTTGATTAAGGGTCGCGTTGAGGCGGCATATTTAAGTGGTTATAGGCTTATTCAATCCATGAATGCGCTTTCCTAAGCTTCTTGTTCTTCTAAGTTGCAGTCTTTTTGTTTGGCGGTGCAACTGCGGCGGCTCAGTGTGTGCAGGATTGCGCCGGAGAGGAAATTTGCAATCGCGAGGGCAGCGAAGATCCCTGTTACACCATTTATAATAGATCCGATATAGACAGCTGGAATTGTTATGAGAAGTGATTTGATAACAATAAGCATGAATGCTTTTTGTGGAAGGCCCATGGCGTTGAATGCGGAAGACCATCCCATGACCAGATTTCCAAAGGCATAAGAGATTGGTACGATCCAGAAAAAGAGCTTGGTGTATTCAATGACAGCTTTATCGTCGCTGAAAGCGGAGGCTATGTTTGAAGCAAAGAGAGCGAATATTCCGGCAATCAGGAATGACCAGAAAAAGTTAAAGCTTATAGAGAGGTTGATAGCTTTATTGACACGTTTGAATTTTTGCGCGCCCCAGTTTTGACCGATAATTGGTGACATTCCAAGCGATAGGGCGATCACGATAAGAAGCGCGAAGGCTTCTACGCGGCTTGCGATTCCCATTGCTGCCACGGCTTCGTTTCCGTATCCTGCGAGGAGGGCGATGATGATCGCATTTGTTCCGGGTCCGATAATATTTGCAAGGCCCGCTGGGATTGCGATTGGGATGAAGCGTTTCATGGATGATTTGAATTTATCGAGATGAAGGCCGTCTGTGGCGATTAGTTTTTTGCGGATAACCAAGAAATAGAGACCAATGACCATACAGCCGCTATAGGCGATTAATGTTGCTAATGCTGCGCCTTCGACGCCCATTGCGGGGAAGCCTAGTAATCCGAAGATTAAAATAGGATCAAGGATGAGATTGATGAGCGCGGCGCATGTCATGACGATGGCGGATGTTACGGAATCGCCGGAGGCGCGAATTGCGGAGTTACCGTTGACAGGAACAGATAAGAGAACCGATGCGATAAGCCAGAGCGGCATGTAATCTTTAACGACGGGCATGGTTGTTTCATCGGCGCCAAGCAGTTTGAAGATTGGTTCAAGCATTAAAAATGTTAAAACGGCGACAATGAGGGCGGCGGTGAATGCCATGATGATGCCGTGGAGAACTACGATTTTGGCTTCATCGTGTTTTTTTTCGCCTAAAAGTCGGGAAATATTGGATGACATTGCGATGTTAATGCCGAATACGATGTGTGAGATGATCATTGTGACTGGAAAAGTGAGGGATATTCCGGCTAAGACGTCTGTATCGCCCAAGAGCGCGATGAAATAGGTGTCGACAAGTTGAACAGCGATTATTGCTAAGAGTCCCCATATCATTGGGATTGTTAAGCGGATGAGATGGTTTTTGACGGGTCCGTTGGTGAGATCGCTTTTTGGGTTTTCGGCGGGCTTGGCTTGTCCCATGGTGGGGCCTTTATGTTTCTTTTTTGAAATTTATGAGACAGACATAAGCTGAATATAAAAAAAAAGAAATAGTTTATATTAATTTACATAAAATATTAACTAAATCACACTATCCTAATATATTATACATAATAAAAAACGTGTTTAAGCGTTGGGCAAAGGGGATATTTTTTAATGAATACTAACGGTAATGATTTTATCAGTTTTAATGACGGTACCATTCAGGTTGTCACAACGACATTGACCAATCCATATAGCAGTAAATCAATTTTGATTGATGACGAATATAATGTGAATTCAAGCGTTTATGACGGCCTTGGGGGTATGGATTTTTTTTCTATGACGAGCCTTGGTGATTTTATCACTATTACAAATGATGTTGGTGTCCAGCTTATTAAAAATATTGAATTTTTTATTGCCGGTAATGGCGGTGATGTTATTAACCTTGCTGATGCGGATATCGAATATGGTGATGTGACCATTTTAGGTGGCGCTGGTGATGATATTCTTTGGTCCAATAATGGTAATGATTTTATTGATGGTGCGCCTGGTAATGACATTATCGATGGCGGTGGTGGTGATGACGATCTTATGGGTGGTAGCGGTAATGACCAGATTTTTGGCGGTATCGGTAATGATATGATTACCGGTGGTGAGGGTGATGATATTCTCTTTGGTGGGAGTGATCTTGGCCTTCGTGATCTTGATAAGGAGTTCTTAGATAATATCAGTTTTCCTGACTTAGTTGAGGGAACGAATATTGTTGATTTAGTACCGCCAGGCACATCTTCGCTGGGTATTAATGGTGATAATTTATCTGTAAATTATGAGGCGACGGCGGAGCTAACGTTTTTGAAGGGGCGCGCAGGATATAAAAATACGCTGGCGATTTATGAAGTTGCAAATAATGGCGATATTCAAAATATTGATGTGTTATGGGCAAACGTAAAGGATGCCGGATTTGATAACATAACAACGATAGATATTCCAACTGGTAGTGATGGTGGTGAGTTTGGATTTTTTATTATTGCGAATGGTTTTCGTGTCAATGACAGCTATAACGGTTTGGACATTGAGGGTGATAATAATGTTTCGATTATT
Organism: Bdellovibrionales bacterium; assembly: GCA_045106175.1. Lineage (GTDB taxonomy): Bacteria > Pseudomonadota > Alphaproteobacteria > Micavibrionales > Micavibrionaceae > TMED27. The sequence continues at coordinate 22,102 of JBGCEF010000038.1, forward strand.
TACGATTATGGTGGTGCGAATGAGCGTATCGGGAATATCAATGATGATGGTGATATGCTCTCAACTGTCTATAATGATGGTGTAACTGAAGTTGTTTTGAGCGGCCCAACATACCACACGACGCCGCGTGACGGTGATAATAGCATTAATCCTGATAATAAGACGCATGTTGTTTCTGGTCAGGCCAGCGATGGTGTGACGGATGTTTTGCGCATTGGTTTTGAGGATTTACCGAATTTGGGTGATGCGGATTTTGAAGATGTTTTGTTTGATTTGAATATTAATGAAATTCGCGTTGATGCAAGCGAGACTGGTTCTGATACGATTATTGGGGGTGCTGGTAACGATAGCCTTTATGGTGAAGGTGGCGATGATATCCTTATTGTTGGCGATGGTTTAGATCAGATTTTTGGTGGTTCAGGGTCTGATATTATTCGTTTTGATGTAGCGGATAATTTAGTTGATGTCATTCATGGGTTTGACGTGGGTGCAGGCGGCGATGTGATTGATTTATCGCTTGTGTTGGATTTTGGTGATGACCTTAGTGATGTTATTACCGATTTTGTGCAGTTGGTACAAAATGGTAATGACACAGAGATCCAGATTAATGCAGCAGGTGATGGAACAGGGTTTGCTGCGATGGCGATTATAGAAGGCGGTGTTTCTGATAGCCTCAGTGATTTGGTTTCTAATGGTAACTTGATTGCATAAATATCTTTAATTTTCAGCTTAAATATTCTATCTAAAGAGCCATGGATATGGCTCTTCAGGCATTGGTGTATGGGTTGGATACGAGTGACGTATCCGATAATGATGGCCGTGCTTTATTTGTGAATGCGCAATATCATGAACGTTTTTCTAGCCAGGTTGATTGCGTGCAATGGTTTAAGCCGTATGCGACACACTTATCAGATCACGAAGTTTTTCAGCGTATTGAGGATGTTGATCAATCTTATGATGTTATTTACTTACTTGTTCCTAAAAATATGATTGAGGCGCGTTATTTGATTGCGCGATCTTTGCAAATTCTTGAGCAGGGTGGTGATTTATTTTGCGCGTGTGAAAATCAATCAGGCGGAAAGCGTCTGCAAAAAATAATGCAGCAATTTAATGCAGAAATTGTGCAGCAAATTTCGAAATATAAATCACGATTTGTGCAGGTTAAAAATAATGATGTTGATATTACGTTTGTTGAAAACTCAATATTGGAAGGTTGTGTGCAAAGCATTGATAAAATTAATTTTATATCGCAACCAGGTGTTTATGGGTGGAATAAAATTGATGTGGGTAGCGCGATTTTAGCGCAGCATGTTCCGCAAGATTTAAAAGGTAATATTGCTGATTTTGGATGTGGATATGGTTTTTTGCTGCAGCATATATTGCAGCAAAATGATCGCGTAAAAACGGCCTATGCGATTGATGCGGATGCGCGCGCACTGCATGTAGCGGATCAAAATTTGGATGATAAGCGCGCTGATTATTTGTGGATGGATCTGCGCCAAGCTAGTAATATTCCAGCCAAGCTAGATGCGATTATTATGAATCCGCCATTTCATGAGGGGAAAAAGACCGATAGTGGTATTGGCGCTGATTTTATAAGGGTTGCAGCGAAAAGTTTAAAGCGTAACGGTGCGCTTTATATGGTCGCGAATAATCAGTTGCCGTATGAGGCAGTTTTGAATGATGTGTTTTTCAACGTTGAAGTGCTGGCGCAACAAAATGGTTTTAAAGTGTTTAAAGCGGTTGTTTAATTTTTAAATTGAATAAGTGTGGCCGTGGCCCTCTAATTCTTGGACATGTTTGTGGATACGCTGGACAAGTTTTTCATCGTGGAGGGCCTGTTTATTCAGGCCTGTTTCGCGTCCTGTCATATAATAGATAGATTCAATGCTTAATTCACCGCCTGCGCCATGTGTTTTAACGTGATACGCCATCGAGGAATCAAGCGTAATGATCGATTTATCCGGTTGGTTACGTTTGCGCATATGCTCGTTTGTTAAATAGACAATTAGCATGAGACAGAAGTTCGACACAGTAATGCCGTGATGTTTTTCATGCCCGCCTAAGACGGCTTTTAGAATTGTGTAGGTTTCTTCGGTGTTTGGCACATTTAAGAAAACTTTTTGGAAACGACGATCAAGCGCGGGGTCTTCGGCAACATACATGCGGAATTCATCCAATGTGGTCGCACCGATGACCATAAGGTCCCCTGCCGTAAGATATGGTTTCATTACATCCGATAGACCCGCGTATGAGCTACCTCTACAGGTTGGCATGATCTGATGGATTTCATCAATGAACAGGAGATAGCGGTTGTTTTCGGTATTATGGTAGCGTTCAGCGATCCCTTTACACAGAGGGATGAAGCGTTCTTGGAATTCCGCGGGGGAGTTTGTTCCCGCAGCCATGCGGGCCATATCAATTTCAATGACGCGAGCATCTAGTAAGTAGTCAGGGACATCTTCATCTGCAATTTTTTGGGCAAGTGCGACAACCATAGCTGTCTTACCAACCCCAGCAGGGGCAAGAAGAACCGCGTTTTTGCGTCCTTTTTGAAGGAGGATAAGAATGGTTTCATCGACTTCGCGGTCACGTCCGGCAATCGGGCCAAAGCGCCCGGCCTTTGCGAGGCGGGTAAAGTCATTACAATATGCCGTGATAAGGTCTTCTAATTCCCCGTCTGTAACCAAATATTGCCACTGTTCACTCATAGTCTTATCCAAGCTATTCGATGATTAAAAAAGAAACGCAGTGTGCGGTTAGGTTAGGAGTATACCGACTCTATGAGTATATGTGTAGGGGGTTAAAGAAGCGTTTAGCGATTATGGTTAATCAAAACCGCTTAATCTCTTTGTCCGTATAGCCTTGAGCGTAAAGTGGGGCGGAGAGGTCGCCGTGTTTTATGATGTTTTTGAGTTCGGATGCGACGGATGGTTTGGCGTAGTAACCGACGCCTAGGCCTGCTTTTTTTAGCATGGGGAGGTCGTTGGCGCCGTCGCCGATTGTCATGCAGTCATCAGCATTGATAGCCAAATCTTTGCAATATTGGTCAAGGAATTCGACTTTTGCGAATTTGTCGAGAATGGGGTCGATGACTTCGCCCGTTAGCTCTGTTGATTCGATGCCGAGTGTATTGCCGTGATTGTGGTCGAAGCCGACGATATCGGCGACAGGTTGGGTGAAAACTGTGAAGCCGCCGCTGACGAGGACGCAGGTTGCATCGTGGGCTTGCATGGTTTGCACTAATATCTTTGCGCCAGGATTGACGATTGTGGCTTCAAGGGTTTTATCCAGTGCATCGGTGCTTAAGCCTTTGAGAAGGCCGACACGTTCTTTTACTGCGCCATGAAAGTCTAGCTCGCCGTTCATGGCTTTTGCGGTGATTTCTGCGACTTGGTCTTTGAGGCCAGCGAAGGCTGCAAGCTCGTCTAAGGTTTCTTCGGCGACGATTGTGGAATCCATATCCGCAAGGAGGAGTTTTTTGCGACGATTGCCAGGCTCACTTATGAATAAGTCGATTTTGTCTTCGTCGAGTTTTTCACGAAAATGTGCGATTAAAGGTGTGCTGAGTGTATCGGACATAACGATATCGGCGGCCTTATCCGCCTCTAGCCAGCTTGGCTTACCAGAGATTTCTAGATTATAGAATTTTGCAATTTCTGCGGCTTCTTTAAAATGTGATTTATTGATCGGTTTTTTCGTATCGCTTGCAACGAGAGTTAAAATGGCACTCATATCGGTTTCTTTCGTGAATATTTTTATCCTTGATCAGGAAATAAAGGCTAGACGACGGCATTAAATTTTTCTATCTGATTATAGCGTAAATGAAAAGGATTTAAACATCATGAATAAGCCATCAAATAAGCCTAAAAACCCATGTTTTTCTTCTGGGCCGTGTGCAAAGCGTCCTGGGTGGAATTTTGAAGACGTTGCAAGCTTAGCGATGTTGGGTCGATCACACCGCGCTGGACCGCTTAAAGCGCAGCTTAAGGAGGCGATTGATAAGCAAAAAGAGATTTTGGGTATTCCTGATGATTATAAAGTTGGAATTGTCCCTGCGTCGGATACTGGCGCGTTTGAGATGGCGATGTGGAGCATGTTAAGCCAGCGTCCTGTGGACGTGTATGCGTGGGAGAGTTTCTCATCGGGCTGGCTGAGCGACATTGTGAAGCAGCTTAAGCTTAAAGATGTGAATGAATACAAGGCTGATTATGGCGAGATTGCGGATTTATCGGCGGCAAACCCCAATAATGACATTGTATTTGCGTGGAATGGTACGACATCAGGGGTGCGTGTACCCAATGGTGATTGGATTGCGAGTGACCGTGAGGGCTTAACGCTCTGTGATGCGACGTCAGCCGTGTTTGCCTATGATATGCCTTGGGACAAGCTGGATGTGACAACATGGTCATGGCAGAAGGTTTTGGGCGGCGAAGCGGCGCATGGAATGATCGTTTTGTCTCCGCGTGCGGTTGAACGCCTTGAGAGCTTTACACCAGATATTCCTTTGCCGAAGATTTTTCGTATGACAAAAGGCGGAAAATTAATTGATGGTATCTTTAAGGGCGCGACGATTAATACGCCGTCTATGCTTGCAGTAGCGGATTGTTTGGATGCGTTGAATTGGGTGAGTAATATTGGCGGGCTTCGCACGACGATTGCGCGTAGCCAAGAGAATTTTAAAGCGATTGAAAATTGGGTTGCTAAGACTGATTGGGTTGATTTTCTTGCGCGTGATCCTGCGACACGTTCAACCACGTCTGTGTGTTTGAAGGTGGTTGATCCTTGGTTTGGGGAATTGTCCGATGATGCAAAAACGCCGTTTATTAAAGCGATGTGTAAATTGTTGGATGATGAAGGCGTTGCTTATGATATCGCCGGATATCGTGATGCCCCTGCGGGTCTTCGTATTTGGTGTGGCGCGACGGTGAGCGGCGATGATGTTGAGGCGTTGTGCCCTTGGCTGACCTATGCGTATGAAGCGGCGAAAGCGAAAGAAAGTGCGGCTGAGGCAGCTTAGATTTAATTTTTCACATTATTATCTATAGAATTATTCCTGTTATAACTTTGGAATGAATTTGTAAAAATCATAATATAATCAATACTATAGTGCTTCGCTCCCTTGATCGTTCGGGAGCGAAGTGACGGATGGTTATTTTCTGAATTACCTTTGTGGTGATTTCTTTTTCTTCACGCGTTTCATCGGGGCGTTGCCGTCGGAAAATGTGCCTTTTCCTTTTTTCGGCTTGGCTTTTGAATTTGGTTTGTTTGATGTGCCTTTTTTCTTTTTTGGCTTCCTGTCGGATACGAATTTGCCTTCAGGGGTGTCGCTAAATTTCACATCGTTCTTTTTCTTAAAATGCGGCTTTTTGGGTTTGTTTGATCCGTCTGTGCTTTGTCCGTCATTAACACGGTCTGCTTTAGCGACGTATTTTTCTTTACGCTTTTTCTTGGGCTTTTCGGCGTTATCGTTGTTAAAGTCTTTTTTAGGGGCATCTTTTTTGAAGCCGTCTTTTTTGCCTTTATATCCTCCGCCATTTTTAACGCCTGATTTTTTACTTTCGGGGCGACCGCGATAGGGTTTGCCGCGGCCTTTTTTGCGGCGTTCTGGCTCTGAATATTTGTGCATAGCTGCTTCGGGGTCAAGCAGCATTTCGATGGCGTGCCATTTGCGACCTTCGGCGGATGAGATAAAGCTGATCGCTGATCCTTCGGCGCCTGCGCGGGCTGTGCGTCCCATGCGGTGGATGTAATCTTCGGCAACTTGTGGCAAGTCGTAATTGATAACGTGTTCGATGTGTGGAACGTCTAATCCGCGTGCGGCGATGTCTGTTGCGACGAGGATGCGGAATTTCTTATCGCGGAAACCCTTCATGACTTTATCGCGTTTATGTTGGCGCAAATCACCATGCAAAGCGTCGGCAGTATGCCCTTCACCTTGTAGTTTTTTCGCCATTTTTTCGGCGTTATATTTTGTTTTGATGAAAATGATGATTGTGCCTGTGCGTTCCGCGAGTTGCACGAGGAGCTCTTGGTATTTATCGGGTTGTTCGATGCGGATGGTTTCTTGTTTGATTTTAACCGCGACCACGTTTGTTTCACCTACTGAAACACGCTCAGGATTTGTGAGGTATTTATCGGAGATTGTGACAATTCCGTTTGGAAGTGTTGCTGAGAACATCAAGGTTTGGCGTTGTTTGGGTAGGTGTTTGACGATGCGGTCGAGCTGCACACCGAAACCCATGTCGAGCATGCGGTCGGTTTCATCGAGGACGAGGAAATTTGTGCGGCTTAAGTCGATTGACCCTTTTTCTAGGTGGTCGTTTATACGGCCTGGTGTACCGACGATGATACGCGGGTTTCGCTCAAGCTGTTGGAATTGTTTACGGTATGGTTCACCACCGATGATGAAGGCTGTGTTAATGCCGCTTTTCGGGCCGAGGAGTTGATAAACAACATCTAGAACCTGTTTCGCCAATTCGCGGGTCGGGGTAAGGATCAGAGCGCAGCTATTATCGTTGGAGGTCATTAAATGTTCGACCATGGGAATTGAAAATGCTGCGGTTTTCCCTGTTCCTGTTTGCGCGGAGCCGAGAATGTCTTTTCCTTGAAGTGCTAAGGGTATGGCTTGTTGTTGGATCGGCGTTGGATCTTTGTAATCCATCTTACGTAGCGATGTGTTCAGGGCTTTGGATAGACCGAAGTCTTCAAATGTATTCATTGTTTTATCTTTCACAACTGTTGTCGCGCAGCATTATTGCGGCGCGCTGACCTTATGAGGCCTGCCTTAATAAACGGAACATGTTGGAAAGGGTAATTTCTGACAGCTCTAATCTCTTTGAAAATAAGAGAGCATTTATATGTGCGAGGGGAGATTTGACAGATTTGGAGTCCTATGTAAAGAAAAAACCTTCTTCACGGGGAAGAGAGTTTTTTAATTTAATTATTTTTGTCGTTAATTATTCGGCCTTTGCGAATGGTAAAGAGGAGTGATGCACATTAATGCGAACTTTGCCGTCTTCGTCTTTAACGTAGCCGAATGTGTATTCGACTTTTGTTTCTTCTTCGCTTCCGACAGGTGTGAAAAAGTAGTTACCCATTGCGATAGCTGAGTCTGAATCTGTGATGATTTGTTGTTCACCAAATCTTACATTTGACCATGGTTTGATCGCAAACCCACCATCTTCGGAAATTTTACCGCCTACGAAATATGAAAGAGCTTCGTCGAAAGTTTCGCGGAATTGATCATCGGAGGCCAAAGTTGGCTTAAAAAGAACTTCACCTTGGTCATAGGCATATAAATCTTTGATGTGTTGTGATGCGCGTTCTTTAAAGTCTCCTTTAGCGACGAATACATCGCTAATGGCAACGATACCTTCACCCCAAGCTTTTTGAGCGTCAAGAACATCTTGTTTTGAAATTGTATTTGCTGCTAATGCGCTTCCTGAATATAAAATTCCAAGTGCTAAAGTACTAATCAGAAGTTTTTTCATCGTAATATTTCCTTTCTTGAAAAACTGTTATAAAAATAGTTAGTTATTACTTAATTTCAATAGAAATAACGTAATTTTTTTCGTTTATATTTGTTCAACATAAATAGCTTTACAATCAACGTATTCGGGGGTATTTCCTTAGGCCTGTTTGCCTAAACAAGACAAAAATAGGAGAAAATTGATGTCTAAACCTAAAGTGCTTATCAGTGATAAGCTTGATCCTCTGGCTGTGGAAATTTTTGAAAAGAATGGCTGTGAAGTCGATTTCAAACCCGGTCTATCCTCTGAAGAACTTCTAGAAATTATTCCGAATTATGATGGCTTGGCTATCCGTTCCGCAACGACTGTAACCCCTGAGGTGCTTGAAGTTGCCAAAAACCTTAAGGTTGTAGGCCGTGCCGGTATTGGCGTTGATAACGTTGATATACCAAAAGCGACTGAAAATGGTGTTGTTGTCATGAATACACCGTTCGGTAATTCGATCACGACAGCGGAGCATGCGATTGCCATGATGTTTGCGCTAGCGCGTCAAATCCCGCAAGCGAATGAGTCAACTCACGCTGGAAAGTGGGAAAAAAAGAAATTTATGGGGACTGAGCTTTATAACAAAGTGCTTGGTGTAATTGGATGCGGAAATATTGGCGGGATCGCGGCGAGCCGTGGTGTTGGCCTTTCGATGAATGTAATTGCGTTTGACCCATTTTTAACCGAAGAGCGTGCAGCGGAGCTTGGTGTTCAGAAGGTTGAGTTGGATGAGTTATTTGCGCGTGCGGATTTCATTACGATTCATGTGCCGAAGAACGAGCATACGGCGAATTTGATCCGTGAAGAGACAATCGGACAAATGAAAGATGGTGTGCGCATTATTAATTGTGCGCGCGGTGGTATCGTCAATGAAGCCGATCTTAAAGTTGCGCTTGATAGTGGTAAGGTTGCGGGTGCTGCTTTAGATGTTTTCGAAGTTGAGCCAGCGAAAGAAAATGTTTTGTTTGGGCATGAGAATGTTGTTTGTACGCCACATCTTGGTGCGGCAACAACAGAGGCGCAGGTGAATGTTGCGTTACAGGTTGCAGAGCAGATGAGTGAGTATCTTGTGAATGGTGGTGTGACGAATGCATTAAATATGCCTTCGATTTCCGCTGAGGATGCACCCAAGCTTAAGCCTTATCTTACATTGGCGGAACAGCTTGGTAGCTTTGCTGGGCAGATCACCGAGAGCACGATTAAAAAGATAGAGATTGAGTATGAGGGTACGATTTGTAATACGAACACTGATCCTATTACTTCGACATTATTGGCGACTTTGCTTGGTTCGCAAATCGAGTCAGTCAATATGGTGAATGCTAAACAGATTGCGGAAAGTCGTGGTATCGAGATTAAGCAGAGCTATAATGATGAGGCGAAAAATTGGCGGTCTATGATTAATGTGATTGTTACAACTGACGATCGTGTGCGTAATGTGACTGGTACGCTATTTACAGGCAAAGAACCACGTATTGTTAATATTGAAGGTGTGCCGATTGAGGTTGCGCTTCAGCCGAATATGATTTTCATTCGAAATGATGACCAGCCCGGTATGATCGGTGAGCTTGGAACATTATTGGGGGAAGAAGGCGTGAATGTCGCTGATTTCCGTCTTGGGCGTCAAGATCAGACAAGTGGAGCCATTTGTTTGGTTGCGTTGGACGCGCCGGTTAATGATGATTTGTTCGAAAAGATTTCATCACAAGTCCAAATTCAGAGCGCGAAGCGTTTGAGTTTTTAGCGATGAATTTCGATTCATGCAAAGAGGCCGCATCATATTTGCGGTCTTTTTTATTGAAGTGATTATTTGATTATTTTCTTGAGAAGTAGCGTTTACAGGCGCCTTTGAGTTCTTCTTCCATTTGTTGACCGAAGGTGCCCCCATTTCCGGTCATCTTTTTTAGAACAATCGCGGTTAATGTTTTATGGTGCGCTTCGACGATTGCGATTGCGTCTTGGTCCATTTTTTCTATGCCTTCTAAGAAGCTGAGCATCACGTTTGCGAGCGTGCCGATAAGGGTGTATTTGAACGTGGATGCGTTTGCTTTTAGCTCCATAACGGGCGCGGTCATATTGGCAACCGCTTTTTGCGTCGGTGTTGAAGGATCTTTAGCAGTTATAATCGCGTTCTTTAATTTATCCAAATATTCCATTGCTAATGGTGTGAAATCGACATCATTGTTATCGATAACCATTTGACATTTTTCAACGGCTTCTTGATCAAGAGGCCCTGTTCCTACTTTTGCCTGTAGCGATTTGTTAGCTTTAATTACTTTTGGCTTAGATTCCGTCGCTTGTGTCATATCTATTTGCATTTTCAAAACCTGTTTTCTGCTCTAGTCGTATTTTGATAGTTTTCTTTTAAATTTCTTTTAAATCTGCAACAACCTAATTATAGGCGAAGATTATTAAACAAACATTAGAATTATCTAAAATTTTATCAATCTATTGATCGGCGCTTTGGTCCTTTGTAATCGGGGACAACGCGCCTGCGGCGATCTGGTCCGAAATAATCGGCAGTTTCGATGAAATCTCTTGGTTTATTGATGACGTAAGCTATTCTGCGCGCTAAATCATTGGCGGAGAAAGGTTTTACAAGGAATTCTGTAGCGCCTGTGTCGCGTGCTTCGGCAACGCGGGGAAGGGCACTGTAGCCTGTCATCATAACGATTGGAACCATTTTATTGGGGGATGATTTGTCTTTGCGGATTTTATCGACTAACTCGATGCCGCTCATAGGTAGCATATGCCAGTCGATAATAACGATATCGGGGTTATTTTCGGCAAATTTAGAGTATCCCTCTTCGCCATCACTTGCTGTTGAAATGTTACCCACGCCTAGTGTTTCTAGGACTGATGTGACTAGTTTTCTCATAGGGGCGGTGTCTTCTACGATTAGGACACTTAAACGTTCAAATTGAAAACTCATATTAGACCAAGATTATTCGATTATTAATGTGTGATATTACACATTGATGATGTTTTATTAATATTCTTCATTATTATCATTGATTTGCACATCGGTTTCAAGCGTAAGACATACTATTAGTTTCTTTGGCTAATAGTTTTTTGGCATGAATGTTGCAGTTTTAAACGCGTTTTTAAGCTGGCTTTAGGGTGTTTTGATAGCATAACCCCTTGTTTTTTTGGATTTTGTAAAATATTTGTTCACTTTTTCTGACAAATCCAATATAAAGCGGCTTAAGCAAAAATAGTATAAAGAGTCGCGTTTATATATATAAGTATATAGGGGCTCTTTTAATTAACATAATTGTTGACAAATGATTAACTTTTTGTTAATCTTTTAGTCAATCTGTTAATAAAAAGTTAAAGCAACACTTGTTTCGTGTGCAATAAGGAGAGTAAAAAATATGGCTAATTCAAACGCTGCTGCCGATTCCCCGTCACAAACCCCATCAACAGAAGGTGTAAAGATCCTTGATTTGTCAAAGATTACGCAAGATACATCTAATCCTTGCGTGTTAGAGATGAGCGATCTTGAAAATCTAGGAAGTCTCGTCGCTATATCGCGTCCGGAGGCTGGTGAGAAAAGCGAAATTTCGCTTGATCCTGGTACAAATTACATTTTTGATTTTGCGGAAGGTGATGTTTCTTCGTTAGTTGAAAGTTGTGGCGATTTGGTCATGACATTTGAAGATGGTGGCCAGCTTACTCTTAACAATTTCTTACAATCAATCGAATCGGATGTCCCTTCTGTTTTAGCGTTTGCAGCTGTGGGTGATGCGATTGAAGCAGCAGGTGAAAGCGATCTTGCAGATGCAGGTGATGGTGAGATCGTTAATATTGAAGATATTCTTGATGTAGAGCCTTCCGATGATGATCTAGAAGAGCCACAAACCCAGGTTCGTAATGAGAATTCAGAGCAAGCCGGTGATGTTATTGCGCAAAATGATGATGCAGTTTTGACAGTTGCTAATATTGAACCAGCAGCGGGCGATGAGGCATCAGCAGCAGAGCTTGCGAGTCTTGAGCCGGACGCGGGTGAAGTTTCGGCGTCTGATTTGGCGAGTATTGAGCCAGCAGCGGGCGATGCAACAGGATCTTCTGGTAATACAGGTTTTGGATTTGGTAGTAATTTTGCTTCTACAGGGATTATCCCTTTGGCAGATGTTGGTCCTATTAACCCAACAGCTTTAAGTTTTTCTCTTCCATCTGTTGATACTGACCTTCTTATTTTGGATGAAGACGGTAATCCGATTATCTTTTCTCCACAAACACAGCTATTAGATGAGACTGATCTTGGTCCGATCACTGTTAGTGATACTCTTAATATCGATTTCGGTTCTGATGGTCCCGGTGCGATTTCTTCAACTGGTGAATTTGCGTTTAGCGGTTCTCTTTTGGATGGTGGTTTGACATCAGGTGGTCAAGATGTTGACGTTGTTGCTACAGACAATGGTTATACAGCGACTATTAATAATGGCGCTGATACTGTTTTTGAATTTGTCTTAAACCAAGAGACTGGTGAGTATATTTTCACACAGTTTCTTCCATTGGATCATGCGGATGCGACAGACCCGAATGATGTTATCCAGTTGAGTTTTGGTGTTCAGGCTAGTGATTCAGATGGTGACATTGCAGAAACAGTTGTGACTATTGGTATTGCTGATGATGCTCCGGAAGCGATTGCACCGGATGAGAATACAATTAATGAAGCGGATCTTCAGAGTGGTCCGATCGTGATTAATGACTCTTTAGATGTTGATTTTGGTAATGATGCACCAGGTGAGCTTTTGCCGAATGGTGTGGTTGAAGTTCCAAGTGATCTAACATCAAATGGTCAGACAATTACGGTTACTCAAACAGCAGATGGTTATGTAGGTAACTTGCCTAACGGTCAGCCTGCTTTTGTTTTGGTTGTTGATGCAACAAATGGTGACTATACGTTTACACAAATTGCACCGCTTGATCATGCGTCTGGTAATGACACGATCACATTGAACTTTGGTGTGACTGCGACTGATTTTGATGGTGATAGCGCAAGCTCAACAATTACAATTAATGTAGTTGATTCAGCGCCAGAAATTAATGATGAGCCGAGTGTAGGTGCAGGTGTTGAAAATATCGACGAATCAGACATTCCTCTTGGTACAACGGTTAATGGTTCTGTTGATGTTGATTTTGGTGCGGATAACCCAGGTAGCTTGACGCCGAATGATACAGTTCAGATTACTGGCGCTACAGGAACACCAAATGCGATTACATCAGGTGGTCAGCCAGTTACAATTACACAAACACCGAATGGTTATGTTGGTAACCTTCCAGGTGGCCAGACTGTCTTTGTATTAAGCATTGATCCGCAAAACGGCGATTATGTTTTTGTTCAAAATATTGCGATTGATCACAATGATCCAACGAATGATAACGAAGAGATTACATTGTCATTTGGTATCACTGCGACGGATGGTGATGGCGATACAGATAGCGGTTTTATTGCAATTAATATTGCTGATGATGCGCCAGAAGCGACAGATGATGTTAATTCTGTTGATGAAAGCGGAACAGTTACAGGCAATATCCTTAGTAATGATGATGGCGGTAATGACGGCCAGCCAGTGATTACAGAATTTAACGGTCAGCCAATTCCTGCGGCTGGTTTGGTTGTTACAGGCACTTATGGTGTTTTGACAATTCAGCCAAATGGTTCTTACAGCTATACAGCGAATTCAGACAATCCAGAAGGTGTTGATAGCTTTGATTACACGATTACAGATGCAGACGGTGACACAGCGGATGCAACATTAAACATCACTGTTAGCGCGATTGATGATAAACCAGACGTGCAGGTTGCTTCTGAGTTTGTTGATGAGACCGACTTGGTTGATGGTAATATTGTTGAGACTGGTCAGGTTGTTGTTGATTATGGAACAGACGGCCCAGGGACGATCACGATTGATAGTTTTGCATCATCAGGCTCGCAGCTTAATAATGCACTTACATCAGGTGGTCAGCCAGTGACGGTCGCGCTTGATGGTACGACTTTCACGGGAACTACACCGGATGGTTCAGTGATCTTTACAATGGATGTTCAGCCAAATGGTGAATATACGTTCACATTGATCGGAACATTAGATCATGCAGATCCAAATGATCCGAATGACATCATTAATCTTGAGTTTACTGTGAATGCAGCGGACAGCGATGATGATATTACGCCAACAACGATTACTGTTGGTGTTAAGGATGATGTTCCAACGATTGGCGATTCACAGGGAACTGTTGATGAGACAAACTTCGATAATGGGAACCTTACTTATTCAGATACGATCGACACAAGCTTTGGTGTTGAGATTGGTTCTGTTCAGCCTACTGATAATACGAGCGCGACCGTAAATGGTCAGCCAATTACACTGACATCAAATGGTCAGGCTGTTTCTATCAATGAAACGGCTGATGGTTATGTTGGCCAGACTGCAAATGGTACAACGATCTTCACTTTGGCGTTGAATTCACAAACTGGTCAGTATGTTTACACGCAGTTTGGTTCGCTTGATCATCCAGATGGTAATGATGCGAATGACATCATCACATTGAATTTTGATTTTGCTGTTCAAAGCACAGATGGTGACAGTGCTACGGGTACTGTTTCTATAGAAGTTGCAGATGACGGCGTTAGCGCGGTTGATGACCAAAATGGTGCGGAAGAAGGTCAGTTCATCACAGGGTCTGTGATTGCAAATGACGATGTTTCACAAGATGCGCCAAATGAGATCAGTCAAGTTGTCTTTAACGGTCAAACATTTGCGATTAGCGCGAATACCCCGGCTGTTGTGAATACTGATTTGGGTGTTTTGACACTTAATATTGATGGAACTTACACATTTGAAGCGACTGATCTTGGTGATCCGGATGGAACGGCTGAGTTTACTTACACACTTATTGATAGCGACGGTGACAGCGATACAGCGACACTTTCTATCCGTGTGACGCCAGATGGCGAGCCAGTTGCAGTGACGGAAGAGATGACCGTTGATGAAACAGGTTTAACGCCTGGCCCAATGGTTATTAATGAATCAATCGATGTTAATTTTGGTCTTGATGGTCAGGGTTCTATTGATCCTAATGGTGATATCACAGTGAGCGGTTCTTCTGCGGCTGGTGATAAGTTAACATCAGGTGGTCAGCCAGTTGAAATTACAGCGACAACAAATGGTTATGTTGCGATGATTGCTGGTACAAATACAAAAGTGTTTGAGCTGACGATTCAAGATAATGGTGAGTACACGTTTGAATTGCTTGAGCATGTTGACCATGCGGATGCGACTGATCCTAATGACCTTATTAAGCTAGAGTTTGGTGTTACGGTTTCTGATAGTGACGGCGATGAAGCAGACGGTACAATTACAATTAACCTTTTGGATGATGCGCCAGTTGCATATGACGACGCGGACTCAATCGCGGAAGGTGAAAACAGTACATCTGGTAACGTTATTACCAATGATGAGCAAAGTGAAGATGCGCCAACACCAGTGACAGAGATCACATTTAACGGTGTTGATTATCCAGTTGTTCCTGGAACAGCGACTGTTGTAAATGGTGATCATGGTGTTCTTCGTCTTAATTCAGATGGTACTTATACCTACACATCAAACGGTACGAACGCGACAGCCGTTCAAGATGTGTTTACATACACATTGACTGACTTTGATGGTGATCAAGAAACAGCAGAGCTTACAATCAGCATTGCTGATGTTGACTCAAAGCCTGAGATTTCTGTGAAGCCATTGAGCGTTGATGAGACAGATATTGATACGGCGCCTGCTGGCAGTGATACTGACAGCGAGACAGCTGTTGGTCAGTTCGGTTTTGACGGTCCTGGATCTTACGAAGTGACAGGCGTGAATTCATTCAGCTTTAATACAACACAGGCGACTGGCGGGACATTAACATCAAATGGTGTTCCTGTGACGGTTGCGATTGTAAATGGTCAATATGTTGGTACAGCTGGTAATGAGACGATCTTTACATTCGGTATCGATGCGCAAAGCGGCGAATATACGTTCACATTGCTTGGTTCATTGGATCATGCTGATGCGACCGATGCTAATGATGTTTTGAACCTTACATTCGGTGTGAATGCGGTCGATACAGATGGAGACGCTGCAACTGGTCTTGTTCAGGTTAGTGTTTATGATGATGGCCCATCGATTAATACAAAATTCCGTCCGATTGATGAAAGTGGTCTGGGTAATGCTGACTCTATCAGCTACACGCACACATTGAATTTTGATTATGGCGAAGATGGTGCAGGCACAATTGACCCAACAGGTAACTTTGAAGCGAAATTTGTTGAAGGCGGAGATACGGTTGATTTGACATCAACTGGTCGTCCAATCGTTGTTAGTGCGACTGCTGATGGTTATGTTGGTATTGCTAACGGTGAAACAGTCTTTACGCTTAGCGTTGAAGATAACGGCGAATACACCTACACACAATTTGCGCCAATCGATCACCCGAATGAAAGTGATCCTGATGATGTTATCTGGTTGAAATTTGAAGTTCAG
>JBGCEF010000039.1:0-29151 GCA_045106175.1 Bdellovibrionales bacterium
CATCAGCCTCATCAAACTGAAAAGCCATCGTTTGTGTGTATTCCGCAAAACTTGTACTGACAGGCACAAACGAAAACTCTGTCGCTTCACCTAAATCAATTTGAATACCAGGCATATGCTCGCCTGTCGCTGTAAACCCAAGCCCAGTGTGAACATCACCCGGAGTATCAAGCCAAACAACATAGCGATCCAAATGTTCCGATGTATAATCCGTTCCTGTGTTTGATATATTCGTGCCAAGAATGTGATAATTTTCAGTTAAATGATAAACACCTTCGGAACCTTGAGCAAAACCAACGGTCTCAATCGTGTTAATATTGGGATCATCTAATAGGGTTCTAATGACATCGTCTAAGACTGTGATTTGCTCATCGCGGGCAAACACATCCTGTAGTGTGCCTTCAATACCGCCTTCAACCTCATTGTTAACAAGCTTACCCATTGCTTTGAGAGAAATAATGGCATGACCTTCTTCATTAACATGAACCGCATATCCTAAACTCGTATCTTCCGCAGCTTGTTGAATGTCCGCTGGCATATCTTCGTATTCGCGGAAAGTATCTATGTCCCCATCAAGCATACGCGCTTTGAAAGCTGTATTATTGCAATCAATAGTTTGCAAATAAACTGTGGGTGCCCAAAGCGGGTTTAGCTGTCTTTGAGTATATTCAGGCGCATCATCAGGATGAAGAGATTCTTCATCTGGAAATTCATAATCATCAGAAACATACGATAAAGCATACGGAGCAACCGTACTGCTCCCATAAGCTGCTGCTATTGCAAATGCTGCCCAAACGAGTGGCGCTGGCATAATGAAAACCTCTCTATTAACGCACACATGAATAACAATAGATAAGAAGTCTTAAGATTTTTTTAAGAAATATAGCTTAAGCCCCGTTTAAGCTTAATCATCGCCGACATTATACCGTCTGATCGCATCACGGATATAGAGGTTTGCTTCGCTTAACGTGACCATTAACGACATCGCGCGTTCCGGTGTTTTTTCGAATTTGATAAGATCAGGCAAGGCGTCATCTTCTAAATCAGCATTAAGATTAGTCAGCGTAATACGTATCTCTTCAACAACTTTCTTTTGCTCCGCCAAGACACCCGCAAGCGATCCATCCATGCTTTCGGCGCGCAATAAACGCTCTTCCACAGTTTTAAAGCGATCTTCTGTCGCCTCTAAAATGGCGCGCACTTCGTTAAAGCGAATAAAATAATGCTCAACCTCTTCCAAACACGCTTGAATGGCTGAAATACGGGTATTAACGTCTTTATCTGCTTCTAAACGCGCCCCTTTGACATCATATTTCTTGGTCAAACCACGTGGCATTTCGATATTTAGAATCTCACCATGATCGCGTTGAATGATATTGGCTTCCCACAAAATAAAGGTGCGAATATTGCGCGGAATGCGCGCATCATTTTTAAACAAATCCAAAACACTCTCTTGCTCGATATTATAGGGATCATGTGTGCGATTTTGTTCAATAGATAAAAAAAGCTGCAAAACATAATGCAACATAAAATTCGTCTCGGACGCCTGTCCAAAATTTCTCAATACGATCTCTTTATCCGGAGACATAGAAAATACCCTCTATAATGGTAAGCCACCCTAAGGAGCAGGATTGGCCGGTGCGTGTAGTCTTGTAACCAACGCATTGAATTTGGTCAATGCTGTCCTAAATTTCGCCTGATCTGGGTTATCCCTATAAAGTTCTTGCAACCCTTCAATCACCAAACGATCACCATAAAGATCGTGTAAATTAGTCGCCTCGGCGTCAAACGCACGCGTATCATGCGTAACATTTGCAAGCCCGACGAGCTTTAATTGCAGCATGTTCTTGATCTTCTTATTCCATTTTCCCGCATCCGCGTGCATACAATTATGAAGCTGAGACGCATCAATAGATTTTTTGCCTCTGCCCTGATTTTGCTCTTCAAAATTCGCAAGATAAGCCCCCGGATTCGTCCAGTAATTCCTATAAAGCTGTCGCCAATTCGCATTGGCTCTTTTCGCGTCTTGCATTTGTGTTTTTAATTCATTGAACGCACGTTCCAAATCAACTGGCTTTTTCGCATTGTTAATCTGATTAAAAAGATCATCTTGGTCATCTTGACTATCCCGTAAAGTGTTGCGGGCCTTACGAAGGGTTTTTAAAATTTCGTCATGATCATTTCCGCCATCTTCAATCAGCTTGTTAATAACATTATTCAACTGATCAAGTTCATTGCTTTGTTGAGTCCTAAAATCTTCAAACACACTTAATACATAACTTTTGAATTGCCCAAATTGCAGCGCGTCAGCAAGATCAGCCTCAAGATATTTCTTGCGCATCTTGGCTTCATGTCTTTCGAAAAAATTGTCTCCGAAAGAAATGACGGTAATTTCGCTCGATTTAGAATGAGAAGAACCGCTATTGGCATCAATAGTCTGTCTTGCAAGTCTTTCTGTTAATGCAATACCTGTATCTGAGTTGTCTAAGGCCACAAACACGCTTTCCTTGTTGCTAAGGATATTAACATATCTAAAAAGGCAACTGCCTGTCAAAAATGATTGCTTAGACCAAAAAAGAAAGGCCCGGCTTGTGTGGTTAGGGGCCTAATGGGGGTTAGGGTGGGGGGCACAAGCCGGGCGTTGGGTGTACCTGCCTTATTGGAGTTCACGGTAGGGTTGGGCAGACAGGCAACTGTATTTTTTTAAAACGAGTGGGAGTTTTGCTCCTTGGGCTGTTTTTGGGATAACACATCAAAAATATCATCATGTCCGTCAACAAATCCCTCTAATCGAGACAACTCGAACGGACGATTTTCCAAAAGATTGATATCAAAAACTTTTGATGTTGGAACATTATTATTCGCATTTGAACTTCTTATCTTACGCATTGTATTACCCTTATTCTGTTTCTATAAAACATTCGTTGCGAACGCCGTGCCAAAAAATGAAAGAAATAAAATATATTTAAAATCAATTAGTTATAGATTTATTAAGCGTGTAACCACACCTCGAATTAAACGGCAATAATTATACATAAGAAAATATTGCCGCATCCATGTAGGAAAACTTTTCCACCCATACTGATAATCATATGGTTTTCTTTAGTAAAAACACCTAGATTAAAAATATGCGCATTTTAATCTCCATATTCGCCATCTTTATCATACTCTGCCATTACACAAGTGAAGCCTCTGAAATAAAGCTTCCCGGCCAAGATATCGGCTTCCAACCACATAAAGCCCTCTATGAGGTGCAATTACAAAGCGCAAAGTCTGGCTCTCAAATCGTCAATATAAAGGGTAATATGTATTACGAATGGGATTATGGCTGTCGCGCCTGGTCTTCAAAACATCGATTTAATATCCTTTACGATTATGCAGACAGCCCCGCAATAAGGATCAGTAGCGATTTTTCCAACCGTGAAAATTATGAAGGCAATACATTGAATTTTAATGTAGTGCGCCGCCAAGATGGAAAACAATACGAAGAAATTCGCGGTCACGCATCGACACCCCCCAACAGCAAGGGCGAAGCTATATACAATCAGCCAGCAGGCTTAGTACAAGAATTACCAGAGGGTACGATGTTCCCGCTTGCGCACACGATTGACGTCATAAAAGCCGCTATCGATGGCCAAAAATTTCATAACGCAGTGATCTATGATGGCAGCGATGACGAAGGACCTGTCGAAATTAATACCTTCATCGGCAAAGCCGTCGAAACTCCAAGCATTTTAAAAGAGGCACAAAACAGCAAAGCGCTTAACGAATCTTTACTGTCTGGTGAAGCAAGGCGTGTTCAACTGGCGTTCTTTCCACTAAAATCCACGCAAGATCAATCCGATTATGAAATGAACGTCATTTTGCATGATAACAGCGTGATTAGCGAAATGATCATTGATTACCACGATTTTACAGTCAGCCAGAGATTAATCGCGATTGAACCGATCGATGTATCTGAATCTATAAAAGCTTGCCAATAAAAACGGTTCTCATAGCATCGAAAAAGCGATAACATATTTATGACTAAGCGTTAAACATTCATTAGGGGCTTTTAATATATTCTAATTATCTTTGCTTACTTCAAAAAGGTTCGCACATTGGAATATTAAAAACCACGGGTACAAAGTTAGACATATGAGTAAGACCGTCCTTATCGTTGAAGACAACGAATTAAACATGAAGCTATTCCATGACCTTCTTGAAGCGCACGGTGTTGATACCGTGGAAACAGCCGATGGCAAAAACGTCCTTGAATTGGCACGAGAGCATAAACCCGACCTGATACTCATGGATATTCAATTACCCGAGATTTCAGGCCTCGATGTAACAAAAATGTTGAAAGCCGACGAAGATTTAAAATCTATTCCCGTCATTGCCGTAACGGCGTTTGCAATGAAGGGCGATGAACAAAAAATCCGTGAAGGCGGATGCGAAGATTACATTTCAAAACCAATTTCTGTTGGAAATTTCATGGACACAATTAATCGCTATCTGGAACCACCATATGATCCGGAAGATAAAGACGATGAAAATACGCCCGCCGAAAATTCGGAAGAAACAAAAGCGTCATAAGAAAGATCAAATAAAACCATGTCTGCACGCGTTCTAGTTGTCGATGATATCCTGCCCAATGTAAAATTGCTCGAAGCCAAGCTAACGAGTGAGTATTACGACGTTCTCACAGCCACAAACGGTGAAGAAGCGCTCCAGCTAGTAGAAAGCAACAGCCCGGATTTAATCCTCTTAGATGTCATGATGCCCGGCATGGATGGTTTTGAAGTCTGTAACCGCATTAAACAAGACCCCGTATTTGCACACATCCCCGTTGTCATGGTAACTGCCCTAACCGATACGGAAGATAAAGTGCGCGGGTTGGAATGTGGTGCGGATGATTTCTTAAGCAAACCGATTAACGATACCGCCCTTATGGCGCGTGTGCGATCACTTGTACGCTTAAAAATGACCACAGACGAATGGCGCGTGCGCGAAAATACCGCAAACCAACTCGGCGTCGTTGAAGGTTCATCCAATGTGATGAAAGAGTCATCCGATAAAGCCAGCATCCTAATGATCGAGGATAAAGACTTTGAAGAACGAAAAATCATCGACACGTTAAAACAAGACGAACACAAGATCATTGCCGTTCATTCTGGCATGGATTTAATGAGCCATATCGCCGAAGAACAATTCGACCTCATTATCATCAGCCTCAACCTCGAAGATGAAGACGGTCTTCGTCTCTGCTCGCATTTACGCTCGAATGAAAAAACGCGTAACACACCCATTTTGATGATCGGCGAAGAACAAGATATGGATCGCATCGCAAATGGTCTGGAAATTGGTGCTCATGATTATGTAATGCGTCCCGTCGAACGCAGTGAAATGCTGGCACGTGTGCGCACGCAGATCCGCCGTAAACGCTTTCAAGAACGCTTAAGATCATCTTACGAAATCAGCCTCTCAATGGCCCTGACCGATAGCTTAACCAGCTTATATAACCGTAGATATCTCGAGGTTCACCTCGAAAAATTATTAGAGAAAAACCGCCATGATCAAAAATTATTGGCTGTTTTAATGATTGATATCGATCATTTCAAAAGCGTTAATGACACATACGGCCACAATGTTGGTGATGAAATTCTCAAAATTTTTGCACAACGCCTAAAAGAAAGCCTGCGCCCCACGGACCTTATCGCCAGATTAGGCGGCGAGGAATTCACGGTCATTCTGCCTGATGTCTCCGTCGCACGTGCGCATATGGTTGCAGAGCGTCTGCGCCGTAATATCGCATCCGAACCAATAACATGTTCAACGCCCGATGGGTGCCTTATGATCACGACATCCATCGGTGGTGCCATGATTGATTTCCAACCGCACACCGTGCATGAAGCATTAGAGCGCGCCGATAAGATGCTTTACGAGGCAAAAGAACAGGGCCGTAATTGCTGTGTTTTTGAAAAAGACGGCAAACTAAATCCCGATGACATTCCTGTGCGCGAACGCCCCAGAGACGGTGAGTAAAGTTTTACTGCAGGCATATAGCCCTTAATCATTTCGGTAAAAAACCACCTGATTGCATGGTCCACAGCTTCGCATAAACACCTTTATCTTTTAAAAGCATCTCATGCGTACCATCTTCGATAATCGCGCCTTTATCCATCACTAATAATCGATCCATCGTATTTATTGTCGAAAGACGATGCGCAATCGCAATCACAGTTTTACCCGTCATCAATCCTTCAAGCGAAGCCTGCAATAACTTCTCGCTCTCACTATCAAGCGCAGAGGTTGCCTCATCCAAAATCAAGATCGGCGCATTTTTCAAAATCGCCCTTGCAATCGCTATCCGCTGGCGCTGCCCACCGGATAGTTTAACCCCGCGTTCCCCAACAAGTGTTTCAAACCCTTCAGGTAACTCTTGGATAAAATCAAGCGCATAGGCACGCTTGGCCGCTTCAATAACCTCTTCATCAGACGCATCAAGCCGCCCATAGCGAATATTCTCCATGATCGTACGATGAAATAACGCCGTATCTTGCGGGATCACGGCAATATTGTGTCGCAAAGACGCCTGACTAACATCACGGATATCAACACCATCAATCGTAATAGCACCGTCATTCACATCGAAAAATCGTTGGATCAAATTCACGAATGAGCTTTTCCCAGCACCTGATGAACCAATCAAACCAACACGTTGCCCCGCAGGGATCGTAATGTCCAACCCGTCAAAAACGGGCTTGCCCTTGGCCTCCGCGCCATAATCAAAAAAGACACCATCAAACGAAATCTGACCGTCATTGACCGATAATGTTTCCGCCTCACGCTTATCTTTCACCTGATGCGGCTTGATGAGGGTGGTCAGAGAGTCATTAAGATATCCATAGCTTTCGGATAAATGGATAATCCCAAAGCTCAAATACCAAGCCATACCGGTAAAGCTAAAGGTAATGCCCATGATCGTCGCCATATCACCAAGCGTGATAACACCATGCTGCCACGCATAAACACAGGCAAACATCATCCCGCTGCCAAACACAACAAGAACGGCGCGGCGATAATTATCAAGCATCAAAAACGTGCGCAGCATTTTATGCCATGCCTTCATCTGCACTTCCGACACAACCTTGTGCTCCTGCATTTCACGCGCTTCATGCGCATAAGATTTCACGGATGCAATATTGGTTAAACTATCAACAATCTGCCCAGACACATCTGAACATGCATCCGCATAGATACGCGATTTCTCACGAATCTTATGTAGTTTTAAAAATACAGGGCCCAAAATACCAACGACAAAAATACATATAATGCCGCCAAAAAGAGGCGATACCTTAAACAAGACAGCCGCAGAAAAGATCATGCTGGTCATAGGCAAGAGAATTTGAAAACGTACCTGCTCACCAATCATCAATCCTTTTTCAATGCCTTCACTGACTTTACGCGCCAACGATCCTGCAAAATGATTTTGAAAATAGGTAAAGGAATGTTCCAGACTATAGGCGAATAAATCACTGCGTAGTTGCGCCCGCGCACGTTTCCACCAATCAAAGAAGATATAATGCGGAATGGCATGCACAAGTTCACCAATCAATAAAACAACAAAAATCAAAATGGCCGCATTCCATACCGATTGCGGCACAGGCGCACCAGATTCAAGGCTCGTAAGCGTATCAATCACTCCACCCACTAAAAAGAACGCCACCGGATAACGCAGTGCATGCAAAATATCAAACGCAAGAAACACAAGCCACATCCGCGGATTGCGTTTAAACACCATACGAACATAGGCAATCACACTCGATGGAATATCGAGATTAGGAGTATGCTCAAATGTGTATTTGTCGTGCTTATTGTATTTCAACATATCTATACTTTCGCTTAATGCGTTGCGAAGCAAACCACAGGTTTGTTCGCTATTTTTAAAGTATGCAAAGCAGTAGCTAAGGTTTGCTTTGCAATAAAAAAAAGCGCCAATCTTTCGAAGGGCGCTTTGATAAAACATAAAAGAGAAACTTAGTTCTTCTTTGAGGGCGGCATCTTTTTCTCTACGAACCAGACATGCGCACCACGGTTTCCTGTTTTCTCATTGGTTGCCCAAGGATCATACTTCTTCTTACGGATTTTATATTCCGCCGAAGTATTACGTGTTGTGTAGTAACGAAAACCCGTTCCGGCTTCGCTTTCCAAACGTACTTTCAATCTTTTCTTACTTTTTGCAGCCATTTTGCAAATCCTTCAATTAAATCTGAAACGCGTTTATGCAAGGTTTTAACGAACCTGTCAACAAATTATGCGAATTTTATCGGCGACGCTTTCCTTTTTTAAAACCCTTTTTAGGCCCACGCCGTGGCCCTTTTTTATCATAGGGCTTTCGATCACTGTTCGTGGAGTTTTTCCCATGCCCTTTTTTCGTTTTAAAAACAAGCCCTTCAATATCCGCGCCATTCACACTATCGCCTGCCATTTCAAGAACTGTCGATCCTGTCAGACCATCCGCCTCTTTAAGCTTTACGGTCACTGACGCGCCCATGCGATAAATATTGCCGGTACGCTTGCCGACCAATGCATGTTGATCTTCATCATGATCATAAAAATCATTCTTCAATGATCGCATCGGCACAATCCCGTCCGCACCGCTTTCATTGAGCGTGACAAACAATCCAAAGCGCGTCACGCCATTAATGCGCCCTTCAAATGTAGCGCCAATATGCTCGGATAAATAGGCCGCGGTAAAACGATCAACCGCGTTACGCTCGGCGACCATTGATGTGCGCTCGGTCGTAGAAATATGCTCCGCAATCTCATCAATTCGCGCAATTTCCGCTTCATCAATCCCACCATCACCAAGCCCGTAAGCCTTAATCAAGGAACGGTGTACCATTAAATCGGCATAACGACGAATAGGGGAGGTAAAATGCGCATATTTTGACAATGCTAATCCAAAATGTCCGACATTTTGTGTGTGATAAACCGCTTGCGATTGGCTACGCAAAATGACTTGGCTGATCAAATGCGAATAGTCTAATTTCGCCGCTTGCTTCAAAACATTATTAATCTGGCGTGGTTCTGCGACTGGGCCTTTTGGCATCGAAATCCCGAAGCTTTCAACAAATTCCCGCACCGCTTCCAACTTATCCAAGCTTGGCTTGTCATGAATACGATACACGCACGGATATAGTTTCGGATCACGCTTATCCTCGAGCGCACTTGCCGCCGCAACATTAGCGAGAATCATAAATTCTTCGATCAGTTTATGCGCATCCAACCGATCACGCGTTACCACCCCTGTCATGTCGCCATTGTCGTTAATAACCACGCGCCGTTCAGGTAAATCCAAATCAAGCGCTCCGCGTTTATTACGCGCCTCATCTAAAACAGCATAGGCCTCATAAAGCGGATTAATCACACGTTCCATCAACGGCCTGGTCAGATCATCTGTCATACCATCGCGCGCTGCTTGCACTTGCTCATAAATCAAGCGTGCCGCAGAGCGCATAAGCCCACGTGTAAATTTATATCTATTAAGCTTACCAGCCGCATCAACCCACATGTGACAAACCATACAGGCGCGGTTTTCATTCGGGCGAAGCGAGCAAAGATCATTCGACAACGCCTCCGGCAGCATCGGCACAACACGATCAGGAAAATACGTCGAATTACCGCGCCGCTGCGCTTCATCATCTAATGCGCTGTCATGTTTCACGTAATGTGCAACATCGGCAATGGCCACAATCAAATGAAACCCGCCATCATCTTGACGCTCGGCATAAACCGCATCGTCAAAATCGCGTGCATCCGCACCATCAATAGTCACCAATGGAATATCCCGCAAATCTTCTCTCTTTTTAAGCTCGGGAACTTTTAGGTTTTGCGCACCTTGAATCACAGCCTCAGGAAACGCCTCTTTAATACCCGCCTCATGCAGCGAAATTAGACTAATCGCTTTCGGGTCACCTTCTTTGCCTAAAACTTCAACGACTTTGACCCTCTTGCGCTTTAATCCGCGTGACGGCAAAACTTCCCCAACAATCAAATCGCCTTCTTTTGCACCGTTTAGATCACCGGGGTTAACATCAAACTCAAACTTCGCTTTTTTGTCCGCAGGTGCCAAAAACGGACCATTTTTCGAATAACGCAGCATGCCCATGACTTGCCCCTTATCTTGGCTGTCATCAATGGCTTTGATAATCCGCGCCTCATACCAATCGGGATTTTTACCATCTGATTGCCGTGAGAGACGCACAAGCGCTCTGCTATCTTCCTTCAGCTTTGCAAAAGATTTCTTATCAGGCACGATTTCAATCTTCGGCTGCTCACCCTGCACATCAAAATTCCAATCAACAAGCTGCGCATACATCTCACCGTCACTTGAAATCTCGCTGATGCGCACGACAGATACCGAGGGCAACCCATCGGGCACCGTATAAACACCACCAGGTTGTTTGGTGATAACGCTGTCTTTTTCAAGCTTTTTCAAAATTTGCTTTAACGCAACACGATTCTCACCTCCTTTAATCCCAAACGCCCGCGCCACTTCACGCTTGGTCACTGGTTTTTTGGAGGATCGTATAAATTTTAATATTTCTGTTTGGTCTAATGCCATTATGTTTGTCTTTTCTATGCCTACTGGCACGCTATGCATAAATCATAGACAGATCGCGATGAACGGTCTTTTTAAAAAGACGCATCGCAATATTTTTTGTCTTCTAATGATTTTTTGGAATTTTTATAAACTTTAAGTTTGTGATGGTTAAATACCATATCCACTTATATACACCCCACTCACAATAAACAAAACATATTTTAAATTGACGTATTGTTTTTTCATATTTAGTTTGCGGTGATGAACAATCATCTAACCAACAGATTATTGCGGGCCTTAAAATCTTTAAAATGGCTTTCAGGTGTCTTCACTCAACAAGTGAGCTCTGAAACTGAAGCTTTTGGAAGAAAGATCGCAGATTTAGCTCGCAAAGAGGAAGAGATTGTTAACCGACCAACATTTGGTTCAATCCTTCAAGATGTTCTAAGAAATCATGCTAAATTAATGAGAGAAGAGCAAAAACCAACCTTGGCTATTCTTATTGAAAATGTTGAAAGGTTAGCATCTGATGAAACTCTTTCATTAATGCGTAGAGACGAGAACATGCAACGCTATCTTTCTGAAATTGCTGCTCAAATAGCACCTACAAACAAAGCAAACAATGATCTAATGGATGTGGTTTACAACTGTTGTTCTTTGGCTGCTTTAAAAGCTGGAGCGCCGATGCATGAGCGGCTCGAGCAGTTGTATAGAAGGCTATAATCTCTAATATAATCTAAGCTTTTGTCTTTTTAGCCGCAGGCTTCTTTTTCTTCTTTGCTTTCGGCTTTTTGGCAGCTTCCTCTTCTTTTTCGGACTTTTTCGCCGCCTTCGCCGCATCACGCTGTTCTTTCAGCGCAATCAACTCCATCGCACGGTTCATACCAACATGCATAACATCATCATCCTTTTGAAGTGATGCAAATTTGCCGTCATGTTGTACGAACGGCCCAAAACGACCGATCCCCGCCTTAATCATTTTCCCTGTCTCCGGGTGCGTGCCAACATCACGTGGCAGTGCGAGCAAAGATAACGCTTTTTCCAAATCCACATCCGCAGGCGATAACCCTTTCGGCAATCCTTGGCGCTTTGGTTTTGGTGCTTTTGGCTTTGGCGGCTTGCGTGGTGCTTTCTCACCTGCAGCTTTAGCGACTTTCTTGGCTTCTTTCCAATCCTCAATCGCTGCGTCATACTCTTTCATACGCTCGGCTTCCGCTTCGGCTGTATCAGGCGGAGGATCAATCTGCACATACGGTCCATATGGCCCGCGTCTCAATGAAACCGTGCGCCCTGTGCCAGGCTCTTCGCCTAATACTTTTGGCTCATTCGCAAGTGCCGCAAGCTCGCTGTCTTCGTCACTATCCGAAACAACAAGTGGCTTGGTAAATTTACAGCCATCATTGTAATTCGAACATCCAATAAATGCGCCAAATTTCCCAAGCTTAAGGCCTAATCGTCCGTTCCCATGGCTCTCTGCGCATGCCTGACATTTGCGGCTATCGTCACCTTCAGGAAAGAAATGAGGTCCCAAATCTTCATCCAAATAATCAATGACTTCGGTAATTGTAAGGTCCTTGGTCTCATCGACTGCAGCCTTGAAATCAACCCAAAATCCGCGCAGCATCTCTTTCCAGTCAACATGCCCACCGGCAATCGCATCTAATTCTTGCTCCAGATTAGCTGTGAAATCATAATCAACATATTTAGCGAAAAATTTCGCAAGGAATGTCGTTACAACGCGCCCACGATCACCGGGTACAAAACGACGACTTTCCATTGTCACATAATTACGATCTCGCAAAACCTGCATAATCGACGCATAAGTCGACGGGCGACCAATACCCATTTCTTCTAATGCTTTTACTAACGTGGCCTCCGAATAACGCGGCGGCGGCTGCGTGAAATGCTGATCGGGCATAACATCAACAAGCTTGGTTTTATCGCCTTCATTCATCGGTGGCAAACGACGGTCACGTTCATTTTCTTCTTTGCCGTCATCATTGGTGCTTTCGGTGTAAAGCGTAAGGAAACCATCAAATTTAACAACCGATCCATTCGCCCGCAAAACGACATCGTCGGTCCCATCGGATATATCAACCGCCATTTGATCCATGATCGCATTTTCCATTTGCGATGCAATCGTGCGCTTCCAGATTAATTCATAAAGGCGACGTTCTTTCTCTTCACCCATGGGTAATCCGTTCTTACCCGGAATTTTAGAAAGATCAGTTGGACGAATCGCCTCATGCGCTTCTTGTGCATTTTTCGCTTTTGATTTGTAGAGCCTCGGCGCATCCGGCACATAGTTACTGCCATATTCAGACTTAATAACACTACGCGATTGCGCAACGGCTTCTTCGGACAGCGTGGTTCCATCCGTACGCATATAAGTAATAAACCCTGCCTCATAAAGGCTTTGCGCCGTACGCATGGTCTGTGATGCACTCATCCCCAATTTGCGTGAAGCTTCCATTTGAAGCGAGGACGTAATAAAAGGTGCCGCAGGAGAGCGACGACGCTCTTTACGTTCAATCTTTTGAATACAAAGCGCCTTATTACGAATGCGCTCTTCCGCTTTTTGCGCCGCACCTTCGGAGCCGATATCAAGCTTACCTAGCTTATTGCCCGATAGGGTTGTCAATTTTGCCATAAATGGCACGCCATCTGGGGTATGCAATTTTGTTTCAATCGACCAATATTCATCGGCCTTGAAAATCTCAATCTCTGCCTCACGCTCACAAATTAAACGTAAAGCCACCGATTGCACGCGACCCGCCGAGCGTGATCCCGGTAATTTCCGCCACAATACCGGCGAGATATTAAATCCAACTAAATAATCAAGCGCGCGTCGCGCAAGATAAGCATTTACTAATGGCTGATCGATGCCGCGTGAGCTTTCAAAAGCCTGCGTAATCGCTTTTTTCGTAATTTCATTAAACGCAACACGCTTAACAATCTTATCCTTCAGCAAATCCTTATCATTCAAAAGCTCTTGAATATGCCACGCAATGGCCTCACCCTCTCTATCCGGGTCAGGCGCAAGCCAAACAGTCTTAGCGGCTTTAACTGCTTTTTTGATGTCATTAACGTGTTTTGCTGAACGCTCGCCCAACTCCCACTTCATCGCAAAGTCTTCATCCGGAAGAACTGAGCCATCTTTATTGACCAGATCACGAACATGCCCGAATGAAGCAAGCACCTCATAATTATCGCCCAAATAGCCACCAATTTTTTTGGCTTTGGCGGGAGATTCAACAATCACTAAATTTTCTGCGCTCAAAATTTATAATCCCATCTTGGTGCAAAATATTACAATGCACATTTATTCTTCTAATAAGCAAACACGGTTGCCTGATAAGCGTTTTACGCGCCCCGCAAGCTCCAGCTCAAGCAAAATTGATTGCAGAACCGAAATGCTCATATGACACGCCCTTAACAATTCGTCAACAGATACGGGCGTAAATGATAATTGTTCTAAAACGTCATCTTTCGCATCCATGGGCACATCTTCATTGGCTGGAGGCTCATGCTCAAACGTGTTTGAGCTGTGCAAAGGCTCGCGAAAACCAACGCCGGAAAACTGCATTAATATTTCCAAAACATCATTGGCATCACGCACCAATGTTGCCCCTTCACGGATTAAATGATTTGGCCCTTGCGCACGTGGATCAAGTGGCGATCCCGGAACCGCCATCACATCGCGCCCTTGTTCACCCGCAAGACGCGCAGTGATAAGTGATCCTGAACGCTGGGTGGCTTCCACAACAATAGTCGCTCGTGAAAGGCCCGAGACAATGCGGTTACGTTTCGGGAAATGCCGCGCTTGTGGTGATGTACCGAACGGACTTTCCGCCAATATAAGGCCTTGCTCACAAATATCATGAAAAAGTTGAGTGTTTTCTTGCGGATACAACACATTAAGTCCACCCGCCACAACCGCTATCGTACCGTTTGCCAATGCACCCTTATGCGCGGCCGTATCAATGCCACGCGCCAAACCTGACACAACAACCTGATGCTTTGTACCCAACTGCCCTGCTAAATTTTCAGTCATCTTGCGCCCATTAAGCGAAGCATTACGTGCCCCAACAATCGCAACACAGCTTTTGGATAAAAGTGATAAGTCACCCATGTAAGACAAAACCGGCGGCGCATCATCACAATGCTTCAAAAGCTCAGGATACTCTGCGCAAGAGGCTGTAATAATATCACCACCAAACTGACGAAGCGCCTCATATTCCGATTCAATATCTGATATGCGCGGCGCAATTAAAGGTTTTTTTCGTCCACCTTTCGCCGCTAATTCTGGCAAAGCTTCAAGAGCTTGCCCCGCGGAGCCATAACGATCAATCAATTTGTAAAATGTAATTGGCCCAACATTTTCCGTGCGAAATAACCGAAGCCAATTTAATTTTTCCAGATCGGGTAGGGGCTTAGACTTGGCTTTTGTCTTAAACATTAAGCCTACTCTTTCTTCTTGCGACTTATCTTAGGCTCGTCACCTGTCAAAAGCCGCTGAATATTTTCTTTATGCCGCCAGAAAACAAGAAGTGTAATAAATAAACAAACAACACTTGATCCACTGCCATACAGCAAAAATGTTACAATCGGCGCACTTCCAATGGCAATTAACGCGGCCAATGATGAAATTTTAAAAATAAACGCGCTCGCAAGCCAAATTGCGCAAGCTAAGCCTCCCACGATCGGAACCGCCGCAAGGAATACGCCAAGCGCGGTCGCAACGCCTTTGCCGCCCTTAAACTTTAACCATAAAGGAAAGCAATGTCCTAAAATTGCGAACAAGCCACATAATAAAGCGTTGAACGAGGGATTAAACGAATGGGCAAAAGAAAAGTAAAATAAACCGATGGCCAATGCACCCTTACCACCATCCAAAATCAAAGTGAAAAAAGCGAGCCATTTATTGCCGCTTCTCAAAACATTTGTGGCGCCAATATTACCTGAGCCAATTTTACGAATATCCTGCTTTAAAAAAAACCGGCTGAGTAAAAGCCCGAAAGGAATAGAACCGATCAAATAAGCCACCAATGCCATCGGTCCATAAGTAACCAACAGGCTAATGAGATAGGCAATCATATAAGGTAAATCAGGAAAATCCATCAGCCACCCACGAGCACATCAAGAACGGACATGCGTGTTGGTATTCCGTTCGCTACTTGTTTTAAAATCAAACTGCGCACTGGGTCTTCTGCAACGCTGTCTTCCATCTGTACATTACGCACTAATGGTCCAGGGTCCATCACAACCGCGTTCGGGCAATGTTGATCTAACTTTTTAAGCGTCAAACCAAACTCATTAAAATAAGACGCATCCGATCCAATCAACGCGCTATCCATACGCTCTTTTTGCAGACGAATGGTCATCACAACATCACTGTCGGGTAATCCCTCATCAAGCGATCCGAACTTTTCAACATCATCAACAACCAAATCTTGCGGCATTAAAACCTGAGGCGCAATAACGCGCACGCTTGCGCCCATTTTCGTCAAAAGCTGCATATTGGAACTCGCAACACGGCTATGCGCTATATCGCCTATAATGGTCACTTTGAGCCCTTCTAAACTGCCAAAATGCTGGCGCATCGTAAGCGCATCAAGCAAAGCTTGAGTTGGGTGCTCACGCCAACTATCACCACCGTTAATCACGGGGAATCCGGCGCGTTTTGCAACAAATTTTGGCGCACCGTAATCCGCATGACGCATAACAATCGCATCTGGCTTCATCGCCGATAATGTATCAATCGTGTCGGTGAAATTTTCCCCTTTTGACAATGAGCTTGTTTCTGGGTTCCAATTTACAACTTCGGCCCCTAAACGTTTCGCCGCCATTTCAAAAGATGTCAGTGTGCGCGTAGAGTCTTCAAAAAATAGATTTAAAATAACCTTACCGCCAAGCCTTCCGTGATCCCACTTACCAATATCTAAGCCTTCTGCATAATATTGCGCACGATCCAAAAAGCCTTCAATTTGAGATTTACTCAGCTCATCAATCCCCAAAAGATGTTTTAAACTATCCATAACACTCATCTGTAATTTGTTTGTATGCGTTCAAACAAACACTGATATTTTGATCATGTCCAGACCTAAAGTTTTTTGATATATTTATTCAAACAGAATCAATCCTTGTCATTAACAGGCAAGCAAAAGGTCACTTTACCATGTCAAAAATTATCGAAATATTAAGAAATTGCCTTCAAAATCTAGGGGTGCTTCGTCCCAAAGATGCGCCTCAAGCAGATTTGGAACCTGTGGAAACACAGACAGAACCAAAAATTGGTAAAATAGGTCACGAACCATTATTAGCGTTGGAAAACGGCAATTTGATAATGGTGGTAGATCATTATTTTGAAAACATACCGAGTTGGGTCGAATGGGACAGTGAGCGCAAAGTGATAACGATTACACATATGAATGGCGATCACGACGAAGCCGCTATTGATTTGAAGGAAGAATATTACGAAAGCCTGAAAATGGCACAAAAGTTGCTATTGGTCAGCAACGAAAACGCAAGTAACGATAACGAGAGGATAATGCAGACTGTGTCATTTCTCTCTCGTTAAGAGATAAAGGAGAAAGACATGGCGATCTTAAACACAAACGAAGCAGGTGTTGCACATATGGTTCCGGCTGCTTTTGCTGCCGACGCAGCGTATGATGGGGGCGAACCATCAGATGTAACAGTCAAGCTGGGTAAACATGAATACGTAATTGATAAAGTTGAGCTAAAGGATAATATGCCAGAGCCAGACAATACGCTGGACATTTAATTAACGTTCAATAATGCCAGTCTCAATAAGTGTGGCAATTTCATCATCAGATTGATCAAGTAGATCTTTTAAAACGCTTTCAGTGTCCTGCCCACATATGGGTGGGGCATTTTTATAATGAACAGGTGTTTTTGACATTTTAATGGGGCTCCCAACAAGAGCGATAGGATCTTGTGCATAGGGATGCGCCATCTCAATCTGCATGTCGCGCGCGTAAATTTGTTCCATCTCAAATACCTGATCCATGCGATTGACCGGGCCGCACGGCACATTAATCGCTTCAAACGATTCAATCCAATATGATACGCTATGATCTTTTAATGCGTCTTGAATCATGGGAACAAGCGCGTCTCGGTTTTCAACGCGCGCGCTGTTGGTTTCAAACCGCGGGTCTTGCGCCCACTCTTTTTCCAAAAAAGCGCAGAAACGTCCAAACTGGCTGTCATTTCCAACGGCAAGAATAAGATACCCATCTTCCGCTTCAAAAGCTTGATAAGGCACTATAGCACTATGCGCATTACCCAATCGCGGCGCGGTTTTTCCGCTGGTGAGATAATATTGCGCAATATTCGTTAGGCTCGCAAGCGTGCAATCAGTCAGGGCAACATCAACCATTTGCCCTTCACCTGTTTGCTCTTTATGGCGAAGCGCAGCCAGAATGCCAATCGCTGCATTCATTCCCGTCATAATATCGGACAAAGCAACGCCAACCTTCATTGGCTCCGCATCTGCGGCTCCCGTGCACGCCATAAGACCAGTCATGCCTTGCGCTAAAAAATCATAACCCGGCTCTGAAGCCAAAGGGCCATTTTGGCCAAATCCACTGATCGAACAATAGACCAACCCTGGGTGTTTTTCTTTGAGCTGTTCATAGCCAAGCCCATATTTTTTAAGGCCGCCAACTTTAAAATTCTCGATTAAAACATCACTTTTCGCGATCAACTGATGAATAATGGCTTGGCCTTCGGGTTTGGTAATATCAACCGCAATCGATTGCTTGTTCCTGTTGCACGATAAATAATAAGCACTTTCACTGGTTGGCACGCCTTTCGCATCTTCAAGAAAAGGAGGGCCCCATTTACGTGTGTCATCACCAACACCCGGACGCTCTACTTTTATTATGTCTGCGCCCAAATCGCCCAGCATTTGCGTACAAAAAGGCCCTGCTAAAACGCGGCTTAGGTCTAAAACGCGTAAACCTTGTAATGATTGTGTGCTCATAACCATCCCCCATGGATAAACTGCCAATATTGATAAAGGATGACGCCCGCAATGCCAATCGCAAAGCCTGGCCCCGCTGGAATAGAAAAATGCGAGAGCTGACCTGAGTTTTTAGAACGGACTTTATTCATGCCCAGCACAAGCCCGCTGTGAAGAATACCAGCGAAGGCACCCGCAGTAATGGCTAGTAAAACACCGCTAGGCCCAAGCCATATCCCCGCAGCAGCTAACAATTTAACATCACCCAGCCCAAGCGTATCTTGTTCATAAATGCGATTGGCCACAAATCGAATACCCCACAACAATCCTCCGCCAACTAGCGCTCCAAGCGCGATATACTCTGGTCCCATCAACGAAAATGATAAAAAAGCGTGAAACAAACCGCCGCATACAGCAAAGGCAAAATTATAAACATTAGGAAGTAAACCAATTTTTAAATCTATCACTGATAATATGAGAAGAAGTCCAAAGCCGGACAAAAGACATGAAAATGCAAATATTTCTAAGGTCATAAAACTATTGTGATTTCTTTTTCCTAATTAGAATGATAGAAATACTTATCAGATTCAATTTATATTCTGCATGAAACTAAGGTTATAAAACCAAAATGACATCACAAACTCGAATACTCGTCGTTGAAGATAATGATTTTGTTCGGATGCAAATCGTTAAATTCTTAGAAAGCGCTGAAGATGAATCATACGAAGTGATTGAAGCATCAGATGGGCAAGCAGCAATAGATGTTATGAATGATAACATAGATTTGGCGATCGTCGATGTACGGATGGAGCCGATTGACGGGTTCGAATTTATTCGCCACATCCGCGGAGAAGGTAACGAGGCCCCCGTTATTTTAGTCACAGGAGACAGCAATCCCGATCTTTTAAGTGAAGCAAATAAATGGAATGTCGGTGCGGTCTTGATGAAACCCGTACAAAAAGATAGACTTGTAAAAACTGTGAGTCGCACTCTTTTCATCAAGTCACGAGCATCATAACCTAAATGTGTCCATCTAAGGCCAAACTATTATTCAAGCGCATAGCGATAAATGCCCTGTTACTGGGCTTTGTGCCGTTTTTGGTATCCTGCGCGCAAGTAGATGTGCCAGGCGCAAGAAACTTACGAATCCCATCGCCAACAATGGCGGATACAAGACCCGAAGCAATTAACGATAAACCAGATAGTGTTTTATATCTGCCTTTAGGAAGCGACGTTTTAGTGCCGGAGACATTTGAAGTTTCGCCGCTCCCATCAGAAATAATTGGCCCATTTGAATTGCGCTCTGAAACACTTGCGGGCGCGTTACAATTAATTTTGGCTGATTACGAAATCCCGATGGCTTTTGAGACGGAAGAAGGCCTGACAAGAACGATCACCGTCGCTAACTTGCGCGGTCCACTCAATAAAGTGGTCGAACGCGTTTGTAGCTTAGCAGATTTATACTGCGCCTTTGAAGACGGGTTACTGATCATCAAAGAAAGACAAACATTTACGGTATCTATTCCGCCAATCGGCGGTGATGTTGATATTTTATCCACACTTTCAACCGGTTTAGAAGCCATCACAGGAAGCTCTCCAATTATAGATGAGGGAACACGCACAATCGTCTATCAAGCGTCCAACCGCACGGCAAAAATGGCCGAACGCTATTTCCAACGTATTCGTTCGAATACAGCATTGATTATATTCGAGGTCTATATCTGGGAAGTTGGTCTTGATAGTGAAAATTCAACTGGGATTGATTGGGAAAAAATTGATGTCTTTGGGAAATTTGCAAGCGGCATAAGTATTCCTGGCGGCGCGATCGGTGATGCAACCCCAATCAGCATTGGTTTACCAACAACCGGCGATGTGGCTTTTGGTGCGAATGATGTGTTGGAGTTTATTTCATCCTACGGTGCGGTTAAAACAATCTCGCAACCACAAATCACGGTCCTCTCTGGCGCGGAAGCAACTCTTCGCGCCGCAGATACAACAAATTTTGTGTCCTCCTTAAGCCGCTCTGTTGATAACGGAGAGGTAACGGTATCGACCGAAACAGACTCTGTTGATACGGGTTTCACCCTTACGATTTCAAGCGCGTGGGATCGTGCGACAATATACGGAACAATCGACATTGAGCTGCAGGAATTTCAAGGGTTTGATAATTTCGACGCGGATGGAACAGAATTAAGACTGCCTACAACAACAGAGCGTGAATTATCAACGCAAATTCGCATTCGTCCGGGTGATTCTCTTTTGATAGCGGGTTTGGTCCGTGAGGTTGATGAATTTGACACAACAGGTCCAGGCTTTAACGCGCCAATTATCCCAACATCACGCGGTGTTGATATTGAAAATACGGAATTAGTCTTTTTGCTTAAACCAAGGGTGATTGTTTATACGTCCGAAAATGTATCATCAAATGGAAATGCTCCAAATGCGCGAACACTAGCGCCCGCAAAACCGTCTCAGTTCCCAAGGGGCAGCCTAACGGTCGACATGCTGAATCCCAGCCAGTAACATTTTAAAAACATAGTGTCTAAAAATGTGACGCTAAAATCATTCATTTTTGAAATTTTAGATCACTGCGTTGATACATTTGCGTTTAGGGGTTTTTATCCACAATGTTTGTGATATAGTTAAATATGGAATGTTTCACTCGAAACAATTTTAAAAAATTCATACCTCCTCCGCATCGACCTTCTCTTGCGGTTTTCATAAACTCTTTTTGTGGCGCAACAAAAATGACAAAATTCAAGACGACCTTAACGGCAATAGCTGTCTTATCCGCAGCGCTACTGACGTCGGCGTCTATTGCAAATGCGCAATTCCCTGGCTTAGTCGATCCTGGTGTTTCAACTGGTGGCGGCGCAAGTGGATCAGGATTATTAGCTGTCGAAACGAATGTTGATGGCGGTCAAATTCCAATCGGTGCAACAGCGCAAGTTGTCGTACGTTTCCGCAACGAAGGCGGACAGCCGGTTCAAACAGGCGTCATCCAATTATATCCGTCTTCTACTGTTTCAGCCACAGTTGCATCGAACCAGTGCAGCACTGAAGAGCTTCCATCCGGTGCGGAATGTGCCATCGCTTTATCGGTCAAAGGTTTGCAGGCCGGGCCATGGCGCGCAGAAATGCTAATGGCCCATAGTGGCCGGACAAGATTGGTCACTGCAACACTCTCAGGAACCGTTGAATCGACAGGCGACAATTCTGACAGATTAACAAGCGACGTTGAAACAATTCCCAATGAGCTTGATTTTGGCTCGCTTAATTCAAGCCAAACACTGGTTGAGCCAATTATTCTTAGAAACATTACATCTGTTCCGATAAACATCTCCGAAATCTATGTCGATGCATCAGAAAGTGCTGGATACAAGCTCAATACACAATGTGAAAAGCTTAATGCAGGGCAGGCTTGTATTGCTACGGTTAGCTGGTCTCCAAAATTAGAAGGGCGTTCATCTGGCGTTTTGGTTATCAAGCATGATGGTCCCGCTGGTCTTTCAAGTGTGTCATTAAAAGGAGAGTTTATACCAGACACAGTCGAAGAGGCTGAGGTTTTCCCGCGCGCTGTACCTGGCAAAGGGCTGTTAGTTGCGTCACAAACGGATATTGATTTTGGCGACTCTGTGGCTACAGCATCCGCAATAACTGTATCATTAGTCAATGCAGGTGATACGAACGTCAATATTTCTGACATTCGCCTCTCTAGCACGGATAACGGTATTGGCTTCAAAGATAGTGGCTGTAACACGCAAACAGTTTTAGAGCCAATCGAAGCATGCCCATTAACAATCACATGGTCACCAACGCGTGTAGGAACCGTCTTTGACGATATTCAAATTATCCACGATGGCGCACGCGGTATTCTTGTATTGCCTATCCGCGGCGAAGCCTCCGGCACAGTTTCACAAGATCAAAAAGCAATAGATTTAAGCGAAAGCATTGATACAACCGTTGAATTTACATCCGGCGTAGACCCACAAGAGGCCAACGATACAGCCGCGCAACAACAGCGACAATCACAAGCCAACCAAGATCTTGTAAATGCACGCCCAAACATTAATATATCCGGCGTTTTGGATGGCTATAAAATCACTTCATTCTCACCAACACGCGCTATTATCAATGGTCCCGGTGGAAGTCGATTGGTTTATAATAACGAAGAAATCGTTCTCGGTGGAGTGCCCTGGTTTGTTGTAATTCAGAAAAACGGAATTGAGTTTTTACACAAAAAACAAAGAATTCTTTTACTTTTTGATAGATCTTTATCTTCTATTAACCGTGTTCAGGCATCATCAGGAGGCGAAAATAGTGGCAGCGGATCAACATCCGAGACGTCATCTGGTGATACATCCGCAGATAATATTTAAAAGATAATATTTAAAATATGAGCGACGAAACACTAAATAACACACAAGACCAAACTGCAACGCCAGATAATCAGGCCGCTGCGAATGCAACTGTTGAGAAGATAAAAAAGAAAGTTCGATCCTCCGAAGGGCGTGAACGCTATCTTGATATGGTACAAAGAGAGCGCGCTATGATGATGGATCAGGGGCTGGCGCGATCAACAGAACAACTTTTGGACATGGCTGGCGCCGTTGGACCTTCAGAACAAGAAGAAGCAGGCGTCAAAGACCGCGCATCTGGGGACCTCTTACGTGCTGTCTTGCCTGTGCAATCATGGTTACCGCTAAGTATCCACCTTATTGGGTTAAGTGAGGGTGTGTTAAGAATTGCACCTCTTCATGATCTCAATGACCGCCAAATTGAATCCCTAATGTCGACTGCACAACGAAGCGGATTTCAGGTCAATAAAATTGAAATCGAAGTTTGGGACAGAAAAGAACTAATCGACACGCTGCGCTCTGTGCATGATCTCTCGGCTGACCGCTGTGAAAAAACACTCGCACTCTGGCTCGCCGACAGCGATAACGGTCTTCTCCTTAATCAATTCCAACGCGATATGCTAGCTGAAGCGTTGCAAATGCGCGCTTCTGATATTCACTTGGTACAAGATAATAATCCCGATGCGCCCAACTGGATTCAATATCGTATCGATGGCGATATGATGCCAATGCACTTGCTTCCTGCTGATGCCATGGCACGTCTTACGACGCTCCTAAAACGAGACGCAGGGCTGAATTTCGGGGATCGTGTTACACCAAAAGACGGACGTTTTGGTTTCACATGGCAAGGGCGCGCCATTGATGTTCGTGTCGCTGCGGGCCCGCAAGCCCAAGACGGTGAAAAACTCACTCTGCGTTTGCTCGACCGTGCAGCCCTTAGGGGCTTTGACGAACTGTTCCGCCGTCACGAAGATGTCGGGGATCACTTGGCAAGCCTGTTGTCACCTGAGATCAAAGGTGGCGGGGGTATGATTATTCTGTCCGGCCCGACAGGGTCCGGTAAAACAACAACACTTTATGCATGTGTGCAGCAAATCGACCGCCGCCGCAAACACGTTCTTACAATCGAAGATCCGATTGAATACGAACTTCGTTATGCCACGCAATGGCAAGTTAGGCCGGGAATGGAAGGGGGCGCATTCGCCGACTTGATCCGCGCATCCATGCGTCATGACCCCGATTACATCGTAATTGGTGAGATGCGTGACTCCGACACGGTTGAAACGTCATTAAAAGCCGCCGAATCCGGTCATACAGTGATTTCTACAATTCACGCAGATACAGCGTTGCAAACATTTGAACGCCTCAGAACGCTGATGCCCGCCTCGCGTGAGCGCTCTTCAACCTTCACACTCGCGCAACAGGTACGCGCCATTTTGAATCAACGTCTTGTGCGAACACTCTGCCAAGGCTGCGCACACAAAGATACCGTAGACAGTGTCTTGGAATTACATGAAATTAAATTGTTCGGTATTGATCCAAAATCAAAGATTCGTCGTCACAATACATCTGGTTGTGATTTATGTAACAGAACCGGAATTTCGGGAAGAACATTACTTTTAGATGCACTTTTGATCACGCTAGGGCCGGCACAAAGAAATGATATTTATGAGTCTCTCATCGGAAACGTAAACAGCATCATCGGCGAAGACGGTGTTATCGTTCATACACGTCGTGAGGGACTTGTTGATCTGGTCTTAACGGGGCTTGTTGATCCAAAATCTGCCCTGTCTTACCTAGAAGACTAAAACATTGATATATTATGGTAATATACGATTTCGTAAGGAATTTGCACTATAATTGTCTCAACAGCATTGATGAAATGCGAGCAAAGGGTAAACGGGACACTTAAAAATGCAGCAATGGGTCGCTGAAATTGCATATGAGACGACATCTGGACCAAAAAAGGTCACAGAATCCTTTTATATGCCATCTGTGGATGATGTGCGCACAGCCATATCCAAAAAAGGCGGCTTTGCATTGGCAATACGTCCGCATTCAAGATCCCCTTTAGAAAGATTATTAGCCCGATCCACATGGTGGCAGGTACAACTTTTGCGCGGTATTCAATTCCGCTCAACATCAACATCACCGGGGGTTGCGCTATGGAAAATTATTCAAGCTGAAACCAATCCTCGCCGCCAAAATATTTTAGCCCCTGCACGTGAAGCATTAGCAAGAGGTTTAGGTGTAATTGACGCCCTTAAAGCATTACAGGTCTTTGACCATGGAACACTTGCGATCTTAGCGGGGTCTGAGCGCGCAAACCGACTGGTTGAAGGGATTCCGCATGCTATCCATTCTATTTCACAAAAACGTAAAAATGCCCGCGCCATCATGGGAACAATGGGTTGGCTTGCATTTGATGTGTTTTCAATCGTTTCTGCGCTGATCGGTGGTAAAGACATGGTTCTTGGTTGGTTCCGTGATAACCCGCCAACAAACCCGGAAGAACTAGAAAAATTTGAACGCGTAGTCGGAAACCTCGA
Source organism: Bdellovibrionales bacterium (assembly GCA_045106175.1). Lineage (GTDB taxonomy): Bacteria > Pseudomonadota > Alphaproteobacteria > Micavibrionales > Micavibrionaceae > TMED27. The sequence goes on from JBGCEF010000039.1 coordinate 25,483, forward strand.
ATTTACATGGGATTTCTTAATTTGGTTTTCCATCTGTCAGGGTGCATTTATGGCATGGTGTGTGTTCTCCTATTGGATTAACCGTGGAAAGAAAGACTGGCCAACGGCTAAAATTGTAAGAAAAATCCCCCTTATTGGAGGATATATGCGTGATTTGGCGTTTGCTGATTCAATGTCGGCTGCATCACGTATGTTACGCGGATCTGTGCCGATTAACGATACATTAGAACAATCCGCACAAGCATCCGCAGCCCCCGATGTGACCAGATATTGGGTGGACTCCCTCACTGATTTGGGGCGCGGCGTCAGCCTAGGTTCTGCATTAGATAGAGAACCACTCAGGCGCAATGAAAGACTTGAGCTTGCGGCCTTGTCTGATCTCGATCAAGTTGCTACAGTAATGGAGTCAATTAGTGAGATGCGTGCGCAAGCGGCAAAAACAAAACACTCAATGATCGTATGGCTCGCTTTTGCTTTGACAGGGGTATTCTTAGCACTCGCGTTTGGTAGTGCAATTTATGCTCTAACCGTGATGAATATGAGTATGGACTCAATGATGGGCGGTCTCATGCAAGGAGCGATTTAAAACGCGCTCTGCCTTCAAAGTTTCAAAGGGACACATTCTGTGGCTTTAGGACAACAAAATAAGAATAAGTTTGAAAAACGCGACCCTAAGGCCGCTGGAATCGCACGGCCATCTCCCGGTGTTTCTGATTTTCTTGCGGGTGAAAGCGAAGACTTTGTTCGTGACCTAAAACCATATCTCCCACAAGAGCTTGTTGGCGGTGTCGTACCCCATATCCCTGGCACTGAAGATGAAGCTGTGTGGAATGCGGCCTCACAAGCCTGTGGTACGGAAAAAATACATTATTGCTTTTCGGTCGAAGATAACCGTCTGTGGTATTTGGCGTGTCCATCTACAACAATGGCTTCAAACCCAGACAGTTGGTGCCCTCTTGCGGCGGCTCTCCCAGGAAATAGCGAATATTGGGATCGTGAAACAGTCTATCTCTATGAGCAAGAAGGTGTGGCCTCAGCGCTAAGATGGGATCCGGAAACAAACCGCATGCAAGTGTTCTTGGGCGCATCAAGAACAATATTGCCAAGAATACAAAGTATGGATGCTAATTTCGTCACAATTAACCCAGAAGTTGCAGATATTGTCGCATGGAGAAACCGTACTCTTAAAACAGAAAAGTTAGCGCGCGCAACAGCAAAAATGCTCGTCGTGAGCGGCGTGACTGTTGCCATTTCTGCGGCTATTTTACTGGCGTTCAGCTGGATTTCAATCAATCTCTTAGAACGCAATTTAGAAATTGTCCAAGAACAAACAAAAACAGCCTCTATGGAGTTAGTGCGCGAAGCAAATAGCGCAATGAAAAGCGACACAATCAAACATATGGTCCGCATTCAAGAGCTTTTGGATGCATTGGCACGCATTGATGGAACGCTTGTGAAATATGAGGTCAATAAAGGTCGAGTAAGCTGGGAAGCCCTTGTGCCTCCTGCGTTCGCCGTTGAAGCCATGACAAAATTATCCGCGCAACCCAACAGTCAAGATAGAGAAAAAGACGGAAGACTAAGGATTATGGGTACACGTTAAAAATGCGGAAACTAAATATATTAAATCAGTGTTAAGGTATTGATTTTATAATAAAATATAAGAGTATGAGTAAAAAGTTACAAACACTATCAAAGTATCGGTATGAAGTTAAAAAAAATCAAATTGGATGCCCAAAAGTTTCAAAATCCACTCAAGGATTTTGATTACAGAAGTTTGAAAAAATATGCTAGCCCTCAGGCAACCGAGGACCTCAACGCATTTTTAGAAAAACTGCCGCAGCATTCTGGGCAAACAATGCTTATTATCGCAGGGGTCGCATGGGCTATGGCTGGAGCTGTTGGGCTTTTTACGGCTGTTCAACTGCAAACAATGGCTGAAATCAGAATTGAACTAGAAGAGGCTGAAGCATTGAAACCCATAGTTCCTAAGGTTGTAAATAGACCGGTTTCATCAAAACAAGTGTCGGAATTTTCTGAAAACGCAAAAGACATTTACAAAGGACTAGAATTCAGAGCAAGCGGCTCTAAAATCACTATGAATGCAAAAACACTGTCGTCTTTCGGTCAGTTTCGAGAAGCCATTGCACACACGCAAAATGGCGGTCAGGGCTGGCGTGTAGAAGTTAACAAATTATGCGTTGGACGTGAATGTGATAGATATCCACTCGCGGCATCGTTAACAATAAATACGGTTTCCGTGAAGTAATCTCGGTGCTATAATGATTCGTGATAAGAAATTAAAGCAATGAAAATGCTGGATAAAATGAAAAAGAAAACAATGATATCAAAAAATAACCAAACACATCCAGAGAGCGGTAATGTGCTCTTTCTTATTTTGATAGCAGTCGCGCTTTTCGCCGCACTCTCATATGCTGTCACGTCTTCTTCAAGATCTGGAGGCGGTGATGCCAACGAAGAAACAAACTTAATAAGCTCATCAACTGTTACACAATATCCTGCATCTGTTAGAACATCTATCATCAGGATGCAGGTAACAGATGGCGTCAGCACAAGCGAATTAGAGTTCAACGCACCTGTAGATTTTGCAAATTGCGGAACATACGGCGGTGTTCTTGGCGCAAACTGTGTTTTCCATCCAGATGGCGGACAAGCAACATATGTTCCCGGAAGTGCCGATGTAATGACATCTGGCAATCAGACAAACTGGATATTTTCTTCTAATAATGAGGTCAATTTAGTCGGAAGAACGGCCGGAGGTAATGCGGCAGCAGGAAACACAGCCGAAGTCATTGCATTCTTAATAGGTATTCGTGAAGGTGTTTGTAGTCGCATTAATGAAGAGCTAGGAATTGCTGGAATACCTACTGAAGCAAGTATTGAACTTACCACTGCAATGGTTAATGCCGATGGAACAGTTCCTGGTGGTGTACCAGGCATTACCGCAGATGCAGCTGGTGGTGATGATGGCACTATAGGTGAAGGTGCAGCAGCAGCCCTTGATGGACAGGCATTTGGTTGTTTCCAACAACCAGCAGGAACCTATATTTATTATCACGTTCTCTTAGAACAATAATTTATTATGAAAAGAAATTTTAAAAGAAATCATCTTCCTTCTCGTCGTGCAGAAAAGGGAAGTGCTCTTGTTTATATTCTCATTGCAATAGCACTATTGGCGGCACTAACTGTAAGCTTTATGGAGCCGTCGTCTCAACAAACAACCTCGCAAAATACATTCAAAGCAGCGGTCGCAATGCAGGGCCAAATTGATATGGTCCGCTCTTCCATTCAAGAATGTGTGTTAAGTTACCCGCAAGGGGACAGCACTATTCAAATTGGCGCTGTGGATAGCGATCCAAATGCGCGTCGAAATTACCCCATTAAACCAAACTCAACGCATTACACAGGCGCAGCGATTGGTGCAACCACGGGGCGTCTTGCTCGCGATATACGTTGCCCTGGTGATCAAAATGGTTCCAATCCGAATGATCATGATCGTATTTTCGGTGGCTCTTCAGGAAAGTTTTTACCGCCTGCTCCAGATTTATTTGAAAATTGGCAATATTATAACGGAACTGATGGCGTTTATTTCTGGACACAAACAACAGCAACAGACGCATTTATCTCATCTGCACTAGAGAAATTAGA
>JBGCEF010000040.1:0-9676 GCA_045106175.1 Bdellovibrionales bacterium
GTCTGTATCTAAAGAACCCCCTTCAAATAAAATGCTCCTCAAAATACCAGGCGCAAGCACAGACAGTGGGTTGACCGTCACTTGCGCGTCCTTACCCTCCCCCTTCATCGTGTAGGTCGCTGCAAAAAGACCACTAGTGCCACCAAGAATGTTCCCAACAAGCGGAATATCTTTAAGCATGTTATTCAAACCGGATAACGGAATTATCGTTCCGCTCAAATCAACGCCCATCGTACCACTCTCATAACTCCCCTCAAATGTAAGACCAAGGGAATTACCGGACGTGCGACCGTTTTTAACCTGCAAAACACTATTCTCCGGCTTTGATATCCATTCAAAATCTGCCTCAAGCTTTTCAAATCCTAAACCTTCCCCAGACAACATCTCCGCTGGCCCATTCAGTGACATCGCGGAAATCAACTGCGCAAGACCTGGCGCTTTAACAACCTTAAAATCAGACATTTGCGCCTTGCCCAATAAATCTCGATCAGCATATCCGCGGATTGGCTCTCCATGCACAATCAACGATCCGCCACGAACATTCTGATAAAGCTCAAACGCCTTTAAAAAAGCACCCGCATCATCCGCTTCTAATCTAAATGTCCGCTTACCATTAACATCAGGCTTAAACCGTAAATAAACACTGCCACTTCCTGCTACTGCATCAAATTCCAACTGGTTAAAACGCCCTTGGTCATTCATATCCGAAAACACTTTAACTTGAGACACAATCCCATCATCTGATGCTTGAGCGCGCTCTGCCGAAACTGAAATACGCATTGCACCATTATCATTATCTTTCGGCGCTTCGCGATCTCTGTTCAAAAACGGACGCATATCCAAAAACGATGCATTCATAAGTAAATTTAAAACCCCCGCGTCAGTGATTTCAAATTCAATGTCACCGTTAGTTTTTTCAACCACCATCTTATTCAAACGCCCACCGGAAACCCGTGTTTCATCCCCAAAATTTTTGAAAATAAGCGTAGACGGTGACAAAGCCACATTAGGAGCCTTAACCGTAAAATCGGTTATTTTCACCAAATTTTCATTCTCAAAAACAGCCTTCAAAGACGCTTCACCCGCTCGCCCCGCAGGCTTCAAATAATCAAATGGATCAAGAAAATACGTTGAAGCCGTAATATCCGCATCAACTTCTGCAACCGCTTTTCCATCATTATAGCTAGTGTAAGTAACATCAATATCTGCCGGTCCTGTCAAATAATCATCCAACGCAATGCCTAATGTCTCACGTAAGGCCTGATCCGCAGTCATCTTAGCTTTGGTCTTTGATTTGAAAGGCTTGTCCTCGGCAAACAAATACTCTTGATAATTCAGCTCAATGGCCCGTCCATCAAGAGCACCACTTCCCTCAAGGCCAAACACCCCATCCTTAACGGACAAATCATATGGCCCACCCGAAAGTGCAAGATCCCTAACAATTTGCGGCAAATATATATCCGTCACTGTCGCATCAATATCAATGTCGACATCTTCTTTTAAAACATCATCACGTGTCGGAAATTTCAACCTGACTGTCGTATCAATATTACCACGAACATCATTAATATCACCATCAAGCTCTAAGCCAATCGGCTCATCTGATAGATATGTTAGCATCGATTGAAACGGCCCTTTAACATCCATATCCAAATCAGCCTGCCCCGCATCCTTAACGATAATGTTGGAAAATAAAAGACGACCACGTGGCACATCCATATCGAGTATCTTTGCAGAATCTAAATCTATACGAATCGTTGCGGATTTATAATCAAAAGCAGCTTTACCAACACCATTCATCGCGGGTGCCATCGTTGTTTTATATTTCACATCCAGATTCTCAAAATCAAAACCCGCCTTTAACTCCTTGAGGTCGATAGACATCTCCTTATTTTGATCTGGCAATCCAATAACTTCAAAGGTCGTAAAAAGATCACGGAAATCACCATCCAAGATTTTATCAATCACCCATTCTTTAGATTTATCATCTTCCAACGCAGCGGGCCATAAAGGCACAAGATGCTCATGCTTCATCGCATCGATATCAAGCCGCCCAACAGCCGCAAATCCTTTATCAAAACCGCGCTTATCATGCGCAATATTAACACCGCCTTTCAACGTAATATCACCAACCGTTGCCTTAAGCGCCTCTAGCTTCAATATGTCATTTTCGGCATCATAAAGCGCCTTTACTCCAAAATCGTCATAAAGCAAAGGCTCATCAGAAAAATCATCTAATTGCAAAGCCCCGTCATCCGAAAACAAAATAACCTCAGCACTTTTTAATGTAAAATCAGAATCAAGCGTTGCTTTCGCCGTTGCATCAAATTGAACCCTATGCCTTTCAAGCTCCTGCAAATTAGGGATTTTATCGCTCAAAAAACGCGTATTAAAATGCGATAAAACAGCATCAATTTGAAAAGTTTCAGCCTCCCATCCCGCAAATAAATCCCCTTCAATATTAGGAATAATGTCCTCAGGCGTTTCTGATAAACGCGGTAAATCAACATCAAATGCCACACGCATTCCGCTAGTTTCACGTTCTAAGCTAATCTGAAATCTGGGAACCTGCCATGATCGTGATAATACCCTGTCATCTATCAGAACGCGGGCATCCTCAATTCTAAAAAGGTCTAACTTTGCTAAGTCCCCTTCACGACCGTCTTGCCCCTGACGAAACACATCTAAAATATCATTTAAAGTCACATTCGCAGACTGCGCACCCGACTCAGCGCTCGCCATGTCAAAATCACCAAGACCAATCGTAAAACTGTTATCCTCAAGGCGATAAACTAATAAAGAAGGTTTACGCAAAATAAGCCCTTCTGGTGCCACCTGTCCCAAAAGTAACTTCCCCTTATTCAAACTGATAGCCGCACTATCAATAGCAACAATCAAAGTGCCATCATCGCTCAAAACACGCCCATCATTAAGCCCCAACAACAAAGGACCACGTAAATCCGGCCACTGCAAAACAGCCTTATCAAAATCAACATATGTGCCAGATTGCTGATCTTTAAGCGCATCTTTAATCGTCTCTTTTGCGAATGCAATATCAATGGGACCGGCATTTAAGCGCCAAATCAAAACACCTATCGCCAAAACAACAAATAATAAAACTGTTGCCGAAAGCTCTAAAACGACATGCAAAACATCTCTTACGATATGGGGCTTTTGCTCCGGCTGTTTTTTGACTTCATCCATTGACTTTGTACTCTTCTCCATCACTTTGATGTATAGTTTTGCAAACAAAAATGAAAGGTTTAAACGCAATGTCAGAGCTAACGATTGGGGATAGCGCCCCAGACTTCACACTTCCCGCAAATGGCGACACGGAAATTTCGCTTTCATCATTAAGAGGCCAAAAGGTTATCGTCTATTTCTACCCGAAAGACGACACACCCGGCTGCACAAAACAAGCCTGCGGATTTAGCGAAGCCTTATCAAACTTTAACACGCTAAATACACAAATAATCGGCATCTCAAAAGACAGTGTAAAGAAACACGACAAATTTGTCGAAAAATACAATTTAAAATTCCCACTCGCCTCTGACGAAGAAACAACAACCTGCGAAGATTATGGCGTTTGGAAAGAAAAAAATATGTATGGAAAAACATATATGGGCATTGAACGCTCAACATTTATAGTCGATGAGGATGGAAAAATCGAAGCCGTTTGGCACAAAGTAAAAGTACCCGGCCACATCGAAGCTGTTCAAGAAGCTCTTCAAGACAAAGCGAAAGCGGCCTAAACACCACTCCTAAACCAAACATCAAAAAACCTCCTGAAAATAATCTCAGGAGGTTTTTCTTTTACGCAGTAAACTTAAACTTTTATTTTAACTCGCAAGTGCTTCTTTCATATCTTCAAGGAACACTTCACGGCCTGCTCCGGCCTTATTGAGGTGATCGTGAACACGCTCAATCATCTCATCTGTATAACCATGATAGAAATGATTTGCCCCTTCAATCACACGATAATCAAGGCTAATACCTTTTTGCAGTTGAATTTTATCAACAAAATCCGCAACCGATGCTTCATCAACCACATCATCACGGCTACCTTGCAAAACAAGACCTGATGTTGGACACGGCGCTAAAAAACTAAAGTCATAAATATTCGCTGGTGGCGCAACAGAGATAAAACCTTCAATCTCGGGACGACGCATCAATAGTTGCATGCCAATCCATGCGCCAAACGAAAACCCGCCAACCCAGACATAGGGTGCATTTGGATTAATTTCTTGCATCCAATCAAGCGCAGATGCCGCGTCCGAAAGCTCACCTTCACCACAATCGAAAATTCCTTGGGAACGACCAACACCGCGCGAATTATAACGCAAAGTCGAAAATCCACGGGCCGTAAAGGCCTGGAATAAATTGTAAGTAATTTTGTTGTTCATGGTCCCGCCCTGTTCTGGGCTAGGATGTAATATAAGGGCTAAGGGTGCATTTTTTATCTTAGAGTGAGAATAACGACCTTCAAGACGACCACATGGGCCATTGAAAATAACTTCTGGCATAAATACTTCTTCCGATCTTTTTTTATTATATCTCTTGATATATGACTAATACATCCGGACATTTGCCTACGTTATATGGAAGCACACGCACAATGTCCATAAAAATCTGCTAAGCTATTGATAAAGCTGTGGATATGATCAAAGTTATGACACATGTAATTAAAAATAATTGCGTTGCACAATAATCCGCATTATAGGTCATACCATGAGTTTTATTTACCTAGACTACAATGCCACAGCGCCAATACGGCCAGAATGCATCACCGCAATGAGCGATGTCATGCAAACGGCGCATAACGCGTCCGCGGTTCATTATGCCGGACGAGAGGGGCGTAAAATTGTTGAAAACGCCCGTGAAACCATTGCTAAGCTTGTAAAACTACCCCCCTCGCAAATCATATTTAACAGCGGAGCAACCGAAGGCAACAACACGGTTTTAAACGCATTTGAAAAAGAATACCCAAATGAATTAATCCTAGTCTCTAGCATAGAACACCCCAGCGTTTTAGAGACCGAAACGAAAACACAAACCATCCCCGTTACAAAACACGGAATCATAGACTTAAACGCCTTAGAAACGCTTTTAACAGACAACAAAATATCCCTTGTTTCCACAATGATGGTCAATAACGAGACAGGCATCATACAACCCATCAAAGACATCGCGGATCTAACGCATAAACACGGTGCTCTTTTGCACGTTGACGCCGTACAGGCCGCGGGGCGTATAGCAATAAACGCAGCAGAACTTGAAATAGATTTTCTAACGCTATCCGCACATAAAATCGGAGGACCACAAGGCATCGGTGCACTATGTATGCGACTATGCGGCATAACCCCCACCCTTTTACATGGCGGCGGGCAGGAAAAATCAGCCCGGGCAGGCACTGAAAATGTGGCCGGTATCACTGGTTTTGCAACCGCCACAGATTTAGCCATAAAAGAATTAGAAAACTATCAATCCCGCTTAAGCAAGCTTCAATCAACCCTAGAAAACGGCCTGAGCAAATTCCCAAATGTTAAAATATACGGTCAAGATCAAAACCGTGTTTGCAACACAACACTCATCTCAATTTCCGGTCTTTCTTCTGAAACGCTATTGATGAATTTCGACCTCGACAGAATCGCAATTTCAAATGGCTCCGCCTGCTCCAGCGGCAAAGTAGAACCCTCTCATGTACTAAAAGCCATGAAAGAAAATGACAATAACGCAAAAGGCGCCTTAAGAATTTCCATGGGATGGAATACGAGTGAAGATGATATAACAACATTTCTAGACTCTTTTGCAAAAATCTACGCTCGCATGGAAAGTAAAATCATTGTCTGACATCGAAATCACTTTCATACAGCCCGACGGATCAAGACAAAGAGCAACCGCGAAAAACAACCAATCCATCATGCAAACCGCATTAGAAAACAAAATCAAGGGCATTGAAGGTCTATGCGGTGGCTGTATCGGTTGCGCAACATGCCATATCTACATCCCTGAAGAATGGCAAAGCCGCGTAAACAAAGAAGATAATGAACAATCAGAAGAAGAAAAAGACATGCTGGAAACCGCAGAGAATGTAAAAAACACATCCCGCTTAGGCTGCCAAATAAAACTGACAAAAGCATTGAATCAATTAATAATTTCCTTACCAACAACACAAAAATAAACACATAAAACCTCACAAAATATAAGTTTTACATAAATTTTAATGTAGTTTCGAAACGATAATTCTTAAGAATGAGTACTATGTTATGTATAATTAAGATAGGTTCATTCTAGAAAAAAGGATTCTATTCATGAGTTCTACACACGCAAAAAAATGTAAAAAGATCCTCATCATCGATGACAATCTGTTCATTCTTAATCTTGTTAAAAACATACTACGAAGCCCTAATTCGATCATCTCCACATCATTAACGGGTGAAGAAGGCTATGAATTAGCATGCATCCAACACCCCGACATCATTTTGCTTGATAGGCGCTTGGGCGATATTAGCGGCGCAAAAATCCTAAAAAGGATTAAATCCAACCCAGAGCTTCGCGATATCCCTGTCGCCATGATAAGCAGCGATGATAATGATACAGACATACTTCAAAGCCTTGGGATGGGCGCTGCCGATTACATCGTCAAACCTTTTAACGCACAAACCGTTATCTCAAAAGTCAAACGACTGATACAAAACAAGTCATCAAAACAAACTGATTACTACTACGTTTAACAACACATCATCAAAACCATCTCATTTCTTGCAAAATAAGCCCATAAGGCCTATATAAAGCGCATTATGGTCAATTCTTTAGGCATTGATAAACCTGTTAGCGAAACACGCGTTGTTGTCGCCATGTCCGGTGGTGTCGACAGCTCGGTCGCGGCTGCACTCCTTCACGAGGAAGGCTATGACGTTATCGGCGTCACCCTTCAACTTTATGACATGGGCACAAAACCCGGTGAAGAGGTTAAAACCAAAACCTGTTGCGCCGGGCAAGATATATACGATGCGAAGCGTGTCGCTGAAAATTGTGGTTTTCCACACTACGTCTTAAACTATGAAAGCAATTTCCGCGAAAGCGTAATCGATGAATTCGCTGACAGCTACCTCAAAGGGGAAACCCCCATCCCGTGCGTGCGCTGCAACCAATCCGTAAAATTCCGAGACCTCCTCGAAGTTGCGCATGATCTTGGCGCTGATTGCATGGCCACCGGTCACTACATAAAACGCAGCATTAATGAAGATGGTATCGCCGAACTTCATCGCGCCCATGACCACGGCAAAGACCAAAGCTATTTCCTCTTCGCAACAACACAAAAACAGCTCAATTTCCTGCGCTTCCCTCTGGGCGGCTGGAGCAAAAATAAAACACGCATCGAAGCTGAACGCTTAGGCCTCTTAACCGCCGATAAACCAGACAGCCAAGATATCTGCTTTGTTCCGCATGGCGATTACGCAAAAATTGTCAAAAAAATCCGCCCCGAAGCAGAAAAACCTGGTGACATCAAACATATAGATGGTCGCATAGTCGGCAATCATAATGGAATCATCCATTACACAATCGGCCAGCGCAAAGGCCTAGGTATTGGCGGCGGCGTATCAGAAAACAATGAACCACTATACGTTGTGCGCGTCAACGCCGCAAAAAACGAAGTCATTGTTGGCCCTAAAGAGGCCCTCGCCCGCAACATCATTCATATTGATGACTGTAACTGGCTAAAAGACATTCCGAAAGGCGGTTTAAGCGTAGATCTAAAATTCCGCTCTGTCATGAAACCAGTTCCAGCAGAAATCACCAAAGGCAATGACAACACAGCAAAAATTCACCTTCCAGAAGCCCAATACGGAATCTCTCCAGGCCAAGCCGCTGTCTGTTACATAAATGACCGTGTTTTAGGTGGCGGATGGATTACAGGAACAGATAGATTTTCATAATAAAAATTACTGACCGGCATTGACAAAGAGCCTTTAAAGCATTATGAAAACACAAAATAAGGATTTTAAATATGTCACGCCCAGCTAAAGCAAACGCAACAACGCCAAGCCCAACTGCGTCCGGCTCATCAGCGGCAGCCGCTTCTGCTGGCGCACAAGCATTCTACGTTATTGAACAAACATTCGGGCCCGCACCGGATGCCCCAGGTATAAAAGACGGCCAACCCGACGAAACCTTTGACATAGAACAATTATTGGATCCCTCTGAAATAGATGTAGAACGCGACAAACGAAGCCTACAGACCCTATTTTTAGAAAGAGCAAAACAAGGCCCCCTCAAAACACCGCAAGAATATCTAAAATTTGCCTCAGAAATTGTACGAGACAGAGAACGTGGGCAAGGAAGGTTTCGCATCGCAAGAGAAATCGCATTAAGCGGTATAGAACAATTCCCAGATGACGCACACTTACACTTTTTCTACGCAAACCGTTGCATGAAAGATCACAACCCAATTACAGGAGAATTGCTTGATAACGATGCGGAAGCACACTTTAAACGTGCACACGCATTGGAACCTGACAGCTCTATCTCGCTTAGTGGCCTCGGAAAACTTTATGCCAAGCCAAGCCAAGGGCGCTACGCAGAATCTGAAAACGCTCTATTTGAAGCACTAAGAATTAAACCGAATGACCCAACAACAGTTCTATCACTCGGCGATACATATAAAGCAACAGGACAACGCTCGTTGGCAAGAGTGTCTTACTTGCACGCAAAATCACTTTTAACACCCGAAACAACCCGCAAACACACATCTCTTCCGAGAACGATCGAAAGAGCCCTCCAAGAGGTAACAGGCAAAACTGATCAAACAAAAAGCTGGGCGGACATTCAAAATGCAATCGATACAAATTCAAACTTGGTTCACACCGAATATGAAGCAAATATTGATTATGTTGGCGATGCTATAAAGTTAAAAAGATTAGGCTTAACAGAGAAAGCAATAGAGAAATTATTAGAGGGCCTTGATGATAACGAACCAAATCCAAATATCTTATTTCACCTCGGCACTTTTTATTTTGAAATGGGATATCAAAAGGTGGGCGACGCCCAACAAGCTAATCCAAATTATGATTTAGCCATAAAATATCTTCAACGCGCTCACGAAGTGGACCCATCGTCGGCTAGGAATTTAAGAGAACTTGGTCGTGTATATTCAAACGCAGGCATGACAGACGAAGCAGAACACGCTCTTTTCAGTGCACTTGATATTAAATTTAATATCCCCAGATCACATCTCAGTCTTGGCAAATTTTTCTTATACGACACAGGAACTGAAGAAGGTCATCCTGAACGTGATGATGAACTCGCCCTTGCCAGAGCATGCTTTCGCCACGCCGCAGATTTAGAGCTAAAACTTCCAACAGAAAAACGCAATATGAAGCTCATCAGAGATAGTGAAAAACTATTGTCATTAGCCGAAGAAAGGTCTGGGGAAAGTTGGGACCAAAGCGATTTTTATTATCTAATCGAAACATGGGAAGGTGGTCAAGACGATGAACAACCAGTCGCCAAACCCCACGCCCCAACTGAATTAAAACAATCATAAAATAAATAAGAACCGAAAAACCAAACTTGACATCACCCCCTAATTTGAGGGATAAAGGCGCTGTCTTAAATGGCGGAGTAGCTCAGCCGGTTAGAGCAGTGGAATCATAATCCATGTGTCGGGGGTTCA
>JBGCEF010000041.1:0-11365 GCA_045106175.1 Bdellovibrionales bacterium
GGAGAGCGCGGAGAAGCGCTTTCGGGTGGTCAAAGGCAGGCTGTGGCGATTGCGCGTTCATTGCTTTATGATCCGCCGATTTTGGTTTTGGATGAGCCGACGGCATCGATGGACCCGGCATCAGAAAATCGTTTGCGTAAACGCTTAGAGGCGATTTGTGAGAATAAGACGGCCATTTTGATTACGCATAAGGGGTCTATGTTGAGCCTTGTTAATAAATTGATTCTGATTGATCGTGGTCAGCTTGTTGCATATGGGCCGAAAGATGAAGTTATTCGTAAGTTGCAAGCGCGCCAATACGGTTCTAGTGCAGAGAATACGCAGGTGTAATGATGGCAGATGATCCAAAACAGAAAAAGAAAGCGCAAAAAAAGAAGGCTTCTAAGAATAAACCTTCTGCGCCTGTTGATGATAATATCACCATCAATGATGCCGCTGAATGGCAGGCGGTTCGTGAGAATTGGGCGCGTGAAAAAGCCGGTACAATTAAAGCGCATGCCTTAAAGACGTTTGATACTGATGATGATTTACCGTTGTCGAAACATATTTTGATGATGTCTATCATTGCGTTTTGGATTGTCATGGGTGTTTGGGCGAATTTTGCCAAGCTTGATGAAGTGACGCGCGGAGATGGTAAAGTTATTCCATCTCTAAGTGTACAAGCGTTGCAGAGTTTGGAAGCGGGTATTGTTGATGAATTCCTTGTGAGAGAAGGTGATGAAGTAAAGAAGGGGCAAGTGCTTGTTCGTTTGAATGCGATTGAGGCATCATCCGATTTGGGGGCGAATGAGTCGCGTTATCTTGGGTTGCTTGCTTCGATTACTCGCCTACAGGCTGAGGCTGAAGGTAAGGGGACTATTGATTTTCCTGAGGAGGTAATGAAAAAAGCGCCGCAGAGTGTGACAGAAGAGATCAATACGTTTCGCGCGAATCGTCAATCGCTAGATACGCAGTTGAATGTCTTGATGCAACAGGTTGCACAGCGTGAGCAAGAAGTTCGTGAATTATCTGGTCGTATTTCAGATACGCGTGGTGTTTTGAATTTGCAAAAGCAAGAAAAAGCGATGGTAGAGCCCCTTGTTGCCAAGGGTTCTGCACCGCGGATGGAGCTTTTGCAGCTTGAGCGTTCGATTAAAGAGCGTCAGACCGAATTAAACGGATTTTCATCGAGCCTGCCGCGTGCACGTTCAGCGGTGAGTGAGGCCAAAGCGCGCATTAATGAAATTGAGTCGAATGCTAAAGCGCAAGCGCAGACAGAGCTTTCGGCGCGTCTTATTGAGATGAATGAGATTAAGGAGCGTTTATCTGCGTTGACGGAGCGTAAGACGCGTACAGAGATTAAATCACCAGTTGATGGGACTATTCAAGAAATTACGGTGAATACGATTGGTGGCGTTATCCGCCCCGGTGAGGATTTGATTAAGATTGTTCCGAAAGATGACAAGCTTGTCATTGAAGCAGAAATTCGTCCGTCTGACCGTGCGTTTATTTATCCGGGGCAAAAAGCGATTGTGAAGCTGACAGCGTATGATTTTTCGATTTATGGTGGTTTGAATGCTGAATTGATTAGTATTTCTGCGGATACGTTTGAGGATCAGGAAGGTAATAGCTTTTTCCAAGTGAAATTACGTACGACTGAGACTGAGTTAAAGCGCAAAGGTGAAATCTTACCGATTGAAATTGGTATGGTTGCGACAGTCGATATTTTGACGGGTGAAAAAACGATCATGCAGTATCTTTTAAAACCGTTCATAAAGACGCTAGACAATGCGTTAAGCGAGCGTTAATTTCCATTTATGGAACAAGCAGCAGAACAATCAATTAATGTAACTTTACCCGATGGCGCGCAGCGTAGCTTTGCTTCGGGTGTAACGGGTTTGGATATTGCCAAAGATATTTCTAGCTCATTAGCGAAAAGTGCGATTGCCATTCGTATTCACGGTGAGCTTTGTGATTTGTCATTGCCGATTACGGGGGATGCCGATATTGCGATTGTTACGCGTAAAGATGATGAAGCATTAGAGATGATTCGTCATGATTGTGCCCATGTGATGGCGGAAGCAGTGCAGACTTTGTTTCCGGGCACTCAGGTAACGATTGGTCCAAATATTGAGAATGGTTTCTTTTATGATTTTGCACGTGATGAGCCATTTAGTGATTCTGATTTTGAAGCCATTGAGAAGGAAATGCGCAAAATTGTAGAGCGCGGCGATCGATTTACCCGTGAGGTGTGGGATCGAGCGGAAGCAATTTCTTATTTTCAAGATAAGGGCGAGGCGTACAAGGCTAAGCTGATTGAAGATTTACCTGAGGGTGAGGATATTAAGATCTATCGTCAGGGTGGATGGTTAGATTTGTGTCGTGGACCACATATGCAAAGCACGAAACAGGTTGGAACGGCGTTTAAGCTTTTGAAAGTTGCTGGTGCGTATTGGCGCGGTGATAGTAACAATGCAATGCTAACTCGAATTTATGGGACGGCTTGGAGAGATGACAAAGAGCTGAAAGCTTATTTGACGCAGATTGAAGAAGCAGAAGCGCGTGATCACCGTAAATTAGCGAATGAAATGGATCTTTTCCATTTTCAGGATGAAGCGCCGGGACAAGTGTTTTGGCACCATAATGGTTGGGTGATGTATACCGCGTTGATGGATTATATGCGCCGAAAAGTCAGAGCATCGGGTTATCAGGAGATTAATACGCCGCAATTATTGGATGCGCGTTTTTGGAAGGCCTCTGGTCACTGGGATAAATACCGTGAAAATATGTTTATTTTTGGCGAGGAAAATGATGAGAATCCTGCGGCTTTAAAACCGATGAGTTGCCCGGGTGGAGCGCAGGTTTATAAGGCGGCGCTTAGGAGTTATCGCGAGCTTCCTCTTAGGCTTGCGGAGTTTGGTCATGTGTTTCGTCAGGAGCCATCGGGTGCGCGTCACGGTTTGATGCGCGTGCAGGCCTTTACGCAGGACGATGCGCATATTTTCTGTACACATGAGCAGCTTGAAGATGAAGTTGTGAAGATGTGTGAGCTGATTCGTGATGTGTATCAAGATTTGGGCATTGCAGATGATATTACGATTAATTTTTCTACGCGTCCTGATCAGAGAATCGGGAGTGAAGAAGATTGGGATCGCGCAGAAGATGCATTACGAAAAGTTCTTGATCGTCTTGATATGAAATGGGTTTTAAATGAGGGTGATGGAGCGTTTTACGCACCGAAGCTTGATTTTATCCTGAGGGATGCGATTGGACGCCAGTGGCAATGCGGTACAGTGCAAGTTGATATGAATATGCCAGATCGTTTGGATCTTCAATATGTTGGTGATGATAATGAGCGTCATGCGCCGCATATGGTGCATCGTGCGATTTTAGGCTCGGTTGAACGCTTCCTTGGTGTTCTGATTGAGCATTACGCGGGTAAACTCCCACTTTGGCTTGCGCCAGTGCAGTGTGTTGTCGCGACTATTACAGCGTCTGCGGATGATTATGCGAATGAGATCTATGAAGAGCTGAAAGCGGCGGGTGTACGTGTTAAATTAGACGTACGTAATGAGAAGATTAATTATAAGGTGCGTGAGCATTCGTTGGCGAAGGTTCCTAATCTTTTTGTTGTTGGTGCACGTGAGGCTGAAGAGTCAAGTGTCGCTATTCGTCGTTTGGGCAGCAAGGCACAAGATGTGAAAGCATTCGATGAGGCGTTGGCCGAAATCGTTGAAAATGCGAAAGCACCGTTTTAATGGCCTTGCCATGGAGTGTATATGCTTGTCTTGTCGTTTTTGGCGCGACTGGTATCCATTTTTTCTCAAAACTTGCAAAAGATAGTATTGATCCAGTTGTTGCTCTCACGTTTACGATGCTTGCTGGGCTTATTCTTTCTCTCTGTTTTTTGCCATTTGCAAAATCTTCATTTGTTGATGCTTTGTCGCATACAAGGGGTATTTTATTTTATGCGCTTGTTGGTGTGTCGATTGTTATTGCGAATTTGGGTATTTTTTGGATGTTTCAGGCGGGTGCGCCGATGAGCGTTGCAACGCCGATTGTTCGCTCGGCGCCCGCTATTTTTGCGATTTTTTTGGGTGTGTTGTTTTTTCAAGAGACATTGAAGATGCATCATATTTTAGGATTGTTGCTTGCGGCGAGCGGTTTCTTTTTGCTGACAAAGAGTTATCAGTGATTGCTAAAGTATAGTGTTGCGAATCCCTTGATAGACAATGACTTGACAATAGTTGGGGTCATGTTAATGATTTCACAATAAATAAATATTACGATAAAGATGCTGTAACAATTAAGGAGACAAGCCAATCGCCAGACCAATGAACGACCCGCGCGCGCCGAGAAAGAACAGAGGGCCGCGTATTAACGAAGATATTTTAGCGGACGAGATTCGCGTTGTTGGTGCAGATGGCGAGATGGCAGGTGTCATGAGCGTTTCGGAAGGTGTGAAGTTAGCGCGGGAGTCTGGCTTGGACCTTGTTGAAGTTTCCCCGAATGCATCGCCGCCAGTTTGTAAGATCCTTGATTTTGGTAAGTATAAGTACGAGCAGCAGAAGAAGGCATCGGAAGCCCGTAAGAAACAGAAAACCGCAGATGTTAAAGAAGTTAAGATTCGTCCTGGTATTGAAGAGCATGATTATCAGGTGAAAATGCGAAATGCGCGCAAGTTTTTGACCAATGGAGACAAGGTTAAGGTGACAATGCGTTTTCGTGGCCGTGAAATGGCGCACCAAGATATTGGTTTTAATTTGCTGAAACGCATGATCGAAGAATTAGATGATGTTGGCAAGGTTGATTTGGCGCCAAAAATGGAAGGCCGCCAAATTATTATGGTACTTTCAGCGGAAAGTGATAAGAGCTAAATACTTTGATTGTTTTTAGCCTTCCTTCAGATCACCCTCTTTCTTATATTCAAATTGTTGGCTATATCGGCATGGCGCTAGGTATTTTTGTATTTTTGCAAAGAGACGATCGGCGCCTGAAGCTGTCTATGGTGGTTATGACCGCGGTCATGGTCATTCATTTTGTGCTTTTGGGGCGTTATGTCGCGGCGATATCTGCAGCGTCTGCGGGGTCTCGGGCCGGTTTATCGCTTATTCCGTTTGTCATGCGTCATCGGCATTATTTTGCAGCCTTCTTTGTTGTTTTAACCTGTGTCTTGGGTGTTGTTACATATTCTGAATGGTTTGATAGCCTGCCATTTATGGCGGCGTTGCTTGGGACGTATTCGTTTTTTTACCTCAAAGGTTTGTGGTTGCGATGTTCGTTGTTAGTCGGCGGGACATTTTGGTTATTGCATAACATTATGGCGCTGTCTTATGGCCCAGCTGTTATGGAGGTGTTTATCCTATCGGCTAATGCGTATACAATTTTTATATTATTACATGAGCGTAAAAAAACCGCAGTTTGACCCGCGGTTTTTATTAATTGGCTTCGTTGTAAAAAAGAAGGCTTAAACGTTACCTTCGACCCATTCAGCAAGCTGCGATTTTGGCATGCCGCCGACTTTTGTATCAACAAGCTCCCCGCCTTTGAAAATCATTAATGTGGGTACACCGCGAACGCCGTACTTTGCAGGGGCTTCAGGGGCGTCTTCGATATTGATTTTCACGACTTTGACTTTGCCAGCCATATCATCGGCGAGTGCATCAACGATAGGCGTGAGTTGTTTACATGGTCCGCACCATTCAGCCCAAAAATCTACCAAGACTGGCTCATCTGATTTTAAGACTTCATCTTCGAAATTTGTATCTGTTACTGCGACGCTGCTCATCGTTATTCCTCTCGGTTAAAAATTAATGTCTTAACTATGGTTAATATTCGTATGAGGTCAAGGTTTGGTTACTTAATTTATTTCGATTGGCATTAAATGCGGGCCGTCTGTCCATAAAAGTGCGCATTTGATTTTATGGTTTGGGTAGATGCTTTTGAGTGTGTCGGCATATGATTTTAGCTGGTTATAATAAATTTGTGGGACCTTATCTGCGGTTTTTGGAGGTGGCCGGTTCGTTTTGAAATCGATAATCAGGATGTTTTCATCGGTAATAAGGAGGCGGTCAATTTGTCCGCTAATGAGGCGGTTGTCGGCAAGTAAGCCTGTTATAGGTACCTCTGCGCGGGAGCCTTCGGCGAAGATGGGGCTGAAGTCTTTATGAGTGAGGATTTTTTGAATTTCTTCTACGATATTGTTTCTGACATTTTCGGGCAAATCTTTGGCATTTTCGTTGATGAAATGCTTAGCTGCATTTTCTCTGTTATCAAGCGGAAGGTCGGGAAGGAATTGTAGGAGAGTGTGCGTGATATTACCGCGACGAAAGCGATAGTGGTCTGTCGTGTTGAGCGGTGAAGCAGCGCTTGGTTCGGTTTCTGATGGTCGCGATGGGATAAGCGGTGCGGGTGGGTTTGGCTCCATTGGCGCCGCTTGATGAAGCCATGATGGAGTTGGCTTTGTCTTGTGGCTTTGGGCATCTTGTTTTTTTGGCTCGCGGTCGGCAGGTTTCGTTTGCGGGTTTGTCAGAGTTAGCTTTTTATCATCGCATTGAATAGAATCTTGGTGGGCGTTGAGGCCGTTTTTGATTAATTGATACCAGCATTGATCCTTAATTTCTTTCTTACTTTTGTGACCGCTGATGTAGAGGCGTTCTTCGGCTCGGGTCATTGCAACATAGAGGAGGCGGCGGTATTCTTCATCCATTCTGGATAGGACATTATCTTTTGCATTTTTATAGGCGTTAGGTTCGAAATCTTTACGTGGGGCCCATAGAGGGAATTTTTGTCCTGTTTGGGTGGGCCATAGGATACGGTTGCCTGGTTGCGATGCGTTTAAGCCAGCAATTCCGATTGTATCGGGGAGAAATAAGATTGGGGCTTGGAGACCTTTTGAGCCGTGGACAGTCATGATGCGAACATGATTTGTTTTATCATCATTTTGGCGTTTGATATCGGATGCGGCGCTTTTTTGCCATTGAATAAAAGATTGCAGGCACGCGATATGTTGATGTTCAAAGTTCATGCATGCATTTAGGAGTTCATTAAGAGAATCTTTGGCATCAGATCCGAGTCTTGTTTGGAAGGCTTTAAGGCCGCTTGTTTGGTCAGCGGGGCATTGTGTTTGGAGTAGCTTTGCAAAAAATGTATAGGGGCTATGGCGTTTGGCGTTTTTTATGAGTGTTTTAAGGTAGTCGATGATGTCTTTATCAGCGTTATCAAGCACAGATTGCCATAGCGTAGTATTGCGGTTGTAGGCCAGATCGAATAATTGATCCTCTGTGATGCCAATAAGCGGTGATTTTAGAAGGCAGGCGAGCGTTAAATCGTCGCTGGGAAGAAGTGCAAAATCGGCGGCGGCCAGCATGTCTTGCACAGCTAATTGATCATTGAGGACAATTCTGTCTAATCCGCCGACGGGGATGTTGCGTGATTTTAGTGCACGCATGATTTGGTTAACAAATGCGTTACGGGTTCGCACTAAGATCATGATATCGCGTGGCTGTATCGCGCGATTATATGAGGGTAGTTGTTCTTTTGTTTTGAGCCATTGTTCAATTTGTTTTGCGATGGCTTCGGCGTTTTTACTACTGCCGCTTTTTTGATCTTCGATTGTGACGGGTGGGCTCCATGTCATGGAGGGTGTATCGCTTTCATCATTTTCAAAGAGCGGCCATAATTCGACATGTCCGCTTTGACCGCGGCGGAATGATTGGTGGTCAATATTAGTGACTCCTAAGCCTTTGCGTGTTTCGGGCTTAGAAAAGACGCTGTCGACTGCGTTTAGCACGGATTTTGTTGAGCGGAATGAAATATTGAGGCCAACTTTTTCCCAGCTAGCTTTTGCGGCGGTGATTTTATCAGCGAATGACTGGCTCATGCGGTCGAACTCTTCGGGGGAGGCCCGTTGGAAGCTGTAGATGGATTGTTTCTCATCGCCAACCGTAAAGAGCGTGCGGTGGTTGTCTTGTTGGCTATGTGTTGAGAAGAATTCTTCGCATAACGCTTCGATGATGGCCCATTGTTCTGGGTTTGTGTCTTGGGCTTCGTCGATTAAAATATGGTCTATGCCTTGGTCGAGTTTGTAATGTACCCAATCGCCACGTTTTTTCATGAGGTCGCGTGTTTTGAAGATGAGGTCCTCGTAATCTAACATATTTTTTTGTGTTTTGATTGTGGCGTAATGATTGAGGACTTCGTTTGCAACATGGAAAAGATCGCGGGTCAGCGCAGCCATTTCGGCGGCTTTAATTGTTTCAATGACGCTCTCAAGTCGCATGGCTTCATCCTGCATTGCTTTTTCAAGATGTGGTGATTGTTCACTTATTTTTTTTCCTATTAACTTGCTGCGTTTTTCCTCTTTTTGAGTGAAGAAAATGCTGAGGTATGTATTAAATTTTTGTGCGCGTTTTTTTTCGTCTGCGGCGAGGAAGTCATAGATTTTTTGTGCGTTTGCTGCGTCTGTTTTCCCACTTTTGCTCATTGCATCGGCGCATTGTGTGAGCATTGTGTCATCGTATTGAGTATCGCTACATGCGTTTAAGATCAGTTGAGTTTTTGATTGGTTGGGTCGGATATTAAGATGCTGACACAGCGCGGTATAAAATCCATCGATATTGAAATGTTTATTAATGGTTTGCTCGAATTGCCCTCTTTCATTGATTATAGCGGCGAGCAGGTCGTTTAACTGGTCTTCATTAATGATGCGTGCAAGGTTTGAAAGTGCTTGGCCTGTAGGGTTGTTTTTATCATGAGATGATGATGCGAAAATTTGTTTTTTGGCTTGGTGGATAAAACTTTCTGCAATGCGTTCTTCGGCAACTTCGAATCCGGGTATGAGTTTAGCTTCGAGAGGAAAGCGTGAGAGGATAGATTGGCAAAATGCATGGATTGTCATGACTTTGAGGCGTCCGGGTGTGTCGATGACATTAGCGAAAAGTTTGCGGGCCGCATTTTTTTCAAGTGTACCGGGTTCGTGTCCTAACAGATCTTTTAGTTTTCTGTGAAGCGTATCTTCGGGGGCGATTGCCCATTCAGATAGTGTTTCATTGATGCGTAATGCCATTTCGCTTGCGGCGGCTTTTGTGAAGGTAAGGCCTAAGATTTTTTGAGGTGAGCATCCGGGGACCCATTGAGCGTGTTGGTTTTTTTGCGGCAATAGAAGACGCAGAACACGATCGGTGAGAACTTTTGTTTTTCCTGTTCCTGCGGATGCGCTTACCCATACTGAAGATGTGGGATTTGATGCACGTCTTTGCAGTACGTTTGGATCAAGCGCGCGTTCTGTTGATTGGTTTAATGCGTTTAGTGTTTGATCTGCGCTCATGCTGCTGCCTCGCTGTCTGCATCATCGAGGGCGGCCCATTCTTTGATCCGGGCGAGATGCGCATAATCGTCAAAGCGCGGTATTTTTGTGGCGCGCGGGATTGCGTAATAAGGGGTGTTGGGATTATTGAATGTATCAATGAGTGCGATGAGGGCGGCTTTTGTATCAACTAACATATCATCAATATTCTCTAATTCTACTGGTGTTGTTCCGTTTAAAACCCAATACCCTAAATATGTGCATGGTAGTGGCGGGATGTTTTCGAAACCGCCATCTTGTGCGATGAGCGCTTCGAGGGGGAGTTGCGGGTTATCGCCATGTTCGATGGATTTTTTTGGGTAAGTACCGCCTGATTTATAATCAATAATTGCGACCCCGCTCTCTTTTTTATCAATACGGTCGGCGCGCCCATAGAGTGTGAATTGTGAGGATTTTGCTTGTATTGCGATCTGGCCGTTAATTTCAGTTTTGAAAGGTTTGGCGATATCGCGCCATTGGTGTTCTTTGATTAAAAATTGATCTGTAATGGTTTCAAATTTTGGCCAGTAGAAGTACCATTCCTCTTCATCTTGTGTTTCATTGGCACAGTATTCTTGTGCGTTGTTTAAGATTTGTTTTGCTGCGTTTTTGGGTATTTCGTCTTTATTATGTGTGATGAAATGATCAAGGGCATTGTGCAGCATTTGACCTTTTAGGGCTGCGTCTGCTGCTTTTTCGAGTGGGTCGAGTGTTTTTAAATTGAGGATGCTATGCGCGTAAATGGCATATGGGTTTTTAAGCCATGTTTCAATTTTTGTTACGGATAATTTTTGCGGCCTTGCTTTTAAAGGTGGTTTTGGCGCAGGGCGCGTGAAGGGTTTTAGCGTATGGGCGTTATGCATGTCATCAACCCAGTTTTGGACCATGCTTTCTTTTAATGGGCTTATAGGTGTTTTTGCTGCGCTTAAAACAGTTTCTAAGCGGCCTAGCCATCTTGCAGGTACTGTTGGTGCGCCGTCTTGTAGTTTTGATCGAGTGATAACAACATTGGATGTGCAGAGGGCTTGTACGAAATCATGCGCTGATAAACCAATGCTGCGTTCACTGGTGGGGAGGCCGAAATTTTTTCGCATGGGCCGTGACATCCATGGATCATGGCTTGGTTCTGGGGGCCATGTGCCTTCATTGAGGCCGCCTAAAATAACAAGATCAGCATCAATCAAGCGGGCTTCTAATTGCCCTAGAATTTGTAATCGTGGATGGGTTCCGTATGCGGGGCGGATTGTTGCCTCGTCCAAGAATTGTTGTAAAATTTTGGAATATTCTTTGGGTTGGATTGGCGGGAATGTGTGTGATTGTTCCAGTAATTTAGCCAATATCGTGCTGGCTTTATTGCCGTCTTCATTGCTCCAAAGTTGATCGTGATTATGTAGTGTTTCGCAAAGCTGAATATGTTTTGTTAGGATGATTTTAAACTCAGTTTTTTCATCATTTTCAATGAGATTAAGACATGGTTCGAATGCGCTTTCTAAAGCATTAATTTGTTTTTGCAAAATGTCGTTCTCTGATGAATCAAGTGATTGTTTTGCAAGTTTGTTTTTTAATCCTTGGATGCCTTTTGTCGGTTTGAAACCCCGTAATATATTGATTTCCAAATGATTGAGATTGTTTTGGAAATCATGGTGCGTTAAAGGATGTTTTAATAGTGAGAGCAATGATACGGGTGATAAATGCTCATCAATCGTGGTGATAGATAATAATAAGAATTGTCCGATTGGTGTTTGTGATAGCGGTGTTCCAGCAGAATCGTCAATTTCTATATTCCATTTCTTACACGCGGTTGCTACGCGTTTGGCCAAGTTTCTATCAGGCGTTATGAGTGCAGCTGTTTTGGTTGGCTCTTCTAAGGTTTGGCGCATATAGGTTGCGATGATTTGTGCTTCGTTTTGTGAGGTTTCGCACTCTAGAATCTTTAAATTTTCGATGGCCTTTTTGAATGCGTTATCTTTTAGGTTCTGCCATTCTTTGCTAGTTTCTGCGGGGCGCATTAATTCACAGGCCATGATGCGGCGTTCTTTG
>JBGCEF010000042.1:0-47124 GCA_045106175.1 Bdellovibrionales bacterium
AGCCTGAGGTGAAGCATTCGCAACATCGGCTTTCACAATACGCCCACGCGGCCCAGAGCCCGTGACTGTTGATAAATCCAATCCCTTATCCGCCGCAATTCGCTTCGCCAGAGGAGATGCAAAAATCCGACCACCTTTAGAAGACGGCGCTTGTGGGCCTGGTGCAGAAGTCTGCTGCGTCCTCGCAGGCTGTGGCTCCGCTGCTTGAGGAGTATCAGGCTTAGCGTTAGGAGCAGCAGAAGCGCTTACATCACCAATATCATTAGTGGTTTCACCCTCTTCTAAAAGAACAGCAATCACCTCGTTAACAGGAACACCTTCAGTCCCTTCAGAAACAAGAATCTTACCAATCACGCCTTCATCAACGGCCTCAACCTCCATCGTGGCTTTATCGGTCTCAATTTCGGCGATCACATCACCGGATTCTACCTCATCACCTTCGGCCTTCAACCATTTGGCCAAAGTTCCTTCAGTCATCGTTGGCGATAACGCCGGCATCGTCACATTAATCGGCATAACATACCTTCTTCACTGCTGTTATAATGTCATTCGTTTTCGGAATAGCGAGCTGTTCCAAATTCGCCGCATAAGGAAGTGGAACATCTTTCGCCGTAACACGCGCAAGCGGCGCATCAAGATAATCAAACGCATGCTCACCAACAAGCGCCGCAATCTCTGCTCCCACCCCTGCAAACGGGAAACCCTCTTCGCATGAAACAATGCGGTTGGTCTTTTTTACTGATTCCAAAATTGTATAACGATCAAGTGGACGAATTGTCCGCAAATTAATCACCTCTGCATCAATCCCCTGCTCCGCTAGCTGCTCTGCTGCTTCCAAGGCTTTTCCAACCATAATTGAAAACGCGACGATTGTGACATCAGAACCAGAGCGCTCAATCTTTGCGCGCCCAATCGGAATGACAAAATCTTCTGACGTTGGCACCTCATGCGTTTCCCCGTAAAGCAATTCATTCTCGAGAATTAAAACGGGATTAGGATCGCGGATCGCCGCCTTCATAAGTCCTTTCGCATCTGCACCAGACCATGGAGATACAACTTTTAATCCAGGAACATGCGCATACCATGATGCAAAACATTGCGAGTGCTGTGCCGCCACACGAGAGGCCGCACCATTAGGGCCGCGAAACACCATTTGACAACCAAGCTGACCGCCCGCCATATACAGCGTCTTGCCCGCCGAATTCAAAATATGATCAATCGCTTGCAAGCCAAAATTCCATGTCATGAATTCAACAATCGGTTTTAACCCATTCATCGCTGAACCTACTGCAAGCCCTGCAAACCCATGTTCTGTAATGGGTGTGTCGATAACACGCTTATCACCAAATTCGTCTAAGAGACCCTCAGAAACTTTATAAGCACCGTTATATTCCGCGACTTCTTCACCCATAAGGTAAACGCTCTCATCACTGCGCATTTCTTCTGCCATCGCATCACGAAGTGCAACGCGAACGGTTACTTCGTGCTTATCCGTAAAGCTGGCTTCGTCAAATGGTGGAGGCTCAATAATAATACCTTGAGCATAAAGAATATCACGATTATCGATATCTTTACCCTCAACTTGAGCGACGTCATCGGATGAAGTAACAGAAACTGTTACCTCTTGTTCTGGTGTTTCTGATTCTACTTGAGAAGAAACATCGCCAATATCATTCGCCGTCTCACCGTCTTCCAAAAGTACGGCAATAATTTCGTTAACAGGAACATTCTCAGTTCCTTCAGAAATCACAATCTTACCAATAACCCCTTCATCAACGGCTTCAACTTCCATCGTTGCCTTATCGGTTTCAATCTCGGCAATTACATCGCCGGATTCAACAGCATCGCCTTCGGATTTAAGCCACTTGGCCAGGGTCCCTTCGGTCATTGTTGGCGATAACGCCGGCATTAAAATATTCGTTGGCATATCCTATATGACCTCCGGAGTATTAGGTTGAGAAACTTTTAAAAAAGGTTTTGAACGCAAAACAACATTTTGACTGACATATTCGACACGTTCATCTCTTAAAACAGCATGAAGCGCATTAGCATTAGGAATCATTGCAGAGACTGCATTAAAACAACTTAGATAAATGTCATTTTCACCTCTTGTGAGTTTATATTCACTTGCAAATTCTTCGGCATGTTGAGCATCAGATACAGCATCTTCATGCCTTGACTTAAACCCCACTATAACGTGAAAGGGAAATTCTTCTGGAACAAAACTAGTGTCAATATAGCTCAATGCTAAACCTCCACCAAAACATCTGTCCAGAGCTCATCCGGGTGCGGTTCTGGACTTTCAGATGCAAAATCAGCCGCCTCTTTAACAATAGCTTTGATGTCTTTATCAATCGCCTTGATATCCGCTTCTTCAACGCCATTCTTTTGAAGCAAATCTTTAATCGCTGTAATCGGATCACGATCATCTTTCATGGTCGTAACTTCTTCTTTTGTGCGGTATTTCGCAGGATCCGACATTGAATGCCCACGATAACGATATGTCAAAATTTCTAAAATGTAAGGACCATTACCTGTGCGTATATAATCAAGTGCCTGACGCGCAGCCTCCTGAACCGCAAAAACATCCATGCCATCAACCTGCTCACCAGGAATACCATAACCTTCCCCACGACGATATAATGTCCCCGCCGAAGAACGCTTAACAGACGTTCCCATGCCGTACTGATTGTTTTCGATAACAAACAACACAGGAAGATCCCAAAGCGCCGCCATATTGTAACATTCCGCAACTTGCCCTTGGTTAGATGCGCCATCACCCATATAAGCAACCGCAACGCCGTTATCTTCTTTATATTTATGTGCAAACCCCAAGCCCGTTCCAATCGCAGTTGATGCGCCAACAATGCCATGCCCACCAAAAAAACCTTCTTCTTTGGAAAACATATGCATCGAGCCACCTTTACCGCGCGAATACCCACCTTCACGGCCAGTTAGCTCTGCCATAATACCCTTCGGATCCATACCACAAGCAAGCATGTGTGCATGATCACGATAAGATGTCACCACAGTATCCTGCTCTTCTTGAACAGATGAAATCCCCGTTACAACGGCTTCTTGACCGATATAAAGATGACAAAACCCACCAATAAGGCCCATGCCGTATAATTGCCCCGCCTTTTCTTCAAAGCGACGAATAAGCAGCATGTCCTTATAAAGTTTCTTTAAATCTTCAACACTAGGGTTGGATTTAGCGTTAGACCCCTTAATAGAGGTAACATTAGAAGCCTTTTTGCTTTTTGATTTTGATGCAGTTTTAGCTTTAGCCACGGCATTAATATCCTTCTTCAATTCCACAATCGAAACAACAACGCATTAGTTACGACACTTTCACACCAATAACCAGAAAAAACCGCAGTTTTGTGCGGTGCAACACGTTGAAATGAATAGAAAAATTAAGGATCAGTGCATTTTTGTAATTTAATTACTCAAAAGGTGGATTTCGTCACTACGCATGTAACCTAAAACATGACGCGCACGTTCCTCTAAAAGGTCAGGATTGATAGAATCGGGTCTCATAGCAAGCACCTGAACCTCTAATATATGTCGCTCTTTAGTAGCATTGTCGCGAATAGTGTCACTTTTTGATATTTCATGCTCTAATGATTTGAGCGCTAAAATACTGCGATGACCAAAAATAGAGTGATATGAGAAATAGACACATAACATGACACCAATAATGGCGAATAAATTGCCTTTAAAAAATCGATATTTCGCATAACCCGTATTCATAATGTTATTGAATCATAAATGATTCCTGTGGACAAGTCTAAAAATCAATTAAATTCAATACCTTAAATGATACAAAACAGGAACAAAGACGCGCAAGTGACTCAAATGATTTAACAAATAATAAATTTGACCTTAATAATAAAATTATGTAAATATAATTTGCATGTACGCAACACAATTTAATGACAAAACAGAATCTGTAATTGTTGATCTTCCACCAATCACGCAGACAGATGGTAAAATTCATATATGCACCGATGGAAACTTTATATCCCGCTTATCGTTACGCGGCATGTCTATGGTCGTGTTAAGAAATGATGGAACAGAGATAGCAATACCACATAAAGATAAAATGGTTCCTAGGGTGGATCATGAGCATCAAAATAAAATTTCTGAAATACAAGCAGTAACAGAAGCATTAAAGAGCCTACCGCCTCTCCAAAACATCCATATTCATACCGACTTTTTAGATACAGTTCGTTTTATGCAAGGTAAAAAAACACGCTTAATGCCAGCAGAGATGCGTGTTCTCGAACCATTCATAAAAGATTTAAAATCTGCAATATCTCAACATTCATCTGTAACAGTATCTTATGCGAGTGATGAAAACGAAGCTATTCCCTCAGAATTGCGACGTCTGATGACAATAGCGCACAACACTGCTTGTAAGGCATCAGGAGGTTTTCGTATAAAAAAAGTACCACAAGCCTCTGCAAGAGAGGAAGTCATAGAACACGCAAAAACAGAAATGTGCTACGTCCCTAGAGCCGCGTCAAAAGACTTTAGCACAGTGATACGTGACCCCGTCCCGACTATTGGCGCAATGGATGTGATAGATTTAGGTTTAGAAACTTTAGGTTCTTTTGAGGCTTTAGAGAGCCAAGCCAGTGACTCTCCCTTCGATATTATTCTTTAATCACTCAACCGCGAATAAATCTTGCACCTTCATAATCGGATTGTGGACCCAGTTCTTCTTCAATCCGAAGAAGCTGATTATATTTCGCAATTCGATCAGATCGTGAAAGAGATCCTGTCTTAATTTGCCCCGCATTCGTTGCAACGGCCAAATCCGCGATTGTTGAATCCTCTGTCTCACCAGATCGGTGCGAGAGCACAATACCAAATCCAGCTTTTTTGGCCATTTCGATCGTTTTAAGTGTCTCGGTTAATGTCCCAATCTGATTAACTTTTACAAGCACGGCATTACCCGCTTCTTGCTCAATACCTTTGGCAAGACGAACGGCGTTTGTTACATAAAGATCATCACCAACAAGCTGAACCTTGTCACCAATAGCCGCTGTTAACTTTGCCCAACCATCCCAATCATCTTCGTCCAACCCATCTTCGATTGATACAATCGGGTATGCATCACAAAGATCTTTATAATAAGAAACCATTTCATCCGATGACAGAACCTTACCCTCACCTTTAAGATGATATTTTCCATCTTCGTAAAATTCTGATGATGCGGAATCAAGCGCAATAACAATATCTTCGCCTGGTTTATAACCTGCTGCCTCGATAGACTTCATGATGAAATCCAAAGCCTCTTTCGATGAATTAACAGCAGGTGCAAAACCACCTTCATCACCGACATTCGTATTCAAACCTGCATCTGATAGTTCTTTTTTAAGTGCATGAAAAACTTCTGCACCTGCACGCAAAGCCTCAGAAAAATCAGGTGCAGAAATTGGCATGATCATAAATTCTTGGATATCAACCGGATTATCGGCATGCTCACCACCATTAATGATGTTCATCATAGGGGTCGGAAGCGTATGTGCATATGTGCCGCCCACATATTTATAAAGCGGCATATCAAGCTCAAGTGCCTGCGCCTTTGCAACCGCAAGTGATACACCAAGCATAGCATTTGCGCCCAAACGCGCTTTATTTTCTGTTCCATCCAATTCAATCATTGTTTGGTCAATAAAAACCTGATCTTCCGCATCTAAACCAATTAAAGCTTCAAGAATTTCAGTATTTACATTCTCGACGGCTTTCGTAACGCCCTTACCCAAATAACGCGCCTTATCACCATCACGCAACTCAACCGCTTCATAAGCGCCAGTTGAGGCCCCTGATGGCACAGCCGCACGCCCAATGGCGCCACTATCTAAGGTTACATCAACTTCAACGGTTGGGTTACCGCGACTATCTAAAATTTCGCGGGCATGAATATCAATAATGGCTGTCATAAAATCCTCTAACAAAAGAACAGGTTAAATTCTGTTGAGGGTTTTAACGCGAATAATCAAAAAAGGAAAGAGTGTATTTTAAGCCGTCGTATCGACAGTCTGACCGTTTTCAGGAGCAGCTGCCTCTCCGTTATCTT
This sequence comes from Bdellovibrionales bacterium, assembly GCA_045106175.1. Taxonomy (GTDB): domain Bacteria; phylum Pseudomonadota; class Alphaproteobacteria; order Micavibrionales; family Micavibrionaceae; genus TMED27. The sequence goes on from JBGCEF010000042.1 coordinate 6,089, forward strand.
GACGAAGACTAGGAGCAAGTTGGCTATCAGATAAGCCGGAACGTAAAGCAAGAATTTGTTGCTGCAAACCATCAATAGATGCCGTCGCACCTATACCAAGTGAAAAAATCTGATTAAATGTTGAGGATGTTGAATCTAAAAATTGCTGATTTAAAAGGCGCGCCCGTGATGATAATCCCACACCATTGCTAGGTGCATTTGCACGTGCAACATCCAAGATATCAACGCCGCCAATACCGCCTGCACCAAGAACAGTTGCAGATTGCGCTGCTAAACCTCTTGTGTTGGCAAGCGTCGCGGAATTCAGAAATCCTGATGCACCGGGAATGGTTGTCATGGCTGCGCAAATCCTTTGCTAATTAACTACTATTTCTATTATATCCTAAAAACAGCACTTTAGTCTAGTTTTCAGCGTAATACTTAAAACTCAGCGACAATACCTAAAACCGGGTCAGCAAGGTTGTTGCATTGATTGCTATACATAACGTTGAGCTCAAGGCCGGCTTTTATAACCCGTTCCCGAAATCCTTCATTGCTATCCCATTTTTGAATAAACACATCACGCGCAACAGGAATAACACTGTCTGATATTTGCTCTTTGATAATACCCTCAAACGCGGCATACCCTTCAGAAGAGCGTAACGCATTAAATTGACGGTTAATAACCTTTTCAAATTGTCCATCAGCGCACGCTTTACCAACACCCGATGTAAATGCAATAGAGCGTGCCACACGATCCTTTAAAACATTTGGAACATTACATGCCCCACTTTTGCGAACGGTATATTCGGTGATAGCGCTAATCAAATCGTTTTTATTCTCTGCTTTGATAACGCCCTTTGCGATACCAATCTCAACTTGTTTTGTCGCCATAACAAGCCGTGAATTAGGCGAATCATCTTTTAAAACAGCTTTAACCTCATCACGAATATCTGCATTAAGGCAGCTCTGTTGAGCGTAAGCAGGCAAACTGAAGGACACTAAAAAAGCAAAAAAGATAAAATTAAGAACACGCATACACTATCCCTTAATAACATTATCAAGCGATTTTAAAACATCCAATATAGCCGGAAGCTCAACCAGCTTAACCATATTAGGCCCATCGGATGGTGCATTATCAGGGTCTTGGTGCACTTCCATAAACAGACCAGCAACCCCAACTGCAATCGCTGCACGGGCAATAACAGGAACCATAGTGCGATCTCCTCCGGAAGAACTACCCTGCCCACCAGGTTGTTGAACAGAATGCGTTGCATCCATAATCACTGGATACCCCGTTTCCGCCATCTGCGGCAAACTGCGCATATCACTTACCAATGTGTTATATCCAAACGATGCTCCGCGCTCCGTCAAAAGAATATTATCGTTACCGCTTTCCGAAACCTTAGCGGCAACATTCTTCATATCCCAAGGCGCTAGAAACTGCCCTTTCTTGATATTAACAATCGCGCCCGTCTTTGCCGCCGCAACAAGCAAATCTGTCTGACGACATAAAAATGCTGGTATTTGTATAATGTCAACAACCGCGGCTGCTTCCGCACATTGGCTTTGCGTATGCACATCCGTAATCATAGGAATGCCAAATTCTTTTTTTAAATCATCAAAAACCGCTAAGGTTTTATCGAGTCCCAAACCACGTTGCCCATGCAAACTTGTGCGATTAGCCTTATCAAAAGAAGATTTATAGATAAAAGGAATCCCAAGCTTGTGCGTCAACTCATGCAAAGCCCCGCACATCTCGAACGCATGCTCTCGACTTTCCATCTGACATGGCCCCGCAATAAGCGCGAATGGATTATGATTGGATATTTCAATATTTTGAACGGATACAGTTTTCATACTTATAGTCTTAAAAGACTACTTCAAAAAAGCAATATCAGAATGAAAACATTCTAAAGTTATGAATGCACATAATCTAAAACTTTTTGGATTGAATCAGGTGATGGATCTTCTGGTGTGCCAACGCTGTGATTGTCTTTCATTCTAACGTCATTGATTGCCTGAGCAATTGCAACTGCATCACCTTTGCTAACGACATGCTTATTATCATTACAAACCCATAGAGCTTCGTCATCATTAACTGATGAAAAAAGTTCAAGAGTGAGCGCGGGTTCTAAAACTGTTCTGAGTTCATAGTCCAATACTTGGTAAGCAAGTCTAGCTTGGTCATAGTCGCTTTCGCCTAAAGATTTAATAATTGCATGCTGCGCAGCTATTATTGTTTGCAAATCTTTTTCAGAAATATCAGGCACATTATTTACTTTTGCGCTCAAATCCGCACCGTCACATCTTGCTTTTTCAAATGTATCTAAAAGTTTAATGAGCCTGCCTAATGGCTGATCTGCTCTTAATGTTGCATGTGCTTCCATAATCTATCCAATAATTTTTCGTGAACCTATATAAGTTGTTATGGAATTACAACAATTTTCATAAATAATTATTGCATTTTTTGTCATAAATAATTAAAACAATCAAAATTATTAAAACAGGGCAAAAATGGCAAAAAGAAAAAGAGACAAAGACAAAGCGCGCGGCTTTCATGGAAATCAAACAGTACAAAAAGCTCCTTTATCTGATTTGTGGGCAAATGCCGCGGAACATGACGGTGTTCAGAGCGGCGCAGCACACGAAGCAGGATTAACAATAGATCTAATTAAAGGGATGGTTGATGCTAGTCAGCCGCTTCCAAATAAATTAAGAGCCCCTCTAACAAGAAGGTTAAATGAAGCATCAGCCGCTGCCGCTGCTCAAACTTCAGAAGCGCAAGATACTTTTGCAGATAGTGCCACAAACAATAGAAGCAATAATGCACCAGAAGCGCCAAATCCTGTTGAAATTGCACTAACATGGGCATTAGCAGACCGCATGAGAACGTCAGAAGTTGCAAGGTCTCTTGGGATGAGAGAAGGCGTTTTCAGAAAAATGGTAAACCGTGATGATCTGGAGCCGCATCAAATAGAAACTGTCATGGACAGAATTTCTCACATGGATGAGAGCCCAATACAAAAAACGACCCCCGCAGGACAAACATTTGATAGTTTGGCCTAAACCAACCGACTTTGTTGAACCGCAGCCTTGATAAAAGAAACAAACAAAGGATGTGGTTCAAATGGTTTTGATTTTAATTCTGGATGATATTGAACACCGATAAACCATGGATGGTCGACATGCTCAATAATTTCCGGCAAATCTCCATCAGGTGAAAGACCAGATACCAAAACACCATTTTCTTCTAAGGTGTCTTTCAAACCGATATTCACTTCATAACGATGACGATGACGCTCGCTAATCTCTTGCGTGCCATAAATTTCAGCAACTTTTGAGCCCGCAACCAACTTCGCAGGATAAGCCCCAAGCCTCATCGTGCCACCAAGATCTTTATCAGTTCCCGCAACTTTCGCACCATCCTGATCCCATTCGGTCATAAGCCCGACAACATGCTCACCGCCCTGCCCGTTTTCATCAAATTCACTCGATGTTGCATCTTTCATACCGCACAAATTACGAGCCGCCTCTATAACGGCCATTTGCATGCCAAAACATATCCCGAAATAAGGAACATTTCTCTCACGTGCAAACTGCGCTGCTCTGATTTTGCCTTCTGATCCACGTGATCCAAACCCACCGGGTACTAAAATACCATGTATACCCTGCAGATGCTCCGCCGGATCATCATTTTCAAAAACAGAGGATTCAATAAATTCCAATTTCACCTTAACAAAATTCGCAATCCCGCCATGTTGCAACGCTTCATTAAGGGACTTATAAGAATCTGCCAGCTCCGTATATTTCCCAATAACAGCAATTTTAACTTGCCCCTCGGGTTCTTTAATACGGGTAATAATTTCTTCCCAAATTGAAAGATCAAGATTAGCTATATCTTTAATTCCAAAAACATCCATCACTTGATGGTCTAACCCCTCGGAATGATAGCTAAGCGGCACTTCATAGATAGAAGAGACATCAAGCGCAGGAATAACCTTCTTTTCATCGATGTTACAGAACAAGGCAATCTTACGCCTTTCGGATTGATCGATGGGGCGATCCGCACGACATAATAAAATATTTGGAAAAATCCCGTAACCCATCAACTCTTTAACAGAATGCTGCGTTGGCTTTGTCTTAAGCTCACCCGCCGCTGGAATATAAGGCAGTAAAGTTACATGCACGAAACAAGCCCGCGGATATCCCGCATCATCACGCCCAACCTCATTGCTAAACTGGCGAATAGCTTCCAAAAACGGCAGGCTTTCAATATCCCCAACAGTACCGCCAATTTCGCATAAAACAAAATCTGCCGTTCCGTCTTTTTCATGAATAAAATCTTTAATTTCATTGGTGATATGCGGAATGACCTGAATCGTTGCGCCTAAATAATCACCGCGTCGTTCTTTAGATAAAACCTCGGTGTAGACCTGTCCGGTCGTAATATTATCATTTTTACGCGCAGGCACACCTGTAAAGCGTTCATAATGTCCCAAATCGAGATCAGTCTCCGCGCCATCATCGGTCACAAAAACTTCACCATGTTGTGTCGGGCTCATCGTGCCGGGGTCAACATTCAAATAAGGATCTAGTTTACACAGGCGCACGCGATAACCACGTGCCTGTAATAACGCACCAAGCGCAGCGGAGCCGAGGCCCTTTCCCAATGATGAGACAACGCCGCCAGTAATAAATATATATCGTGTCATTATTCCGTAATCGGTACGCTAGGCACTTCAACAGGGGTTTCCGGAGCATCCGTCACAGGCGCTTCAATCGCTGCCGGTACGCTAGATGCGCTCAATGCGTCCGCTAAACCTGTTCTGTCGCGTGATGCTTGTGATGCCAAAACACCAAGAGTTAGCGACGTACAAAAAAAAGCGGCAGCGCATATGGCCGTTGCCTTTGTTAATGCATTTCCAACACCTTGCGGTGTAGCAAGGCCGCCCATGCCGCCTCCACCGCCACCAATACCAAGGCCACCGCCCTCTGATCGCTGCAAAAGAACAAGCCCAATAATGGCAAGCGCTAAAAATAAATGAATAACTAAAACAACATTTTCCATGGAAGTTTGTTGTAAGCAACTCTCACCCCACGCGCAACCCCTATTTGGTTAATTTACACGATAGTTTTATTTTCAAGAATAAGGATAAACAATGAGGCAAGCGTAATAAAATAAAGATGATCTTTAAACAGCCTTCCCAATCGCAATAAAGCTCTCGGCTGTTAAGCTCGCTCCACCAATTAAACCACCATCAACATTGGCAATAGCCAATATCTCAACTGCGTTATCTGGTTTCATTGACCCACCATAAAGAATACGAACCTTATCACCAACAATAGCCCGAATATGTGCATGCATCTCTGCAATATCATTCGCGCTAGCAACCTTGCCTGTTCCAATCGCCCAAACTGGCTCATAAGCAACAACCATATCCGCCCATTGATCATGATTCGGCAATGACCCCTCTAATTGTTCGCTAACAACATCCAACGCATGCCCTGAATCGCGTTGTTCTAAGGTTTCTCCAACACAAACAATCGGCGTAATATCATTCGCAATAAGCTGTTCTGCTTTTTTACAAATAACCTCGTTACTTTCTTTTTGATAATCCCTGCGCTCTGAATGCCCAACGATCACATAAGAACATCCCGCATCTTTAAGCATGGCTGCAGAAACATCACCCGTATACGCGCCCACGTCAAACGGTGAACAATTTTGTGCCCCAACAGAAATTTTTGAAAACCCTGTTAATGCATGCCGAACACACGATAAATGCACAACCGGCGGACACACCAAAAACTCGCATTTTTCTAACAATTCTTCACGCTCATAAAGCCCGTTCACGATATCCGCAATAAGCCCCCTTGAAAAATCCATGTCACCATTCATTTTCCAATTACCCGCAATTAATTTTTTCATGAACACGCCCTCTTGCTCCTCGTCAATTTCCTTCATATAGTGCAGAAAAAATATTCTAAACAAAAGGGTTTTTCAACATGGCAATGCAAGCTTTACGAGATGGCGCATCAAAAGGAATCTTAAAATTCTTCCTTTTAGGAATTTTATGTCTGGCTGGCGGCGGGTTAGTATTCACGGATGTTGGTGGATTCTTTGGTGGAGGCATCAGCAATACAGATGTTGCTAAAGTTGGGGCGGAAAAAATTGGCCTCAACAGCTTTGACCGTGTTGCTCGTCGCTCACTTCAACAACTCGGTATAACCCCAGCACAAGCATATAAGGTGGGCTATCTTGATCAGGTTTTAGCCGCAGAAATTCAACGCCGTTCCCTTATGAAAGCAGCCAACGATGCGGACCTTGCCATTGGTAAAGAATACGTCGTGCAGCAAGTCCAACAAATTTTATCCCCTGCTATTGCAAGTGGTTTAAGTGCACAGCAAGCATTAGAAAACTTTACGCGCACACGTGGGGTTTCAGAAGGTGAACTAACCACTACAATTTTGTCTGAGCGGACGTTAACGCTCTTTGGTGATGCGATGGAAGCAGGCGCATTATATACGCCAGACATTCTGGCTAAAAAAATCCACAGCTTTGATAATGAAACGAGAGATGTTCGCTTCATCAGCTTTCCACATGCCGATTTCAAGGACGTAAAAGAACCGAATGAAACAAACATCGTTCAAATCTATGAAAAAACAAAAGAACGTTTTGCCTCCCCCGAACGCAGGAACATTAAAGTCCTTACAATCAAAACAGACACACTTGCCGATACACTTACTGTTGAGGATGCTGAATTAAAAGCAACATACGAAGACAATATAGACATTTACACAAAACCAGCTTCAAGAACGATTGAGCAAGCCGTCGTTAAAACAGAAGACGAAGCCAAATTCATTTTACAAACATTCGAAAAAGGACAGCCTTTCAAGGACGGCGCAGATAAGGCTGATTTTTTCCCTGCAAAAAGCTTTACTGAAAATGATATCTTAGATGAATTAAACGAGCCTGTGTTTAGTGCAGAAAAGACAGGCGCTATTGGCCCTATAGATACACCTTTAGGGTGGACAGTCGTCAATATCACAGAAGTTTCAGAAGAGATTATACAACCGTTTGAAGACGTCAAAAGTCAAATTCGTGATGATATAGTTCAGGATCAATTAATTGATGAAATATACAAGTTAGTTGATGAAGTTGATGAATTCTTCGCCGTGGGTGGCGCTGTCGCAGACGCAGAAAAAGAATTTGATCTTGATGTTCAAATATTTGAAAATATTTCAAGAACGGGATTAGATTTAGATAATAAATCCCCCGTAAATCCCGCATTCGCTCCTGATTCTACTACCATCATACAATCTGCATATGAATTGGACGAAGGTGTTTCCGGCCCTGCGTTCGAGGTGTCAGGCGGCGATTTTGTTATCGTGAACACATCCAAAATAACACCAAAAGAATATACCCCTTTTGAAGATGTCAAAGAGCAACTTAAAATCGAATGGATCGCCGATCAGCGTGACTTGTCAAACCGATTGGCTGTTATTGATTTACAAAAACAAAATTTAACAAAACCTTTTGATGAAATTGCCAAAACTAAAAATTTAAAAGTCCAATCTTTAAATGATTTAAGCAGGGATGAAGAAAGCGGAAAACTTAGCGCTATCAGTATCAATGCAATTTTCGAATCAAAAGAAAAAGAGCATTTTGTGATGGATATAGAAAACGGCATAGCAATCGCAGAAGTAACAAAAATCAATAAGCCTCAGGGGCCAAGTGATGAAGATTTACAGAGTTTAAAAAGCAGCACACAACAAACAATGCAGAATGAGTTATTTGTTCTCTATCTTGATAAGCTTCAGGAAAAATACCCTGCTAAAGTGAATGAAAGATTATTGGAACGCGTCTATGGCGAACAACCAGAAGGTTTTGAATAACCGTGTTTGCTCCTGATTATAAAACATTCCAAAATAACTTTGAAAGCAACAAAACACAGCTGCTGACTTATACTATGGCCGCTGACATGGTAACGCCAGTATCCGCATACCTAAAATTATGCGGACATAACCCACACGGTTTTTTATTCGAATCTGTCGAGGGCGGCAAAAATCTTGGCCGGTATTCAATCATCGGCAATAACCCCGATTTAATTTGGAAATGTGAAGACCAAAAAGTATCAATAACCTTAAATAATCAACCACAAGAATGCGATAAACCGGCGCTAACATCATTGCGAGAGTATATTAAGGCCAATAAAATTGATGCTTATCCCAGCAACTTGCCACCTATGGCTGTGTCCGGTCTGTTTGGGTATCTGGGCTATGATATGGTTCGCCTGATTGAGGATATTCCGTGCAATAATCCAGATGATCTAAACATTCCTGATAGCATTCTAACAAGACCAACAATCTTGATGATATTTGATAATGTTAAAAACGAAATCATCATCATTACACCCGTCTATAAACATCAATCTAATTGCAATGATGACGCAAAAACCGCTTATGACTTTGCCTATCAGCACCTCAACAGCGCGATTGATACATTAGAGGCCCCGCTACCCGATAACCTTAAGCAAAACAAATCATCACAAACCGCACCGCTAGACGTTCATTCAAATATGAGTGAGGACGAATACAAAAATGCAGTCTTAAAAGCTAAAGACTATATAATGGATGGCGATATATTCCAAGTTGTACCGGGGCAACGTTTCCATGTCGATTTTGACCTTCCATCATTCGAACTCTATAGATCACTCAGACGCCTCAACCCATCACCCTTCATGTTTCATTTATCCTTCGAAGGGTTTTCGATCGTAGGCTCATCTCCAGAGATATTAGTGCGCGTTCGCGATAACACCGTAACAATTCGCCCTATCGCAGGCACCCGTAAACGCGGACAAACACAAGCCGAGGATCAAGCCTTAGCAGATGATTTATTAGGCGATGAAAAAGAATGTGCAGAGCATTTAATGCTATTGGACCTAGGAAGAAATGACATCGGTCGCGTCTCAGAATTTGGATCGATTGAAATTACAGACCGCTTCATTATCGAACGCTATTCGCATGTGATGCACATTGTTTCTAACGTACAAGGACAGCTTCACAAAGATAAAGACAGTGTAGATGCCCTGTTCGCAGGTTTCCCCGCAGGCACCGTCAGCGGCGCTCCAAAAGTCCGCGCCATGGAAATCATTGATGAATTAGAAGCAAATAAACGCAGCTACTACGGCGGTGGGGTCGGATACTTCTCCGGCAATGGCGATTTAGACACATGTATCGCCCTCAGAACCGCTCTCGTAAAAGATAACAAAGTATACGTTCAAGCTGGCGCCGGAGTGGTCGCAGACAGCGTACCGCAAAGCGAATATGATGAAACGATTAATAAGTCAAAAGCGATTTTAAAAGCCGCAGAAGCCGCTATTGAGACAGCAAATACAACCCGCCGCTAGCATCATCCGAAACACCGATAGGCGCACTTAACAAATCCTCTGTAACAAATTCAGGCTTAGCGTTGGCAACGCTCTTTTTTTCTGCATGATTATCATCAACGTTCAATACTTTTGCCTCAGACTTTTTCAAGTCAGTAACCTCAACTTCACTCTCTTGCCCCGCAGTTGGTTTAATGGCATTAAAATCCTCATCCGATGCGGAAACATCATTGAGTATAAATTTAGGAACGCTTTTGGGCGGCGCAAATGTCTTTTTAGATTGCGCCGAATGATCTTGAAGCTTTGAAACCTGAACAGCCCCCTCACGCGGAACCATCAACAATTCACTCACAGGAACAATCTCAAACCCTCTAGCCTCAAGCGTCGGTATCCACTCTCGCAGTGCCTGAAGCGTATTAGATTTAGGGTGTCCAATGGCAATCGCATGCCCTTTTGATAATGCAACCTTTTCCGCCCGTTTTAAGGCGTTGCGCGCATAATCCAAACTATCCTCATGATCGATAAAAACATCACGTTCAGCAAACCTCAAACCTTGTTTGCGCGCGGCATCAGCTGCAATAGAAGAACTAATCGTTTTTGAATCGACATAAAACAAATTCTTATCTTCCAAAGTCTCCATAACAACTTTCATAAGCGCATGGTTTTGTGTCGCCTTACTTCCCATATGATTGTTAAGCCCGACATACCCATCAAAGCTCTCAAACGCTTGACCAAGCATTGCACGCGCATCATCTGCATTCATATTATCTTTTAGAGCAATAGAACCAAGCGGCACGTCACTGTTCAATGGTTCCATCGGCATATGAATAATCAACTCATGCCCCGCCGCTATTGCAGGCTCTGTTAGGCGGTTCAAATTGGGTGCATAAGGAAGAAAAGCAAGCGTAAGCGGAGCGTTCTCAATAGCAACAGCAGCTTTGCTCTGTTTGCGGTTCATGCCCACATCATCAATAATAATAGCAATCCTCGCTGTCTTATCGCTGTTATTTTTAAGGGCGTAATTAAACTTTTTAGGTGTAGATCGAAGAGAGCCATCTATGTTTGGTATATGAATCTTCAATTCATCGAGAGCACGGCTGTCATAAGGAAAAGTATCTGAAAATAAAGGATAAACATATGGCTGACGAACACGGGAAGATTTAATAGCCCGCTTTTCATACGGGTTCTCCGCACTTGGTACTACTATTTCAACATAATCAGTGTCTTCAGTGGCTTTATGTGTTTGACCAATCATTGCGGGCGCTTCTGGTTCATTGGGTTTATTAAATGTATCAAGAAACAAAAAATGAATAGCCACCATCAATGCGATTGCAAATGCCACACTCATCGTGCGCTTTGATTCATATTGTACATTCAAGGAACGATGTCGCAATTTTCTATGAAGCGTTTTTTGGGGAGCTTTTTTACGTATCATAATAAAAAGCCTATCGCGAAACGCTTGTTTTCACCACAACAAAAAGGCATATATAGGCAGCTATGTTAACAATTATCGACAATTACGACAGCTTTACCTATAACCTCGTCCAATATTTTGGAGATCTGGGGCATAAACTTGATGTCTTTCGCAATGATCAAATTACGCTAGAGGCTCTTTTAGATAAAAAACCTGAAGCTATTATTATTTCACCTGGTCCAAGTGACCCCGATAATGCAGGCATTTGCCTCGATATAGTAAAAGCCGCAGTAGAACATAACACACCATTACTAGGGGTATGTTTAGGACACCAAACAATCGGACAGGCTTTGGGCGGTAAAATCATTAAAACACCCCCAATGCATGGAAAAACTTCGGATATAAAACATAATAATACAAGTGTTTTTAAAGGCTTAGAGTCACGTCTTACAGTAACGCGTTACCATTCTCTGATCATTGACCCCCAAACGCTTCCTGATGAACTGCTTGTTACGGCGCAAACCGACGATAATATCATTATGGGTATTGCCCATAAAACTAAGCCTATTCATGGCGTACAATTTCATCCCGAAAGCGTTGCTACCCATAATGGACATGCAATGCTTAAAAACTTTTTAGATACAATATAATCGGATAAATAATATGACACTTCCTCCAACAATTAGCCCCCTATCCGAAGATCAAATGATCGCCGCAATGAACCTCATTATGAATGGCGAAAGCAATGACAAGGCGATTGAAACTTTTTTAAGAGGACTTTCAGAACGTGGAGAGAGTGTTGAGGAAATCACAGGCGCAGCCCGCGTCATGCGTGAAAAAGCAATTACAATTAACGCCCCTTACAATGCGGTTGATTGCTGTGGCACTGGTGGCGACGCATCTGGCACATATAATATCTCAACAGCTGTAGCTATTGTTTCCGCGGCCTGTGGCGTTACTATCGCCAAACACGGCAATCGCGCATCAAGTTCAAAATCAGGAGCCGCAGACGTATTAGAAGCCATGGGCGTCAATCTCGACATACCAATGAACAAACTTGAAAAAGCTTTAAAGCTCTATAATTTTTGTTTTCTCATGGCCACCAACCACCATGCCGCCATAAAATATGTCATGCCTGCTCGGAAAAAAATTGGCAAAAGAACAATTTTTAACCTTCTTGGTCCACTCGCCAACCCCGCAGGCACACGCCAACAATTATTGGGCGTATTCGCAAAAGAATGGGTTACCCCAATGGCGGAAACGCTCAGAAACTTAGGAACAAAATCAGCATGGGTTGTATATGGACAAGACGGATTGGATGAAATATCAATCTCAGCCCCCACAGATATAGCCATTCTTAAAGAAGGAAAAATTACACAAAAAACAATAAACCCCGAAGATTTCGGCCTAGAAACCTCAGACATTCAAAATATAAAAGGCGGCGATGCGGATGAAAATGCCGCCGCATTGCGTGCGCTGCTGGAAGGACGAAAATGCGCCTATCGCGATATAGTATTGGCAAACACATCCGCTGTTCTCAATATTCATGGCAAAACTGATTGCCTGAAAGAGGGGGTCGCCATGGCCGCCACAGAAATAGACTCCGGCCAAGCCAATCAAATCCTAAAAGACTACGTCGCCTTCACACGTGAGGATCAAAATGAGTAGCGTTTTAAAAGAAATTTGCGACGTAAAAGCTGAACACGTACAGGTGCAAAAACAAAAACAATCAGTGACTGACCTGGAACAACAAATTAGGTCCATTGCCCCGCCGCGTGGTTTTATAAAGGCACTTAAATCATCGAAAGGCCCCTCTTTGATAGCCGAAGTAAAAAAGGCATCTCCTTCAAAGGGCATTATCAGACAAGATTTTGATCCGCAAGATATCGCCAATATCTATAAAGATAACGGAGCATCATGCTTATCCGTATTGACAGATCAACCATATTTCCAAGGGTCTGACGAAATTTTCCAAGCTGTTCGTAAAACAGTAAACCTGCCATTACTCAGAAAAGATTTTATGGTCGACCCATACCAAATCATCGAAAGCCGTGCTTTGGGTGCCGATTGTATTCTCATTATTATGGCCGCATTATCCAACCAGCAGGCCAAAGAATTATATAATACGGCTTTAGAATATGACATGGATGTCTTAACAGAGGTTCATAACGCAGAAGAATTAGAGCGATGTGCATATTTTGAACCTAAAATGATTGGTGTTAATAACAGAAACCTAAAAACCTTGAACGTTGATACACAAACAAGCTTCGATTTGTTGAACCAAATACCAAATAATGTGCTTAAAGTTGCAGAAAGCGGCCTATCTGATGCTCAAACGATCAAAAAACTCCATACGGCTGGTTATAATTCATTTTTAATTGGTGAAACCTTTATGAAAGAAAAAGACATCGCTAAAAAGATTCACCTTTTATTCCCTGATTAAATCCTTTAATATAGAACAAATTAAGAACATATAGTGATTCTGGTTCTTAATCTCTGCGTAAAAATATACTTAATTAAGGGATGAGGACAACCAATGCTCACACGCAAACAACGCGATTTACTTTTATTTATTCATCAACATCTCGGCGAAGATGATATTCCACCGTCTTTTGAAGAAATGAAAGACGCACTGGGCTTAAAATCAAAATCTGGAATTCATCGCTTAATAAGCGCACTCGAAGAACGCGGCTATATTGAACGCCTTCCGCATCGCGCACGCGCATTAAAAATTATAAAACTTCCCGATAGTTTTGAAAATGATACCCCAACTGGCGTAATATCACCGGCCAATAGCAATGATATTTCTCATTTTGAGGATATACCGCTTTTGGGTAAAATCGCCGCGGGTACGCCTATTGAAGCCATCCGCGATGAAGGAAGTTTTATTCAAATTCCTCCTGGTTTTGCGGGCACCGGTGATCTGTATGCCCTGACTGTTGATGGTGATTCGATGATAAAAGCTGGGATTAATGATCATGATACAGTGATAATAAAAAGATGCGAAACCGCGGAAAACGGTACAATTATCGTTGCGCTTGTTGATGATGAAGAAGTCACGCTCAAACGCTTACGGCGCGCAGGTAACAAAATTGTATTAGAACCTGAAAATGATGCGTACGAGCCACAAATACTCGAACCTCATCGTGTTAAAATACAAGGACGTTTAGTAAGCCTCATGAGAAGTTATCACTGACAACTGCCTAATATTTTTCTGATACCCAGGGGCGTTGACCACGAAAATCAGCAATTCGTTCTATATTTACAGCATTATCTTTAAATATAAATGCGTGAACGCCATGTTTGCGCGCATTAAAAATATGAAGTCTATGATCAGCCGAACATCTCCCTTTTATATACTGTTTTAAAATGACAATCTGTGCCCATTCACATTCCGTTTGATAAACCGCAGGCTCATAGCCGCGAATGACAGAAACCTGATGCCCTTTAATGATCAATCGACACGCATGATAATCACACACTAATTCATGATCCTTAGATTTTTGAACACCTTCTCTAGGAAAAGAAACAACCAGATTCTCATCGAAACCAAAACCCTCGACCCATTTCTGTCTTTCAAAACGACTTTTTCGTGCATCAGAAATATGCATCTGGGGTTCACTACTGCGAAATGCAACCAAATCAACTTTTGAAGAAACAAGCATATCGTATTGTAAAAAATGAAAATTAAAGATGCAGAGAACAATAAACATTGAAGCAAAAAAGACCCGCATATGACCTTTTAGCAAGATTAAAGACAAAGACGCCAATATAAAAAACACCAAAACAGCAAAGTCAAAAGCCCCCAAGGTAAAAACCGCCTTATCAAATTCTGCAATCCAATGTGAAAGCTCTAAAATCAATGAAAGTGGTAGTTCTAAAAAACTTAAAATGAAGGTATCCAACCCCAACGGCATGAATACAAAAGCGAAAATAAGCAGCGGCATAATAATAAACGATAGTAATGGAACACAAAGTACATTCGCCAATAATCCGTATACAGGCAGTGTTTGAAAATGAAACAAAGTTAGCGGCGCAGTTGCTAATGTTGCGATAATTGTTGTGGCACATACACCACCCACATATAAACATAACTTCCTAAAAACGCCTGATTGACGGTTCCAGTTGATCCACAAAGGCCGTGTACATTCATAAAAGGCAACCAAAGCGGTCACTGCCGCAAATGACATCTGAAAACTAACTGATGTCAGGCTTTCAGGTAGAAACAACAAAATACAAAAAGCCCCGAACGCCACAACGCGTAGAGAGATAGCAGAGCGATCAAGCAATATTGCGGTAAAAATAACTGCAACCGAAATCATCGCGCGCTGCGTAGGGATGGTTGCCCCCGCAATCCACATGTAAAAAAACGCTGCGATTATAGCGCCTATAGCAGCATATTTTTTAACAGGATGCCGCAAGGCAAACCCTTCAAAAGCCGCCATACCCAAACGCAAAACAAAAAACACAAAGCCGGAAAAAAGCCCTAAATGCAGCCCAGAAATAGCAAGCATATGCGCCAAGCCTACGGCACGAATCGCCTCCATGTCCTCAGTAGAAATTGAACTTTTCTGACCAATCATAAGTGCTTTAGCAAGACTAGCTTCAGGCGTGTTTAAAGCATGATCAATACGCGCACCAATCTGAAAGCGTAGTTTTTCAACAGCTCTTCTAATATCAAAAACATCATTATGACTGATGATATCTGGCGCCCCATACAAAAAACCAACACCGCCAATCCCCCGAAAATACATCAGTCGTTGAAAATCGAATCCTTTTGGAATAACAGGAGGTGAAGGCGGGTTTAACGATGCTAAACCTTTAATCTGATAATCAACAAACAACCCATCAATATTCCATAATTTTAAGCGTATTTTTTTAGGTGTGTCTTCTGGTTTAAGACCTTCAATAACAACATTAGATAAAACAACACGCCCGCCTTTCTCTAAATCCTCAATAAGATCAATCCGCCCTTCAATATTTTTAAAAGGCATGGATTTAGATAAAATTGGCGTGTAAACAACATTCGTTCTCACTTGAGCTGAAAAAAATCCTAAACAAACACAAAATGCTAAGATTGAAACCGTGCGAAAACGATAAGTACTTTTAAAAACAAAGAAAACACTTACACACAAACAAAACAGCCCATAAAAAAATGGTGGTTCATGCAATAATGAAAAATAAAGCCCTATTCCCATAGCCATAAAGACGGGCAAAAATAGAATAAAGTTAGGCCTTTGCAACGCAAGCTCACTCAATAGAAAATCTTTTAAACGCGCACCGATTGAAAATATTCAGGGACTTGCGCCCTGCCCCACTTCACATTACAAGAAGTTAAACCATAAACATTCACCCACAGCGGATCAAAAAAATTATGAGCGTAGTTACAAGATTTCCCCCCTCACCGACAGGATTTATGCATATAGGTAATGCACGTACGGCTCTTTTTAACTGGCTCTATGCTAAACATACGGGTGGTAAATTTGTTGTTAGAATAGAAGATACAGACAGAAAACGACACTCCGAAGAAGCCGTACAAGCCATTATTGACGGGCTTAAATGGCTTGGGCTAGAACATGACGATGAAATTACCTCACAATTTGCCAATCAACAAAGACACCGAGATATTGCAGAAGAGCTTTTATCAAAAGGCTTAGCATATAAATGTTATTGCTCACCTGAAGAATTGCAGGACATGCGCGATAAAGCCCGTAAAGAAGGCAAACAAGCATCATATGACCGTCGTTGGCGTGACAGCGATAAAACGCCTCCAAATGGTATTGATCCCGTAATCCGTGTAAAAGCACCTCTTGATGGTGAAACAACAATACAAGATAAAGTGCAAGGTACAGTAACAATCCAAAACGAGAATTTGGATGATTTCATTATTCTAAGGTCTGATGGAACACCGACCTACATGCTATCGGTTGTCGTTGATGATCACGATATGGGTATCACACACATTATGCGCGGCGATGATCATTTGAATAATACTTTCCGTCAAAAGGTTATATTTGATGCCATGGATTGGGATGTCCCAGAATTCGCTCATCTCCCTCTCATTCACGGGCCAGACGGAGCAAAATTCTCAAAAAGACATGGCGCGCAAAGCGTTGAAGAATATAAAGATATGGGCTACCTCCCCGAAGCAATGTGTAACTATTTATTACGTTTAGGCTGGGGGCGTGGCGATGAAGAAATTATCCCCTCACAAAAAGCGATTGAATGGTTTGATTTTGATGGAATTGGCAAAGCTGCGGCAAAATTTGATTTTGCAAAGCTCGAAAGCTTAAACGCACATTACATTGCACACACAAACAATGAAGAGCTTATGCATTTATCACTCCCGTTTTATGTATCAAGACACGGTATTGAACCGAACCAAGAGGCGCAAAGTAAGATCATTTCGCATATGGATGAACTGAAATTACGTGCAAAAACATTACTTCAGCTTTCCGATGAATCCGTATTCTACGCCAAATCATGTCCTTTTGACTTCGATGAAAAAGCATCCAATTTGTTAAACGCAGAAGCAAACGAGATACTACAAGCACTACATAACACACTCGAAATATCCGATTGGACAGAAGAAGCCATTCAGGGCGTGTGCAAAGATGTAGCCGAAAATTTACGCAATGGAAAATTAGGAAAAGTTGCAATGCCATTACGTGCTGCATTAACCGGAACAACAATCTCACCAAGTATTTTTAAAGCAGCAGAGATTTTAGGTCGTGATGAAACACGCACACGCATTCAAAGTGCTATGAATTTCATTCAAAACAAGGCATAAATATAACTATAAGGTTATATTTTCTACCTACTTTCGATCCGAATTCAAAAAAATCTGTAATGCACGTACAAGGAAATTAGCAAATGTCTGCAAAAAAAGACCCCGATGCCACTAATAACACATTTACCATGACCAACAATGCAACAGGTGAGAGTTATGATTTTCCTGTTTTAAGCGGAACAAGTGGCCCGGATGTAGTAGATATCAGAAAATTTTATGCAGAAACCGGACATTTCACATTCGACCCAAGCTTTACAGCCACAGGCAGTTGCAAATCAAAACTGACATTTATTGATGGTGATAAAGGAATTTTAAGGCATCGCGGTTACACAATCGAAGAGTTAGCAGAAAAAAGCAGCTTTCTTGAAGTCGCATATCTCCTTCTTGAAGGTGACCTTCCTAGCAAGAAACAGTTCGAAGATTTCGACCACAACATCACTTACCACACAATGGTGCATGAACAGATCAACTACTTCTTTCGTGGTTTTAGACGAGATGCACACCCTATGGCGGTCATGTGTGGTGTCACAGGCGCTCTTTCAGCATTCTATCACGACTCACTAGATATCTGGGATGAAAGACAGCGTGAAATCTCCGCGCATCGCTTAATAGCTAAAATACCAACACTCGCAGCAATGACCCTTAAATACACAATGGGCCAACCATTCATGTATCCGCGTAACGATCTCTCATATTCGGAAAACTTTCTCTATATGTGCTTTGGCCTTCCTGCCGAGCCTTACAAAGTAAACCCAGTTTTGGCCGATGCCATGGATAAAATTCTTATTCTCCATGCAGATCACGAACAAAACGCCTCAACATCAACTGTACGTCTTGCCGGTTCATCACAGGCCAATCCATTTGCCTGTATATCATCTGGGATAGCGTCTTTATGGGGGCCAAGCCATGGCGGGGCAAACCAAGCTGTTTTAGAAATGCTTGATCAAATTGGCGATAAAAAGAATATCCCTGAATTCATCAAACGCGCCAAAGATAAAGACGACCCGTTCCGTCTAATGGGTTTCGGACATCGCGTTTATAAAAACTTTGACCCACGCGCAGGCGTATTGAAAAAAGCCTGTGATGAAGTTCTTGATGATTTAGGTGTACATGATCCACGCCTAGAGCTTGCCATAGAACTTGAACGTATAGCCCTTGAGGATGAATATTTCGTCGATAGAAAACTCTTCCCAAATGTTGACTTTTATTCAGGTATCATTCTAAAAGCCATGGGCTTCCCTGTTGAAATGTTCACCGTTTTATTTGCTGTCGCAAGAACAGTCGGCTGGATATCACAATGGAAAGAAATGGTAGAAGAGCCATCGTTAAGAATTGGTCGCCCTAGGCAGCTTTACATTGGTGAAAACGAGCGTTCATATATCCCAATCAACAAAAGAAAATAAAAGACCTGCAAGTTAAGAAGGTTTATTAACTTGTTTCAAGGTTTGAAGAACAAACTCTGCTGCATGCTCAGCTGGATTGCCAGAAATATCTCTCTGTAACAATTTACGAGCATCGTGGAAAGCAACCTTTTGCTTGGCCATCAATGCCTCATCCTTGATAAGTCTTAAAAGCTCAGATGCAATAGGAATTGACTTACATTTATTTTGTAAAAATTCAGGAACAACACCCTTATCAAGCAAAATGTTCACAAGGTGAGCAAAACGCACCTTCACTAAAATACGGACAATTAAATACGTCAAAAAACTCGTTTTATAAGCAATCACATGAGGCACATTCATATAAGAAAGTTCTAAACCAACCGTGCCCGAGACAGCCATGGCAAGATTACAATTTTTCATAGCCATCCATTTATGCTTAGAGTTTGATACAAGAATAGGATTCACATTAAGCCCTTTCATGGACTCAATAGCCTCTGTTTCAACCTCTTTTAAAGTCGGCAATAAAATTTGCGCATTCGGTTTTTGCTCTAAAACAAAATTAACAGCATCTTTGAAAGTTTGAGAATGACGTTTTATTTCAGATTCGCGGCTACCGAGATAAATGCCAAAAACAAAGTCATCTTCGCCAATATCATATAGCTGTCTAAATTCTTTATATTCATTCTTATGATCTTCCCGAATAATAGGATGCCCAACATAAGCTGCTGGTAAGTTATGGGCCTCAAAATATTGCGGCTCAAACGGAAACAAACACATAATACCATCTAAAAACTTAGAAATCTTTTGCGCGCGACCGGGGCGCCATGCCCAAACACTAGGCGCAACATAATGTATAATCTTACCTTGATAAATACCGCGCTTTTTTAAACGTTTTGCAACTTCGAAATTAAAATCTGGCAGATCAATAGAAATAACAACATCAGGCTGCTCTTTTTCAATCTCATTAACAACACCATTAATAAGCTTAATCAGACGCGGAAGCTGAACAATAATCTCAGCAATACCCATCACACATAATTCTGTCATAGGTAGAATGCTCTCAAGCCCTTGCTCTTCCATAGAGGGACCTCCGACACCAATAAATTGCGACTGCTTAGGTTTTAGGGCCTGCATCAGTTGAGCCCCTAAAATATCACCAGAGGCCTCTCCAACGATAAAGAATACTTTAGGCGCAACCACTGACATTTAAAATCCTCTCATAATGTTTCTGGCGCAATGCCAATAACATAAAGATGATGTGCATTGGCAAAAGAAACAAGCGCTTCTTGGTCATTGATAAGACTTTTTTGCGCATGAACAACAATCCCACCAAAACCAGCCTTATGAATGGCTTCAATAGTTTTAAGGCCAATAGTGGGAAGATCAAGCGAAGTATCTTGCTGCGCCTTACAAAGCTTCACTAGCACGCCCTTACGCCCCCCACGTTTATAGTCACTGCATCTTTTAATCAATACGTTTGTACCCTCAATGGCCTCAATGCCTAAAACTAACCCCTCTTGCACAATAAGGGCCTGCCCAATATCAAGAGGCGCCATTGATTGAAGGATTTCAACACCACGACGAATATCAATCCAGTCATCTGGCGATGGCTGTGTTTTCGTCATAACACTATCAGGCGCAAGCAAATTTGGCATAAAATCTTGTATAGCGTGCAATTCAAATCCTTCATTGCCTAAAAAGTCTTTTAACGCAGATAATAAATCGTTATCGCCAAGCGCTTTAAACCCTGTGCTTGCAAGAAACTTAGTTGCCTTTAAATCGGGAATAAGTTCTGAATAAGACGGACGCCCAATCCCTCCAATCATAACCAAATCTTCAATTTTATGGCGTTTAAGTGCCTTAATAATCTTGCCAATTTGCCCAAGCCTAGCACGTACATGGTCTCTACCATCACACAAAGCAGGATCAGTTTGTCCATCAAAACAAACAATAAACGGCTCAATATTACTATGCTCGCATTGACGCGCTAATTGTTCCGGAAGCGAACCCGCACCCGCAATAATACCTAAACGTTCAATATTAGCTTGTGTCATTTTTTGGCTGGTTGGCATAAAGGCATTTTAGAGTCATGCTTTGCAAAATCAATTAATTTACTGACGGCCTCACGCTCGGCGTAATCATTTGCAATCTTTTCAATGCGGCTATCAAATGTGCCTTCATCCATGAAGAGATCACCGTAAGCGCTTTGCAATTCACGTACATCATTATTGTCAAAACCGCGACGTTTTAATCCGATAATATTCAACCCATGCAAAGATGCGCGCTCACCCTTAACAAGACCGTAAGGAATAACATCATTTTCGACACCCGACATTCCACCAATCATCGCATGTTCGCCAATACGTGCAAATTGGTGAACCGCGGAAAGGCCTCCAATAATGGCAAAATCACCAACCTCAACATGCCCTGCTAAAGTTGCATTATTGGCTAAAATAACATTATTCCCAACAATACAGTCATGCGCCACATGAGATGCCATCATGAAAAGACAATTATCACCAACAACTGTTTCCATACGACCGACACCTCCTGTACCTGGGTTCATCGTAACATGTTCACGAATAGTGTTATTTTTACCAATATGAAGTGAGGATGGTTCACCATCATATTTTAAATCTTGAGGCTGAGTTCCTAAAGAGGCAAAGGGAAATACTTTTGTGCCTTCACCTATAATCGTTTGACCTTCAATAACGACATGGCTTTTTAAAACTACATTATCTTTCAAAACAACATTTGAACCAATAACGCAGTAAGGACCAATCTGAACATTTGCACCAATTTGGGCTCCATCTTCAATAATAGCAGTCGGGTGTATAATATTTTTCATTCTTCAATTACAGCAATCTCAAGGCTAGTCTGCAATTCACGCTTTATTGCAGTGCGTAACAATAATCATTCGTCAGCAATCATTGCGCTGATTGTTGCCTCGGCGCAAACCTGATCATTCACCTTAGCAATACCTTCAAATTTCCAAACATTGCCTCTAGAGCGTAATTTTTTAACCTCGATAATCAGGCTATCACCGGGCGTAACAGGACGACGAAAACGTGCGCCATCAATCGTCATGAAATAAACAACTTTACCTTCTGCTTCCTTACCAAGACTTTCTACACATACAATCGCCGCCGTCTGCGCCATCGCCTCTACAATAAGAACACCGGGCATCACAGGATGTCCCGGAAAATGCCCCTGAAAATGTGGCTCATTCATAGTGACATTCTTAAGCGCAACAGCCCATTCACCGGCTTCTATGTCCAAAACACGGTCAACCAATAAAATAGGATAGCGATGGGGAATCATTTTCATGATTCTATTGATATCAATATGTTGAGATTTACCTTCGCTCATATTAAAAGCCTTTTTTATTATTGAATTACTAACTTTGCCCTAAACGCTTAAGAGCTATAATTTGTCGCATATTTTCACGCTTAGGTATAGCTGGCGAGCCCATCATTTCCTGACCCGCAGGGATATCTTTCATCACGCCTGATTGCGCCGCTATACGCGCGCCGCTACCAATATTTAAATGTCCTGCAATACCAACCTGGCCGCCAATAACAACGTAATCATTAATGACGGTACTCCCTGAAATACCAACTTGAGATACAATCACACATCCTCTGCCAATTTTAACATTGTGGCCAATTTGCACAAGATTATCGATCCATGTCCCCGCACCAATAACAGTATCAGGACCCGCACCGCGATCAATGGTGGTATTAGCGCCAATCTCAACATGAGATCCAATCAAAACGCGTCCTAATTGTGGAACTTTTACAAAGCCAGCTGGATCAATCGCAAAACCAAAGCCATCCTGCCCAATTTTGACCCCAGGATAAATATTGACGAAATCATCAATAATTGCGTGAGAAATAACAGCATTTGGTCCTACTCTAGAATGCGCACCAATATTAACACCTTGCTTTATAACCGCACCAGATTCAATTATGACACCTTCACCAAGCTCAACATCACCCTCAATAACCGCGCACGGGTGAATAACACAGCTATCGGGGATATTTGCTGTTTCATGAACACATGCCTTATCAGAAATGAAAGGATCAGGGCCCTTATTAGGATAAAAAGCTTGAGCCGTAAGCGCATAAGACTTGTAAGGCGTTGGTGTGACAAGCAAAGCAATGCCTTCTGGTGCAATATTGACCAAATCACTATGGACAAAACAGGCCCCTGCCTTTGTTTGAGTAAACTGCTCTTTATATTTTACATTATCAAGAAAGCTAACATCGCCTGAAGTGGCAACATCAAGTGGTGCTACATTTTTAATTTCAATATTACCATCAATATCACCATGCAGTTCGGAACCGCTAAGCTGGGCAATGTCTTTAAGCGAGAAAGAACTAGCGCAATTAAAAAAACGAGGATCGGCCATAAAAATTACTTATTCTTAAATTCAAAAGGAACACTTATCTTTTTATTATTCAATGCTTTGATTGTTTTATCTGTAATATCAAAGTCAGGCTCCGCAGCGATAACATTGCGGTTCGATATCACTAAACCAAAACCTTCATCATTTGCTATTTGTTGAACAGTCAACGCCAACTCATCCTTTAATTTATCGAGTGCCTTATTAGATACTTGTTCAAAAAGCCGCCTATTTTGCTGTGTCTTTTTGCCCATATCATTGACCTTGCTTTGATAGGCGCGTTGTTTAGTGGAAAATTCTTCCTCAGATAAGTCTTTACGTTTTTCAAAAAGAGCTTTCCCTTCTTCACGCAGTGCTTTTTCCTCTTTAGACAGCTTCGTTAAAAAAGCTTCACGCGCTTGCGTTCTTTTTTTATTCAAAGCTTTAGCTGCTTTAGCCTCGTTAAGAACCTTCTCAACATTAACAACAGCAATCTTAACTTGTGAAAAAGCGGGGCCTGTATATGCGAATAAAAAACAAACACATAAAGTGGCAATGAATCGAATACTCACGTAAAAAACCTAACTCTATAAATTATTCTAGAAGCGTGTGCCAAAATTAAAGCGGAAAATTTCTTCTTCATCGAAATCTTCATCAACAAGTGGGCTCGCAAAATCAACACGAACAGGACCAAACGGCGATCGCCATGACAACCCTACACCAGCTGATACACGAATACTGCTTTCATCCAAAATTTCACTACCGCTCTGATCTATGTCGTAAAGTGTACCAAAATCACTAAATGCATGCCCTAAGATACCAAGCTCTTCTGGAAGCCCAAGTGGGAAAGATGTCTCAACTGATCCACGGTAGAATATATTCCCGCCAAGCGCATCATCCGTATCGCCATCTCGTGGTCCAATACCACCGTCTTCAAAACCACGCAATGTTGAACCACCAATGTAAAAACGTTCATTAATACGAACGTCTTCATCACCAAACCCTTCAACAGCGCCAACCTCACCCAAAATGTTAAAAATCACATTTTCAAAGACAGGATAATAATAATTCGCACCAGTACGGCCTGAAACATATTGAGCATCACCGCCAAGTCCAGCAACCTCAGTATCCAACCAATAATTCAACCCACGCGTAGGAAAGATAAGGCTATCACGGCTATCATACGTTAAACGTTGCGAGAGCGCAGATGTATCACGCTCACCTTCCTGTTCGATAATAAAGCGTGAAGCATCATCATCGACATCAGTAATCTCATTTCTCTCAAAGCGATAACGCAAACGCTGTCTCCAACGTTCAGACAAAGGATACCCAAGGCGTGCGGCTCCACCTGTACGACGTTGGTCAAACGAACTTTCATCCTGCAAATCACGATCAATATGAAAGACATCAAAACCAGCTGATAAGTCACGATCTAAGAAATGTGGTTCCGTAAAAGAAACATCAATCTGGCTTCTTTCACCCGCGATCAATGTCGCAAGCGTAAGGTTTTGCCCCTTACCTAATAAATTACGCTCAGAAATTCTAAAATCTGCAAGCGGACCATCACTTGTAGAGAAACCCGCACCAATGGATATTTCACCCGTAGACTTTTCTGTCACATCGACATTAATTACTGTCTTATCCGGCGCGGACCCCGGGGCAATAGAAACATTGACGGTTTCAAAGAAATCTAAGTTACGAATACGCTGCTCAGATCGCGCAAGCTTAGATTTATTAAATGGGTCGCCTTCAACAATCAAAAATTCGCGACGAACAACTTTATCAAGCGTACGCAAATTACCATTCACATTAATACGCTCCACAAATACACGCGGAGATTCACTAATATTAAACAAAACATCTACAGTCTTTGCATCACGGTTGCGATTAATATCAGGACGAACATCTGCAAACGCATATTGCAAATCACCAAGAGCGTCTGTTAAGCGATCAACGCTCTCTGTAACATAATCGGCATTATACCACTCACCTTCTTCAATGTTGACGCGATCACGAAGCGTTTCAGGATCAAAATTACGAAGCTCTGTCGCAAGCCCAACATTACCAACCTTATAGCGCTCACCCTCATTTACAGTAAACGTTAAAAAGAAACGATCTCTCTCATTGGATAATTCCGCTGTTGCATTCACAAGCGAAAAGTCGGCATAACCCTGCGAAAGATAAAAACGACGTAATAATTCTTTATCAAATTCCAAACGATCGGGATCATAACGATCATCAGAGTTTAAAAAGCGGTACCAAACATCTTCTTTTGTAGAAATCTCAGATCTTAAACGACTATCATCAAATTTCTTATTCCCTACAAAACGAATAGATTCAACCTTTGTGACATTGCCTTCGGTAACTTCAAACACAAGGTTAACGCGATTTTGATCAAGTTTAATAACTTTCGGTTCAATATTCACTGAAAAACGACCATTGCGGCGATACACTTGATAAAGACGAGACACATCAGATTGAACCTTTGTGCGGGTAAAAACCTGCCGTTGACGCATTTGAATTTCACTTAACAACTCTTCATCAGAAATTTCAGTATTACCCTCGAATGCAAGCTGATTAATGATTGGGTTTTCTAAAACATCGACTGTTAAAACCCCGCCGGCTTGACGAAGTGCTACATCCGCAAACAAACCTGTCGCAAAAAGACGCTTAAGGGCCTCATCGAGAACAGGCCTAGTTATTGCATCGCCTGGCTGCAAGTCGATGTAAGAAACAATCGTTGATTTCTCAATCCTCTGCGCCCCAGAAATATCAATGCGTTCAAGTATGATCTGAGCGTATACGGGCGTTGATACAAAAACCAGTAAAGCAAAAATAAATAACCGAGAAGTAATGTGTTTGAATCGTGAAATCATGTGCGTTTCGCTTTTGTTAAATAATGGCTGAATTATGGTCACAGGGAAGGACGAAGTAAAGACCCAAAATCAGATAATATCAGCATAACTAACAACGAGCAAGAGCCACAAATAATGATCAGATAGCCCTACAAGAACAACTGCATAATATCATTAAGATTTGCAAAGACCATCAATGCAATCAAAAACACAAACCCCGCACGAAATGCATATTCCTGAATAGGTTCAGGCACAGGCTTCCCACGAAGTGCTTCAAAGAAATAAAACAACAAATGCCCACCATCTAACAATGGTATCGGTAGTAAATTGATAAACCCAAGATTAATAGACAACAATGCCGTAAATAAAATTAAAGCAATCAATCCTTGTTGTGCCATATCACCCGCAAGCGCGCCAATACGAATTACCCCGCCAAGCTCTGTCGCAGAACGCGTCCCAACAATCATCTGACCTAACGCTTCAACAGTGCCGCGCGTAATAACCCAACTTTCTTTAAGGGCTTCCATAAACGCAGTATGAACAGGGAATTTGGCAAACGTGCTTGCTTGACCATTCGTCAAAACAAGAACATTAGCTTCGTTGGTTTCAATCTTGCCAAGGTTTTCATTATTCTCTGCAATAGGATGTATCAAAAGAACTTGCTCTTCATCTCCCAAAGGCATTGTGATGGGAAAAGTTGTTCCAAAGCGCTTTGCTATTGCAGCCGCAACACCCTCGATATCATTCTTTTCAAATGAAAGACCGTCAACATTGGTAATATTTGAAATATCAACAGCGTTTCTTGGACTAATTAACCCCAAAACGCCTTTGCTGTGAGGAAAACCAAATCGGTCTTCAACGGTAATTTTTTTTGGGCTTGCCGTAACTTCGAATGTCTCACCATTACGCGCAACAACAAATTCTCTTGGGGTATCAAGAGCAATCATCATTTCACGACGAATATCCGCAAAATCATTGACCTTCTTACCACCAATCGAAACCACAACATCATGCGGCTCAAAACCGTTTTCATTTGCCGATGATCCTAATACAACCGCCGCGGCGCTGGGTGGCGTAACGGGTTGGCCATTAAATACAAACAACCCTGTTAAAATCAGAATAGCAAAAATGTAATTAATAGCAGGTCCCGCAAAAACAACCGCCGCCCTCTGCCAAACCGGCTTAGCAAAAAAGGCCTGTTGACGCTCTGCCTCTGTCATTGGCCTTGGCTTTTCATCACCTTCAGCCACTTCATCTGTGCTTCCTGCGCTCGCCGGATCAGTGTCACCAAAAAGTTTGACATAGCCACCGAGAGGAATAAGAGAAAATTTCCAACGCGTACCGTTTTTATCATCAAAACCGAATATTTCTTTACCAAAACCAATGGAGAAGGCTTCAACCTTAACACCACAAAGGCGCGCAATGATATAATGACCCCATTCATGAACAAAGACCAAAAGGCTTAAAATCAAAATAAATGAACCACCGTAAAGCCAAACATTTTGGCCCACCATTTGGAAAACTTCGAATATGTTCATGAAAATATCTCTTTGATTTAATTATGTTTAATAAATACGTGTAATACTATGACAGTAATATTGTCTAAGCCTTATATTTTATCAATAGATTTCGCCTCAAACACACTAATAACATGATAAAAAGCAATATTGTCACTAACTATGACCAATTTGGAATAAAATAAGATAAACAGGCGCAGCCAAAAGCATAGAATCAATACGATCCAATAATCCACCATGACCAGGAATGATTGTACCAGTATCCTTTACCCCTGCCCGACGTTTAAAAGCTGAAATAATCAAATCGCCAATCTGACCAGCTATCCCAATAATTATGCCTGTCATGCCCATTGTAAAAAACGCCATTAATGTAAAATCATTAATACCGCGGTAAATAAAGATAGCAAACAAACCAATAATACCGGGACAAACAATAGCCCCAACAAATCCCGCCCATGTCTTATTAGGGCTAACCGCTTCAATCATCTTGGGACCGCCAAAGACTTTTCCAAAGAAATAAGCGCCACTATCACTCGCCCAGACCATAAGCAAAAATACCATCGCCCAGAAAAAACCCATAACCTCAAATAGAACAAAACAACATGTAATGCTGCCCATAACATATGGCGCACCAGCAATAAGATAAATTATGTTGGATGGTTTTGGGCATTTAAGGGAAAGTTGCGCCCATTCAAATAATGAAATTGCAGCCAACACGGCCAACAAAGCAATAAACGGAATGCCCCCCATCGCAAGAATAGTAATAACCGCAATAATAAGAATTGCAGCCGATAAACTGCGCCTTTGTAATGATTCTAAATTAAAACGTCCAACCATCATACTTATATATCCGAAGATTGTGTTGCACCAAAACGACGATCACGTTGACCATATTCACGAATGGAATCTTCCAAATCCGCTTTACCAAAATCGGGCCACAACACGTTTGTAAAAACAAATTCGGTATAGGCACATTGCCAAAGCAGAAAATTACTAATTCTTCTTTCACCACTTGTACGTATGATCATGTCTGGATCTGGAACGCCCTGAGTCATCAAAAAACCCGGGAATTGTGCTTCAATCGTATCAACCGACAATTCTTGATTAAGATGCGCGTTGTGTAATCGCTTAACCGCATGAATAATATCCTGACGCCCACCATAATTAAGCGCAATAATAGCAGTGATTTTTGTGTTATCACGCGTCAGCTTTTCTGCGTTATCTATAAGTTTGACGATATCATCATCCAACGCGTCACGGTCTCCTATAACCCGAAGTCGCGCACCATTCTCATGTAGCTCCGCCGTTTCAGACCTCAAATAAAAACGCAAAAGATTCATTAAATCTTTCACTTCAGATACAGGCCTAGACCAATTTTCAGAAGAAAAACCAAACAGCGTGACATATTCAATTCCAAGCTCAGCGGCATTTTTAACAACCTGCCGCGCTGCCTCCGCGCCTTGTCTATGCCCTGCTGTACGTTTTAACCCGCGTGCTTGTGCCCAACGACCATTACCATCCATGATGATAGCAACGTGTTTTGGAGCTTTATATTCTATATCAGTATCTTGCACGATCTTATTCAATCAAATTCTAAACAGTCATTATATCTGACTCTTTATCAGATAAAAGAGTATCTACACGCTTGATTATGGAATCAGTTAATTTTTGAACATCATCAGATAATTTTTTCTGAATATCCTCTGACTCATCACCACCTTTAATAGCATCCATACCGTCTTTTCGAACATTACGAACAGCAATACGCGCTTGTTCCGCATATTTACCAGCAACTTTTTTCAAATCCTGCCGACGCTCCTCGGTTAAATCAGGAAGCGGTATACGAATAGTATTTCCCTCAGGCATCGGGTTAAGCCCCAAACCGGCATCACGAATAGCCTTCTCAACAGCCTTAATGTTACCCGCATCCCATACCTGAACTGATAACATACGCGGCTCAGGTATATTAACCGTCCCAACCTGATTAAGCGGCATTTTACTGCCATAAACATCAACAACTACTGGATCAAGCAAACTTGTTGATGCACGCCCAGTTCTAAGTCCGGAAAATTCTTTATTTAAATTATCAAGAGCCCCTTCCATACGGCGCTTAAGATCATTTTCATTATATGACATGGCATTACTATCCTTTTAAAAAAGTCAAAAACTAAGAACTAACAAGAGTAAACTTGCCCTTCGATTGAACAACCTGAGCAAAATTACCGTCCTCACGAATTGAAAACACAACAACAGGAATCTGGTTTTCCCGCGCCAATGAAATTGCCGTTGCATCCATAACACGAAGATCGCGCGTTAAAACATCCATGTAAGAGATCTTTGGATAATGCTCTGCCGTTTCATCAATGTGAGGATCTGCGCTATAAACACCATCAACTTTAGTACCTTTAAACAAAGCATCACATTCCATTTCCGACGCGCGTAATGCGGCCGCCGTATCCGTAGTAAAATAAGGATTACCCGTTCCCGCAGCAAAGATAACAACACGTCCTTTTTCCATGTGACGCATCGCCCGACGACGAATATAAGGCTCACATATGGAATCCATGCGAATGGCCGATTGAACACGCGTTTGCACGCCAATATTCTCTAATGCATTCTGTAGAGCGAGCGCATTCATCACAATACCCAACATCCCCATATAATCGGCGGTCGTACGGTCCATGCCGTTTGCCGCGCCCGAGACACCTCTAAAGATATTGCCTGCACCAACTACGACACAAACCTCTACACCGGCATTAATAACTTCTTGAATATCTTCAGCAACACGTTGAACGGTTGGGGAGTGAATACCAAATTCTTGAGTCCCCATCAGGACCTCCCCTGACATCTTCAGCATCACGCGCTTATAAGTGTGAGGTTCGGTAGAATTCTGCATCGGTTCAACGCTCATAAAAATCTCTGAATCAATTTGTTATCGCCAATGTAAATGGAGCCACACGCATTTGCAATGTGGCTCCATCAAAAAAGTGCATTTTATGAAGAGTTAACCGTTAGCAACCTTGCCAACTTCTGCTGCAAAATCTTCTTCTTCCTTCTCGATACCTTCACCAAGTTGAATGCGTGAATAAGCAACAAGCTTAATGTCCTTACCCGCATCTTTCGCTGCATTTGCTACAACATCAGCAATTCTTGTTTCGCCATCAATCACAAACTTTTGATCTAACAAGCAAATCTCTTCGTAATATTTACGCATACGACCTTCAACCATTTTCTCTGCAATTTCTTGCGGCTTGCCTTCTTCTTTGGCTTGCTCAATCAAAAATTGACGCTCTTTTTCCATCTCTGTGGCATCAACACTGTTACGGTCTAGGTATTTCGGGAATGCGGCTGCAACATGCATCGCAATTTGCTTGCCCAGGCCATTCAATGTGTCTGCATCTGCATCTGATTCAAACGCAACTAAAACACCAATCTTGCCAAGACCTTCTTTTAAAGCACCATGAATATAAGACACAACCGCACCTTGAGAAACTTCAAGCTTCTCTGAACGACGTAACGTCATATTCTCACCAATCCTTGCAACAAGATCCGTCAAAGCATCTTTAACTGGCTTTCCGTTGTAATCAGCCGCCGATAGGTCATCAACATCATTCGCATCAAGCGCTTTTTTTGCAACACTCTCTACAAAATCTTGGAATTCTTCATTACGAGATACAAAGTCGGTTTCCGCGTTCAATTCGATAACCGCACCTTTTGTTCCATCAGTTACAACCGCAACAAGACCTTCTGCCGCCGTACGACTAGATTTCTTATCAGCTTTCGCCATACCTTTTTTACGAAGCTCTTCCATCGCTGCTTCAACGTCACCATTTGCTTCGGTCAATGCTTTTTTGGCATCCATCATGCCTGCCCCTGTTTTTTCACGTAATTCTTTAACCATTGATGCTGTAATGTTAGCCATCATATTTCTCCTGATAATAATTAGTATTTAATATTGATAAGCCCTCGCACGCAGTAACATGCGAGGGATCATGAATTTAAGCAGACGCCGCTTTCTTTGCAGACGCTTTCTCTTCGGCATCGGCATCGGCATCATCAGCCTTTGCTTCTTCTTTCTTAGGAGCAGATTCAGCCTTTGCTTTGGCAACTTCACCAGGCGTTAATTCCTCTGGCTCGTCTTTCTTCTTAGCTTTAGGAATAGAAACCTTAACCTCTTCTGCTGCACCAGTATCTGTGCCTGCTTTCGCCATTTCCGCCTGAAGACCGTCAAGAACAGCATCAGTAAAAAGATCACAGTAAAATTCTATAGAACGAAGCGCATCATCATTCCCAGGAATGATATAATCAACACCATCTGGGTTTGCATTTGTATCAACAACCGCAAAAACCGGAATGTTAAGGTTGTTAGCTTCTTTAATAGCGATATCTTCTTTATTTGTATCAATAATAAAAACAGCATCTGGCTTGCCGCCCATATCTTTAATACCACCAATAGAAAGCTCAAGCTTGTCGCGCTCACGCGTCAACATAAGCAATTCTTTCTTCGTACGCGTAGCACACTGAGCATCATCACCAAGAAGTGTGTCTAAATCACGTAAACGTTGAATTGATTTTGAAATAGTATTCCAGTTGGTCATCATGCCGCCCAACCATCTGTGATTCACGTAATACTGACCAGAACGCTTTGCGCTCTCAGCAATCTTGCTTGATGCTTGACGCTTCGTACCAACAAACAAAACACGACCACCATTCGCAACAATGTCACGAAGTGATTTCACGGCATCATTCAAAAGTGGCGCTGTTTGTTGCAAATCAATAATATGAACACCATTACGAACACCAAAGATATATTCCTTCATCTTGGGGTTCCAACGGCGCGTATGGTGACCAAAGTGTACACCCGCTTCTAATAATTGTTGCATTGTAAATTCTGGCAAAGCCATATGGATTCTCCTTTATAATATCCAGTTTTAACCTCTGTAGGCCTTGGTGTTTTTCAACACACTGGGTAAGGAACCTACATGTGAATTACATCCAAATATGAATGTTGGCTGGTTTATATGGTGATTTAGAAGAGATTGCAAGACATTTTAGGCCTCACCGACCTGCAAAACGCCATCCTGTGTGCGAATGATGTTACGGGCTTGGGATGATAAATTCCAACGCCCTGGAATATTAAGACGAACAACGCGATTTCCGTCGATATGCACATGCAAATTAATGTTCGCCATGCCTTTACCCTCAATATCCAAAAACTCTTTAATTTTAGGGACCGCATGCGCACTATCCAAGTAAACATCAATATCGCGTATCTTCGACTCAAGCGCTGCATCAAGCGGCTGCAGCTTTGTAGCGGTAAAGCGGACCTGATCTTCTCGCTGTTCTGCCTCAACGCCTAACAATAAAGGCGTACCAGGCTCAAGAATTTCACGCGCGCTCGCAAGGATATCCGAAAATAAAGTAACTTCAAAAATACCTGTCGGATCAGATAGCTGAAGAAATGCATATTTATTCCCCTTCTGCGACATCTTTTCTTGTTTCTTAAGTAAAACACCCGCCATCTGAAAATTCTGTCTAGATAAATTCTGCAATGAAGCTTCAACATCAACACAAGACGTAATTTTTAAATTCTCAAATTGCTGCTCCCGACTATCAAGAGGATGTGCAGACAAATAAAAACCAACAGCCTTAAATTCACGCCCCAATGTCTCTAGCTGGTCCCAAGCATCAATTTTAGGTAATTCCGGCATGCCAAGGCCGCTACCCGTATCACCATCCCCGAATAAGGATACCTGTCCCGTTTCTTTTTCTTCCGCAAGACTCTGTGAATAACGTAAGATAGTTTCCGCTCCATCATACATCTGCGCACGATTAGGGTTAAGGCTTTCAAACCCACCTGCCGCTGCAAGTCCTTCTATCTGTCGCTTATTGAGTGACTTATAATCAACACGTGATGCAAAATCCTCAACTGATTGATACGCGCCATTCTTATCACGCTCAGCAACAATATTTTGCATCGCAACCTCACCAACCCCTTTAAGAGCGGCAAGCGCATAGCGAATAACATCTTCATCAACTTTAAAATCTGCATTCGATTTATTCACATCAGGCGGCGTTAATGTGACCCCCATACGATCCAAATCCTGTTTAAAAATCGAAAGCTTATCTGTATTACCCAAATCAAGCGTCATCGAAGCCGCTAAAAATTGTAGCGGATAATGACATTTAAGCCACGCAGTCCAATACCCGATTAACGCATAAGCCGCAGCGTGCGATTTGTTAAATCCATACCCTGCAAATGCTGCGATCTGGTCAAAGATATGGTTGGCCTGCTCTGATGGGATTTGATTATTGTCATTCGCGCCACTTACAAACATCTCGCGCTGCGCATCCATCTCTTCTTTAATTTTCTTACCCATCGCCCGTCGCAATAAATCCGCACCACCTAATGAATATCCTGCAAGTGCTTGCGCCGCACGTTGCACTTGCTCCTGATAGACCATAATCCCATATGTCTCTTCTAAAAGTGGTTGCAACATAGGATGCATGTAATCCGCATCCTGCTTACCCTCTTTCACAGAAATATAAGTCGGAATATTATCCATCGGACCCGGACGATAAAGCGAAACAAGTGCAATAATATCCCCGAATTTATCAGGCTTCATTTTTCTCAAAACATCGCGCATGCCGGCACTTTCAAGCTGAAACACACCAACCGTCACACCTTGAGTCATTAATTCATATGTAGGCTGATCATCAAGCGGTATATCAAGCGTATCAATGGTTTTGCCAACCTGTTCTTCAACAAGCTTAAGAGTTTTATGAACAACCGTCATCGTCTTAAGGCCTAAAAAGTCAAATTTCACCAAACCTGTCTGTTCAACAAATTTCATATTAAATTGCGTCACGGGCATTTCAGATCTCGGATCACGATAAAGCGGAACCAACTCATGCAAAGGACGATCACCAATCACAACCCCCGCCGCATGCGTTGATGCATGGCGATAAAGTCCCTCAAGCTGGAGTGCAATTTCAATTAAATGGATTGAACTTGCATCCTTTTTGATCTCCAAACGAAGATCAGGATCTTGATCCAATGCTTCTTGTAAAGTGAGCGGGTTCGCCGGATTATTTGGAATCAGCTTCGCAAGCCGATCAACTTGCATATAGGGCATTTGTAAAACACGCCCAACATCACGTACAACCGCCCGTGCTTGCAACTTCCCGAAAGTAATAATCTGGGCAACGCGATCACGACCATATTTCTGTTGTACATATTCAATCACTTCTCCACGCCGATCTTGACAAAAATCGATATCAAAATCAGGCATTGAGACTCGCTCAGGGTTCAAAAAACGTTCAAACAGTAAGTCAAACTCCAACGGATCAAGGTCAGTAATCTTAAGCGACCACGCAACAACCGAACCCGCGCCCGAACCACGGCCTGGCCCTACGGGAATATCTTGCTCTTTCGCCCATTTTATAAAATCCGAAACAATAAGGAAATAACCAGGAAACCCCATCCCATTTATAATATCTAGCTCAAACTGTAACCGTTCAAAATACGGTTTAGTATCCAATCCCGGCTTGGCCTTTAAGACAAAATTTTCTAAACGCCACTGTAAACCCTCTTCCGATTGCGCCTTCAATTCTTCAAACTCAGAGCGTGTTCCAACCGTATCAAACGCTGGCAAAATAGGATCAATCGGCTCCAAAAGATATGAACAACGCTGAGCAATTAAGACAGTATTTGCAATCGCTTCAGGTATATCCTCAAAGAGCTCAACCATCTCTTTTTCACTCTTAAAATAGTGTTCAGCCGTAACTTTGCGACGATCACTCTCAGACACATACCGCCCTTCAGAAATGCAAAGCAACGCATCATGTGCTTCATAAGATTTCTTTTCTAAGAAATAAGCATCATTAGTCGCAACGAACGCAACATCATGCTTGTACGCCAAATCAATCAGTGCATTTTCAACCGCCTCTTCTTCGGGCCAACCATGTCTTTGTAATTCAATATAAAAACGATCGCTAAAGCATTCTTTTAAATACAAAAGCTCTGCTTCTGCTTGATCAGTTTGCTTGTGCAGTAAAGCATCATTGATCCAACCCTTCGATCCACCAGAAAGGCAAATGAGCCCATCATGAAACTCTTTCAATGACTCTTTTAAGATAAATGGCTGGCTAGCATCTTCTCCTTCCATGTACGCATCGCTTAAAATACGCGAAAGATTCAAATACCCTTGCTCATTTTGCGCAAGTAACACTAATTGATGCTGACTATCCTGATATAAAAGTTGCACCCCAAGAATTGGTTGCACACCATTTTTCTTCGCTTCAATCGCAAATTCCATAGCCCCAAACATGTTCGATGTATCGGTCACAGCGACCGCAGGCATCTCATGCTTAACACAAGCCTTAATCAGATCCTTAACCTTGATGGCGCCCTCAGCCAAGCTATAGGCCGAATGCACATGCAAATGAACAAATTGTGACATGTAAGGATTTAACAACGAAAATGAACCTAACGCTAGTCGAAAGGAACAATTCTCCCCGCTTTTAATTCAAGCGCACGATCCATTTTATCTGCTAATTCGTGATTATGCGTCGCAATTAATGCCCCAACGTCACGATCACGAACCTGCTCTAGTAAAATATCAAACACCTCTGCCGATGTGTCCGGGTCAAGATTACCTGTCGGTTCATCCGCTAACAATAACTTTGGATCATTCGCCAACGCTCGCGCAATCGCAACGCGCTGCTGCTCACCACCCGACAATCGCGCAGGACGATGGTCTAATCGCTGCCCAAGTCCAAGTTGCTCCAAAACCATGGCTGCCTTATCGAGCGCATCATTTCTTTTCTCACCAGCAATAATAAGCGGCATCGCCACGTTCTCTTGCGCCGTAAATTCAGGCAAAAGATGGTGAAATTGATAAATAAAACCAACATCATTAAGCCGTATAGCGGTCCGTGTTTTCTCATTAGATTTTGAAACGTCTTGCTGATCTACGAATATCGATCCTTCAGATGGTTTATCCAATAACCCCGCAATTTGTAACAACGTTGACTTACCCGAACCCGATTGCCCAACAAGTGCAACAAGCTCCCCTTTTTCAACCTTAAGGTTCAAATCTTCAAAAATCGTAAGCGTACGCCCACCCTGCTCAAAAGATTTGCGAAGCCCTGAAAGTTTTAATAAAATCGCCTGCTCAATTGGCGTATTAAACGCACTTGTTGCTTTATTCATTTTCATCCAAACATTTGGGCCAATTTCTCTCACCCATACAACCTAACAATGTACAAAACCTTGCCCCTGACTTATTAGGGGGGCCACATGTATTGCATCCGTCATAATAAGAAGATGCGCAAGTCTGGGACACGAATAACACACTATACCGCTTAGCCCCTCCAGTTATTCCAAAAAAAACAAACGGACTAATCAATGTAACTAACATAAAACATAAAACTGTTAGAAATGTATATTTGAGTATCCTCTTCGTGCGCGAAGGCTTAGGCTTTTGATTAGTTTTTTGCTTATTATTTTTAACTTTATTCATAACGTAACGCCTCAACAGGGTCGAGACGTGATGCACGCCATGCGGGATACAATGTAGCTAAAACAGATAAGAAAAATGCCATAGCAATAACTGAGCTAACTTCGCTCCAATCAATCTCTGCTGGAAGTTGTGATAAAAAATAAATTTCATCCGCAAATAATTCTGTTCCCGTCAAACTTTCCAAAAACTGTCTAATACGCTCAATATTCATCGCAAATGCAATCCCTAACAACGCACCAAACAACGTCCCTAAAATACCAATGCTAGCGCCCGTAAGCATAAATATTTTCATCATATTCGCACGACTTGCACCCATTGTCCGCAT
Source organism: Bdellovibrionales bacterium (assembly GCA_045106175.1). GTDB lineage: Bacteria > Pseudomonadota > Alphaproteobacteria > Micavibrionales > Micavibrionaceae > TMED27. The sequence continues at coordinate 43,648 of JBGCEF010000042.1, forward strand.
AATCGCAATATCATGCCCCTTATCCTTCACCAGCATAATCATAGATGAGATAATATTAAACGCTGCCACTAATATGATCATCGTCAGGATCAAAAACATAACGTTTCGTTCAACCTCAAGCGCATTAAAAAAGCTTTGGTTTGTATCACGCCAATCAGACGCACGCGCATTCCCTTTAATCGCCAGCTCAACTGTCTCCCTAACGCGATCTAGCTGCGACGGATCTTTTAAGAACACTTCTAGCGCAGTCACGGCATTCCCTAATTGAAAGAAAATCTGCGCCGTATCAAGCGGCATAAAAACAAATCCACTATTATATTCATACATCCCCACATCGAATATAACCGCCACCTCATAACTGCGCTGGCGTGGGACCGACCCAAAAGGCGTAGATTTAACCTGCGGTGATAAAAGTGTCAGCTTGTCTCCCGCATTTAAAAGTAGCTTTTGCGCTAAAACGTTACCGATCGCAATTTTGTTACCTGTAAAATCTTCTAACTTTCCACTCGTAATGGAATCCCTCAATAAAGGACGATTTGCAAAATCTTTCCAAGCCAATCCCCTAACCATGACACCCAAGGACGCCCCTGATTTTGAAACAAGCGCCTGACTTTCAATCATCGGACTAACTTGATCAATACCGGCGATGGGTTCAACACGGTCTCGCAAAAAATCATAATCATAAAGAGGGCCTTGAAACGCATACACATTCATATGACCATTAAGGCCAAGAATGCGGCTAAATAGCTCTTGACGAAATCCATTCATAACCGACATCACAATAATTAATGTCGCAACCCCAAGCATGATTCCAGTAAACGAGAACCCTGCAATAACAGAAACAAAACCCTCCGCTTTTTTAGAGCGCAAATATCGAAATGCCACCATCCGTTCAAAACTTGAAATCATTGCTTATCCAATTTTTTAGAAAACTCATGTTTAGTAAGCCTTTGCCACTAAAACCTTAGCCCCATCATCATCTAAAGGCATACAACGTGACGTCAGCGAATAACGCTTCTTCAAATCTTCGTATCGTTGATCCTCAATTAAACTAACATCAACACGTGCAAACCCTTTTGCGTCTTTACCCTTAAAATGCTGTTCAACATCATCAAGACAAGACAAATCAAAAATATGATTATCCCTAAAAACTTTAGCTCGCTGAAATAATTCACCATGGATAGCATCCAACAAACCTTCAACATCATCAATGAAGGTTGAAAACCCTGAAGTTGTTTTAGAATCGCGCCCCAAATCACGACGCACATGCGTCAAAATATCTTCTTGAACCTCATTTGCACCAATTTCAACACGCAAAGGAATACCTTGCTTGATCATTCCCCACATTTTATCTGGTGTACGTGCTTCACTTATATCAACTTTCGCACGTATCCCTTTCTTTTTAAGGGCACTTTTAAGCTTTTCCGCATATTCATAAATAGCGTCATCATGCTCATTTCCTTTAACAATCGGTAAAATACCAACCTGAATAGGTGCAATGTGAGGCGGCATAATCATTCCATTATCATCGCCATGTACCATAATCATGGCTCCAATCAAACGTGTAGAAATACCCCACGATGTTGTCCATGCAAGCTCCTCATCACCATCACGACCCTGAAATTTAATGCCACAACTTTTTGAAAAGTTTTGCCCAAGATCATGCGACGTTCCGGCCTGAAGGGCCTTCCCGTCCTGCATCATTGCCTCGATAGTATAAGTATTATTTGCCCCTGGAAAACGTTCATCTTCCGTTTTTTCACCCACAATCACAGGTAGAGCGAGTGTATTCTCAACAAAGTCTTCATAAGCCGCAATCATCTTTAACGCATCAAGTCGCGCTTCTTCTGCGGTCTCAAAAGCGTTATGCCCTTCTTGCCACAAAAATTCTGACGTCCGCAAAAACAAGCGTGTACGCATTTCCCAACGCATAACATTTGCCCACTGATTAAGCTTCATAGGTAAATCACGATAAGATTGAATCCACCGTGACATACTGTCCCCGATAATTGTCTCCGACGTAGGACGAATAACATAAGGCTCTTCTAACTCCCCCGCGGGTTGTAGACCGCCATTACCGTTATCTTCCAAACGATGATGCGTCACAACAGCACATTCTTTAGCAAAACCATCAATGTGCTCTGCCTCACGTGATATAAATTCCAGAGGAATAAGCAGTGGAAAATATGCGTTTTCAACATCCATATCTTTAATGGTTGAATCAAAAATACGCTGCATATTTTCCCATACAGCATAACCATATGGTTTAATCGTCATACAACCACGAACAGGTGCGTTTTCTGCCATGCCTGCCGCTTTAATAACTTGTTGATACCACTCGGGAAAATTGTCCTCACGCGTAGGGACAATCGCTGTCTTTGGTTTTTTGCTCATTTACGGGTACTGACCTTCTAAAATCAAATCTTTATCACTGCTTTCGATAACAGTTTCACCCTCATTGTCTTGCGCTTTTAAGACCTCAACGTCAATAGAATTTTCAGACCGCGCTTTTGATTTATCAATGATAGCTTTAGGCTTAAGAGCAGGAAAAGGAACCTTTTCTTTAACACTATTTTCAGGCGTATTAGAAATCACTACCGCGCTTCCATTTGTAATTCTAACCGAACTTTTTTTAGACGGCTTTCTCTTTGGCTTGGCTATCTCTTGAACACCGCTATTGTCTGAAGAACCGCAAACACGTTGAATATCTTCAGAAATCTCCTGACCGTTATAAAAAACAGCTCCGTCTTGATTAATTTCAATGTTAGAAACTTCAGGTTCTAATAAGAATCCTGGGAGGTTCTTCAGCTCTGGATTGTCAAAAAACTCAACTAAATCAATTTCAATCGGAATACTAATAGATCCTAAAACAGGATCCTGAATACGCTGAATATCCGCAGGAACATCAGAAAATCCAGGGTTAAATTCAACAGTATCAATAGGGATATATTGTGATAATTGCTGGCAAAGAGTATTAACCGTTTGCTGAGCAAACACAGGCATCGTAGAGAAAAACAACACCGCAAATGACAATAAAGCCATTCTCATCGCCGTAAATCCTCTTCAAACATTACATTCGCCATCTCACGAAAACTAATCAAATCAGATTCTATAATGAGATGAATGATGATCCAGATTATAATCGTTCCAATCGTAGTCCATAAAAACTTTTTCTTAAGATTGAAATTAAGCTCCGGTGTGCCGTCTTTATCGCGTTTATGGCCAAATGGAAGAACCGCAAATAAAAAGGTCCACCACGTAATTAAAAAAACAACAATTCCTGTAAACCAATCCATATTAAACCCTTAAAACATGAACGCTTGTTTTTGGTTTAATCCCCAAAACATGGGAACAAAAACGGCGTAATTTAATGCGTAATTTTTCAGCAACAACATCATCATCAGATAATGCCTCAAAGCTCATATCGTCCAACACGTTCTCAATTTCAAGTCCAAGATTATCTTCAATCTGTATCTC